>NZ_JBPJSP010000006.1:0-256702 GCF_051225715.1 Azospirillum sp. ST 5-10
TCGCCAAGGCCCGAAAGCCCTTCGAACCAAAGCTCGCCCCCTGAAAATAGGGCTTGCTCAACGTGACGGTATCTCACGGCGCCCGCCTCGCCGACGGCGGCGTCGCTGAGGCGCCCGGCTGAGTCGGCGCTGTCGGCCAGCCGGTCGACCGATGCGACGATGTCCTCCACCGACCGGCCGACGTGGTGCAGGGCGGACTGGACGTGGGTCTCGAAGTCGGCGGCGATGCGGCCGATGGCGTCCCGCCGCTCGGTCTCCGCGGCGCGCCGCAGGGTCGCCTGCTCGGCTTCCAGGGCCAGCTTGTCGATGGCGTTCTGCTTGAAGGTCTCCACCGCCGCCGCCATGCGGCCGATCTCGTCGCGCCGTCCGAGCGCCGGCACCGCGACGGTGGTGTCGCCGCCGGCCAGCCTCCCCATCGCGCCGGTCAGGTCGATGAGCGGCCGGATGACGCCGCGCACGATGAGGAAGAGGACGCCGCAGATCACCAGGAGGGAGGCGGCCCCGGTGCCGGCGATGGCGGCGGCGCGCACGGCGGCCTGGGCCTCGGCGCGGCGGCTCGACAGGGCGACGGACACGCGGCCGAGGGTGGTGCGGCGGTCGCCGTCGGCGCGCACGATGTCGGCGGTCTCCACCAGCACCGAGGGGCTGCCGTCGAACGCCGCCCCGTCGCGCACGAAAGGAGCCCCCTTGGCGTCATAGACGACGCTGCCGACGTAGTCGCCGTCGCCCGCCAGCGCGGCCAGCTGCCCGGCGGCGGCGGCCTCGTCGATCTGCCACATCGGCTCGGCCAATCCGCCGGCGATGATGCGGGTCACCAGCGTGGTCCGTCCGACGATCGCGGCCCGGGCGTCCGCCACGTTGACCAGCGCCACCGCCGTGGTGGCGGCGGCGACGCAGACCGCGATCAGCAGGGCGATGGGAAACACCACCCGCGCGGCGATGCGGTCCCGGAAGCGTGTGCGCATGGTCCCTCCTAGTCGGTGGCTACTCGGTCGCCATCCCGTCGAAGACGCCGTCAACGAGGTTGATCGACAGCAGGCGCTCGCTGGCGAAGAGGGCGCCGTCGGCGGCTTCGCGCAGCAGGCCCGGCAGTTCGGCGATGACGCGGTGCTGGCGGCGGTGGGCCTCCTCGGCGTCGGTCCGGCCGATCGCGCGGAAACGGACGGTCTGTCCCGGCCGCTTCTGCGCCAGCACGGCGATGTCCGGCGTAATGACACAGGCGATCTTGGGATAGCCGCCGGTGGTCTGGCGGTCGGCCAGCATGACGATGGGCTGCCCGGTCCCCGGCACCTGCACGGCGCCCGGCGGCACGCCATCGGAGGTGATGTCGAAGCCGCGGGCGTGGGCGATGGGCGGGCCCTCGAGGCGGCAACCCATGCGGTCGCTCTCATGGCCGACGCGGTATGTTCCCTCCAGGAACGCCGCCATGCCGGCGGCGGTGAAGTGGTCGTCCTGGGGGCCGGGCACCACGCGCAGCACGTCGCCGCGACGCGGCAGCGCGTCGGGGTCGAGGCGCCGCTCGCCGCTGGCCGGCGGTGCTGCGGCGCGCAGCGCCAATCGGTCGCCGGCCTGCAGCCGGTCGCCGGAGAGTCCGCCCAGGCGACTGCGCAGGTGCGTCGCCACGCTGCCCAGCACCGGCGCCACGGCGAAGCCGCCGGCGACCGCGAGGTAGCCGCGCAGGCCGGCGCGCAACAGGCCCACGCGCACCGTCTGCCCGGCGTCCAGGCGGTGGCTGCGCCAGGGTGCGGCGGTGGCGCCGTCGATCGTCAGCTCCACGTCGCCGGCGACGGCGAGGCGGCAGCCGCCGTCCTCGACGCGCAGGGTATCGCCGGACAGGGTGAACTCGATGGCTCCCTCGGCCGGTCCATTGCCGACGAGCGCGTTGGCGACGGCGTGCAGCAGGGGGTCGGCGGCGCCCGCCACCGACACGCCGAACCGCTGGAAGCCAACCCGGCCAGCGTCCTGAAGGGTGGAGAGAGGCCCGGCCGCCTGGACCACGAGCGCGGTCACGGCACCGCCTCCACCACGTCGCGCGCCGCCGTTCCGGGCACCGCCCCGGGCACCGCTTCGCCCCGTTCCGCGGCCGCGGCGAGGCGCTCGTACTCCCCATCGTCGATGGCGGTGAAGCGCACGCGGTCGCCGGGGGCCAGCAGGAAGGGCCGCTCGCGCCGGAGGTCGAAGACGCGCAGCGGGGTGCGGCCCAGAAGGTGCCAGCCGCTGGGCATGGCGACCGGCGACACGGCCGCCTGGGCGCCACCTTGCATCAGGCTGCCGGCCGGCGTGCTCAGGCGCGGGCTCTGGCGGCGCGGCAGGTGCAGCGCGTCGGGCAGGCCGCCGAGGTAGGCGAACCCGGGGGAGAAGCCCAGCATGTAGACGCGGTAGTCGGCGGCGCAGTGCAGGCGCACGACCTCGTCGGTGCTCAACCCGGCGTGGCGGGCCACGGCGTCGAGATCCTCGCCACGGGCGCCGCCGAAGCGCACGGGAATGACCCAGCGCCGGGCCGTCGTCGCCGGGTCCGCCGCCAACCCCTGGGCGAGATCGAGCAGGGCCGGCGTCAGCTGCTCGGCGCTGGTGAGCACGGGGTCGAAGGTCAGCAGGAGCGAGCGGTAGGTCGGCACCGTCTCGACGACGCCGGGCAGGTGCGCCGCCGCGATGCGGCGGTCCAGGCACTGGACCGCCTCGTTCAGCTCCGGTGCGATGCCGTCGCCGAGCTCGATGACCAGGGCGGCGTCGCCGGCCGGCAGGAGGCGGGGCGGAGTGGGGGATCGGGACACGGGGGATGCGCCTCGTTGGCGGCCTCGTTGGACGGGCGGGGGCGAAACGGGGGGCTGGCCGGCCCCCCGCCGGGATCAGCGCGTGTACTTGTCCATGATCGTCTGGACGGTCCCGTCCGCCTTCATGGCCGCCAGGGCGGCGTCGAAGGCGTCGCGCAGCGCCGCGGTGTCGCGCGCCTTGGTGAAGGCGATGTAGCTGGGGATGTTCTGCACCTCCGGCGTCAGTTCCTTGACCTGGTCGGTGACGCCCTGCGCCTTCAGGATGTGGCGGGCGACGTACCGGTTGCTGGGCATGACGTCGAAGCGGCCGGCCACCAGTTTCTTCACGTTGCTGTCGGAATCGTTGCTCTTCTCGACGTTGGCGAGGACCCCGTCCTTGATGGCGTCGTCGATCGCCTTGCCGTAGCTGATCTGGTTGACGACGCCGACGCGGTAGGGGGCGAGGGCGGCGAGGTCGCCGGCAAAGGCGACGGGGGAATCCGCACGCACGAACAGCGAGACCACCTGGGGGACGACGACCTCGTTGGAGTAGTTCAGGAACTGCTCGCGCTCGGGCGTCCGGTAGGCGGTGAAGATGGCGTCGGCCTGGCCGTCGCGGGTCATGTCCAGCGCGCGCGCCCACGGCATCACCTCGACGCTCGCCTGATGACCGGCGCGGCGCAGGGCCTCGGTCACGAGATCGAAGGCGATTCCGGTGGGCGCACCGTTCTCCTCGAAGATCAACGGCGGGAAGTTGAGGGCGACCAGCTTGAGCGTGTCGGCCGCCGCCGAACCGGCGGCCAGAAGGCCGGTGGCGACGGCAAGACCGGCGGCAATGAGGCGGGGAGTGCGCATGCCTTTCTCCTTGGCTGGGGTGGCGACCGGGCAAGCGGAGCCCGTTGCCGCGCCGGCGGCGCGGCGCGGTGGACCAGGCGGACGGACGGGGATGGCCTCAGAGGGCCGAGAGCTGGGCGTTCAGCAGGTCGGTGACGAGCATCGCGCCCGGGCTGTGGGTGATGGCGATGGGAGGCCGGGCGTTGGCGATGGCCACCTGCGGGGTGACGCCGCAGGCCCAGAACACCGGCACCTCGCCGGGTGCCACCGGCACCGGGTCGCCGAAGTCGGGCTTGTCGAGGTCGGCGATCCCGAGCGCCTCGGGGTTCCCGAAGTGCACCGGTGCGCCGTGCACCGAGGGAAAGCGCGAGGTGATCTGGATCGCGCGGATGGCGTCGCGCGGCGCCATGGGGCGCATCGACACGACCGTGCCGCCGTGGAAGCGGCCGGCCGGCGTGCAGGGCAGGGTGGTGCGGTACATCGGCACGTTGCTGCCCTGGGCGATGTGGCGCACCGGCAGGCGCTCGGCCAGCAGCGCCTCCTCGAACGAGAAGGAGCAGCCGATCAGGAAGCTGACGAGATCGTCACGCCACAGGGCGCGGATGTCCGCGGGCTCGTCGACGAAGGCGCCGTCGCGGAACACGCGGTAGCGCGGCACGTCGGTGCGGATGTCGATGTCGCGTCCCAGCGTGGGCAGGGTGGGGTCGCCCGGCTCCGACACGGCGAGCAGGGGGCAGGGCTTGGGGTTGGCCTGACAGAAGCGCAGGAACTCAGCGGCCCAGTCGGCGGGCAGGATCGCCAGGTTGCACTGGACGTAGCCTGGGGCGAGGCCGGCGGTCGGGCCGGTGTGGAAGCCGGCACGGATGCGCCGGCGTTCGGCCAGCCCGGGAGTGTAATCGTCGATTTGAAGCTGCATGGCTGTCCTTTGCGGGCGGGGCCGTCTACATGCCGAGATAGGCTTGGCGGACCATGTCGTTGCCGAGGAGGTCGCGGCCCGTCCCCTGCATGACGATGCGTCCGGTCTGGATCACGTAGCCGCGATCGGCGATCTCCAGGGCGCGGTGGATGTTCTGTTCCACCAGCAGGATGGAGATGCCGCGCTCGCGGATGCGCTGGATGGTCTCGAAGATGCGGGTGACCAGCTTGGGTGCGACGCCCCACGACGGCTCGTCGAGCATCAGCAGGTCTGGCCGGCTCATCAGGCCGCGGCTCATGGCGAGCATCTGCTGTTCGCCGCCGGACAGGGTGCCGGCCTGCTGGCGGCGACGTTCGCCCAGCACCGGGAAGGTCTCGTAGGCGAAGGCGAGCTGCTCCTGACGCGCCGCCGGGTCGTCGGCGGTGTAGGCGCCGAGCTGCAGGTTCTGCTCGACGCTGAGGCGCGGGAACAGGCGGCGCCCCTCGGGAACCAGCACCAGGCCGCGGCGCACGCGGGCGTGGGCGGGGACGCCGTCCAGCGCTTCACCCTTCAGGCGGATGGCGCCGCCGTCCAGCGCGTTGAGGCCGGCGATGGCGCGCAGGGTGGTGGACTTGCCGTTGCCGTTGCCGCCGACGATGGCGACGATCTCGCCGGCCTCGAGGGTCAGGCTGACGTCCCGGATGGCGGGGACGCGGCGGTAGCTGGACTGGATGTTGCGGACCTCGAGCATGCCGGTCACTCCCCGAGGTAGGCGGCGATCACCGCCGGGTCTTCGGCGATCTGGCCGGGCGTGCCGTCGGCGATCTTGGCGCCGTAGTCGAGCACCAGGATGCGGTCGGCGATGGGCATGATCCCCTCCATGACGTGCTCGACGATGATGCTGGCGATGCCGCGCTCGCGGATGCCCACCACGAGTTGGGACGCCTCGCGCACCTCGGTGGGGTTGAGGCCGGCCATCACCTCGTCCAGCAGGATCAGCTTGGGGTCGGTGGCCAGCGCGCGGGCCACCTCCAGGCGCTTCTGCTCCGACACGGTCATGGCGCTGGCGGGCGTGTCGGCGCGGTGGGACAGGCCGACGAAGGCCAGCTCCTCCCGGGCGCGGGCCCGCGCGTGGGACACCCGCTTGTCGCGCAGCATGGCGCCGACCATGACGTTCTCCAGCGCCGTCATGGAGTGGAAGACGCGCACGATCTGGAAGGTGCGGGCGATGCCCAGCGCCGCCGCGGTCTCCGGCGCCGCACCGGTGATGTCGCGGCCTTCCAGGGCGATCCGCCCCGAGGTCGGCTGATGGAAGCCGGCGACGCAGTTGAAGAGGGTGGTCTTGCCGGCGCCGTTGGGGCCGATCAGCCCGACGATTTCGCCGTGATGGATGACGAAGTCGATGTCGCGGTTGGCGACGAGGCCCTGGAACGCCTTGCCGAGACCGTCGACGGCGAGGAGCGGCGCTGTGTTCATGCCCGCACCTCCCGCTTGGCGCGCATCGCCGGCAGGCGGCGGCGCAGGTCGTGCAGCAGGCCGCTGACGCCGGCCGGGCTGTAGACGGCGACCAGGATGATCATGGCCGCGTAGATGATCATGTCCGTGCCCGAACCGGTGCTGCCGAACAGGGTGCGGCTGTACTCCTCGATGGCGACCAGGATCACCGCGCCCAGCACCGGGCCGAGCAGGGTGCCGACACCGCCGAGGATGGCGATCAGGGCGATCTTGATGGAGATGCCCGTCGCGAACACCGAGCCGGGATCGATGAACAGTTCCTTCTGGGCGTAGAAGGTGCCGCCGAGGGCCGTCAGGAAGCTGGACGCGGCGATGGCGATCAGCTTGTAGCGGGTGAGGCTGACTCCGAGCGCCCGGGCCGCCTCCGGCTCGTCCTTGATGGCGCGGAAATAGTAGCCGATGTGGCTGCGCTCGATGGCCCAGGAGACCGCCACGGTGAGCAGCAGCAGGCCGAGGATGACGTAGTAGTAGGGCAGCTTCGACGTGGCGAAGACGAGCGCCGCCATGCCCGTGCGGTCCATCGGCAGATAGAGGCCGACGGCGCCGGAGAGCGTCTCCGAGTTGGTGACCAGGATCTGCACGATCTCCGCGACCGCGATGGTCGCCATGGCGAAGTAATGCCCCTTCAGGCGGAAACAGGGCCAGCCCATCGCCAGAGAGAACGCGGCGGCCACCAGCCCGCCGGCCAGCATGCCGAGCCACGGCGACACGCCGAACGTCAGCAGCAGCGTCGACGAGGTGTAGGCGCCGATGCCGTAGAACACGGCATGCCCCAGCGACACCTGGCCGGCGTAGCCGCCGATGATGTTCCAGGCGACGCCGAGCTGGGCGCCCATGAGGATGAGGATCAGGAAGTTCTGCTGCGCCGGGTCGGCGACGACCAGGGGAAGCACGAGGGCGACGGCGAGCAGCGCCAGGCTGCCGGCGGTCTTGGGCAGGTCGATCGAGGTCATCAGGCTTTCCCCATGAGGCCCTTGGGCCGGACCAGAAGCACCAGCAGCAGGAGCGACAGGACGATCGCCGTCTTGTATTCCGGGCCGATGATGAAGCCGCCCACCACCTCGAGCACGCCGACGATGAGGCCGGCCCAGAAGGCGCCGGCGATGCTGCCGAAACCGCCGAGCACCACCACCACGAAGGCGATGAGGATGAAGTTGGCGCCGACGTCGGGGAAGATCGGGAAGAAGGTGGCGATCAGCGCGCCGCCGATGCCGGCGCAGGCGGCGCCGATGCCCCAGGCGAGCGCGAACATGCGCTGGCCGTCGATGCCCATCAGCGTGGCCGCCTCGCGGTCGATGGCGGTCGCCTCCAGCGCCGTGCCGAGGCGGGTGCGGTGGAGGAAGAGCCACAGCGCCCCGGTGACCACGACGGCGCCGACCGCGGCCGCCAACTGCGGCAGCCCGAACTGGACGACACCCAGGGACACGTTGCCGTCCACCAGGGTGTGGCTGATCAGGCGGTGGTCGGGCTTCCAGAAGAACTGGGCGAGGCCGCGCAGCAGGATCATCAGGCCGAAGGTGGCGAAGATCTGCGACAGCATCGGCGCGTCGAGGATGCGGCGGATGATCGTCTGGTAGACCAGCACGCCCACCGCGAACAGCAGCGCCGCCGTCAGCGGCAGCGAGAGGATGGGATCGAGCCCGAACAGGGCGAAGCCCCAGAAGCTGGCGTACATGCCGAGCATGAGGAACTCGCCGTGGGCGAAGTTGACGATGTCCATCACGCCGAAGATCAGCGTCAGGCCGACCGCCACCAGTGCGTAGATGAGGCCGATGAGCAGGCCCGAAACGAGGATTTGCAAAAACAGGTCGGCCGTCATCGCCGGTCTCCCCCGAAGCCAGTGGTGACAAGGATGGCGGCGGCGGGGGCGGACCCCCGCCGCCGCGGCGCTCAGCGCTTGTCCCAGGCGGGCAGGGGGAAGACGACCTTGGCGGTGGCGACGTCGGTCGGCCAGACGGTGACGTAGCGACCGTTCTGGACCTGCACGATGATGCCGCGGCCACGTTCGTTCTGGCCGTTGGCGTCGAACTTGACGCCGGTCCAGGGCAGGATGATCTGGTCGGCCCCGAGGTCGGTCTTCTGCAGGGCCGTGCGGATCGCCTCGGGCTCGGTCGAGCCGGCGCGGTTGATGGCGTCGGCCAGCACCGCGACACCGGTGAAGGCGCGCGCCGAGTTGCCGTTGAAATTGACACCGGCACGCGCCTTCATCAGGTCGTTGACCGTCTTGATCAGCGGATTGCGGTCGGCCTGGTCGAGCGCCCACACCTCTCGGCTGACGACGTATTCGCCGTCCTTGCCGAGGGTCTTCAGGAACTCGCTGTCGTTGAAGCCGGCGTCGTTGGCCAGCAGCATCGACGGGGTGAAGCCCAGCTCCTTGTAGGTCTTCATCGACAGGATGGCGTCGCCGAGATAGGACGACTGCATGACGATGGCGGGGTTGGCCGCCTTCAGCCGCTGCACCTCCGACGTCAGCTGCGTCGCCTTGGCCGGGTACAGGATCTTCTCGGCGACGGTGAACTTCCGCTCCTCGGCCAGCTTCAGCTCCAGCTTGGTCGTCTCGTTGCCCCACAGGGTGTTCTCGTTGAACAGGCCGAGCGTGCGCAGCTCGGTCCCCGTCGTCTTCTCCATGTCCTGGAGGAACTCGAAGAAGTTGGTGACGAACAGGTCGTCATGGGGCGTGGTGCGGAAGAACCATTTGAAATTGCGCTGGGTCAGCATCGCCGAGGACGACGAGGCGTTGAGGAAGGGGACGCCGTAGCGTTCGGCCACCTGGCTGGCCGTGGCGGTGACGTTTGAGAAGTAGCAGCCGACCAGAGCCACCACCTTCTCGCTGGTGATCAGCCGCTCGGCCTCGGTGGCGCCGACCTGCGGGTTGCCCTGGTGATCGCCGAAGATGAGGCGGATCTTGGCGCCCTTCAGGTTGGGCATGCCGACGCCGGCGGCCAGGCCGGCCGGCGCCTCGATCTCGCCGTTCGTGATGGCGGCGGCCAGTTCGGCGGCGGCCTTCAGTTCGACGCCGGTCGAGGCGGCGGCGCCGGTCAGCGGGTAGATGACGCCGATCCGGATCTCCTCGGCCGCCCGCGCCATGCCGGTCCAGCCCATGCCGATCGCGGCGACCATCGCCGCGCCGGCCACCGCGCGCCGAAGCCAATCCCGCCTGCCAAGAGGTGCGCCCATCGTCATCTCCTCTGCTGCCGGCCGCGCCGCCTGCCGCCCCGGATGTGGCGTTTTGCCGCGCGGCAATTGTTCTTGCCGTAAGCAGAGTTGGCCTGACTTCGATCGATCACGTCCAATCGTATGTTTGGATGTCGAATGATCGCGATCTGTTATCAATTAATGGCGGTAGCGTGATCAAACCGTGTCGCTTCGGTGGGCATCGGCGATCTCCGCGGCGAGCTGGGCGACCGCTGCGGCGATGTGGTTCTCCTGGTTCGCCGGGTACGCCGCGGCGAAGGACAGGCTGGGCAGGGGCCTCTCGCCCCGAATCAGACGCAGGCTGCCGTTGGCCAGTTCGCGCCCGACGATGGCGCCGGGGATGGCACTGACCCCGACGCCGTCGATGGCCATGCGCACGACGCTGGACAGCGAGCTGTTGCCGAACATCCGCACCGGCAGCCCCTCGGAGAGGAACATCTCGCGGATCACCCCATAGGGTTGGGTGGTGCGGGAGAAGGTGATGACCGGCCAGGCCGCCAGGTCGGCCAGCGTCACCGGCCCTTCGGGCAGAGCCAACGTCGGGCTCGCCACCCAGGCCAGCGCGTAGCTGCACAGGGGCAGGACGCGGAAGCGGGCATCGGTGTAGGACGACAGCATGAAGGCGATGTCGACGTCGTGGCGCACCAGCGCCTCGCGCAGGTTGGGCGAGGTTTCGACCTCCACTTCCAGCGAGACGGCGGGGTAGAAGGCGTTGAGGGAATCGATGAGGGTGGTCAGCCAGGTGTGCACCAGGGTCTCGGCGACGCCGAGGCGGATGATGCCGCGGATGGCGCTGCGGTCCGCGATGGCCGACACCAGTTCGCTGCGCAGGGCCAGCATGCGCTCGGCGTAGCCCAGCAGGACGACCGCCTGGCGGGTCGGCGCGGCACGGCGGCCCTGGCGTTCGAACAGGGTGACGCCGAGCTCCTCCTCGAGCTGGGCGATGCGCGCGGAGACGGCGGGCTGGGTGGTGTTCAGCCGCTCCGCGGCACGGCGGAAGCCGCCGAGGCGCACGGTCCAGACGAAGATCTCCAGGGACTTCAGGTCGAGCATGGGACCGTCGACGGCGGGGGCGGCACGGCGCCGGCGCCGCGCGGGTGGTCCATCCTACACCGGGCCGGCCGGCATGCCCACCCGTCCGCCGCCGGCGTTTTATGATGGTTCGGGCGCCGGTGTCGCGTCGGCCGGCGTGGCCGCCGGAATGATGCCTTCGGCCAGCAGCCGATTCAAATCGCCGACGTAGCCTTCGGACCGGGCCGGGCGCGTGGGGTCGGAGGTGACGACGACCGTCAGGCCGAGCGACGGCACCACATACAGCATCTGTCCGCCGTAGCCGCGGGCGTAGGCCACCGCATGCTCCTGAACCCGGGTGAGGAACCAGCCGTAGCCGTAGGCGTCGCCGGAGAAGGGGGAGCGGGTGCGCGGCGTCCAGGAGGCGTCGACCCAGCCCTGGCTCAGCACCCGCTTGCCATCCCACACGCCGCCCTGGCGCCACATCTCGCCGAACCGGAAGAGGTCGAGCGGCGCCATCGCCATGTTGTTGCCGCCGAGATAGAAGCCCTGGGGATCGCGCGTCCAGGACGGCAGGTCGACGCCGAGCGGCTCGCCCAGCCAGTCCCGCGCCAGCGCCAGCAGGCTGCGCCCGGTCACCCGGGCGAGCGCGGCGCCCAGCACGTGGTAGCTGCCGGTGGAGTAGAGCATCCGCTCCCCCGGTTCGGCGACGAACGGCCGGCTCAGCGCGTGGGCGACCCAGTTCCGGCTCGCCACCCAGCGGCCGTAGCCCGGCCCGGAGGTGCGCTCCAGCCCGGCCTGCATGGTCAGGAGCTGGGCCACCGTGAGCGCGCGCACCCGCGGGTCGGCGCCGTCCGGGATCAGGCCGGGCGCCAGCGCGCCGAGCGTGGCGTCGACGCCGGCCAGCACGCCGCGGTCGATGGCGGCGCCGGCCAGCGAGGCGACGAGCGTCTTCGACACCGACTTGACGTTGACCGGCCGGGCCGGCGCCGGGCCGCGGAAGGCCTCGGCCACCGCCACCGTGCCGTGGCGCCCGACGACGAGCGTGTGGAGCTGGTCGAGGCGCGCGGCGCGCTCGGTCGCCCGGCGCAGCAGGGCGGGGTCGAAGGCGGCGGTCGCCGCCGCGGTGCGCCGGAGCGGGAGGGCCGCGGCGGGCAGGGCCGCCGCCGCGGCCAGCAGCGCGCGCCGGGGGAGCAGGGGGGGTGCGGGTGCCATGTCCGGCCATGTGGGCAGTGACGCCGGGCAATCCAAGCGGTCGCCTGTCGCCGGGACCGGCTCCAGGGGGACCGGCCCGCGGTTCGGCTCAGCCCGTCTCCGCCATGCGGTCGTCCACCGCCGCACGGTTCTGGCGCCAGGTGAACAGCGCCGGCGGCACCGCCAGCAGGAGCCCGAGCAGGGAGAGGTCGAGCTGGCTCAGGCCGAACGGCCCGTCGAACGGTGCGGCGACCGCGAAGCCGGCGGCCGCCAGCATCAGCCTCATCCCCATCGCCGCGGCGCCCGACCCGATGGTTCCGGCAAACGCGAGATACCCCTGGATCGCCGCCGCGACGAACCAGATCCCGACCAGCGCGCACACCAGGGAGAGCGCGACCGCGGCCGGCGCGCCCTGGCCGATCAGGGCGGGGTTCAGCACGAAGAAGAAGGGAACGACGTAGATCACGACGCCCAGCCGGGTGGCCTCCCACCCCGTGCCGATGGCGTTCGCCCCGGCCATCGACGCCGCGGCGAAGGCGCCGAGCGCCACGGGCGGCGTGATGAAGCTGATCATGCCCCAGTAGAGGATGAAGAGATGGACGGCCAGCGCGTTCAGGCCCGCCTCCACGAGCGCCGGCGCCAGCACGATGGCGAGGAAGATGTAGCAGGCGGTGACCGTCATCCCCATGCCGAAGATGAACGAGGTGATGGCGCCCATCACCAGCAGCATCGCCACGGAGTTGCCGGCCAGGTGAACCAGCTCGGTCGCCAGCGGGCCGGTGAGGCCGGTCACCTGGAACGCGCCGACGATCATGCCGATGCCGAGCAGGATCGCCACGAGCTCCGCCAGGGTGCGGCCGACCGAGACGATCATGTCGACGAAGGCGGACACGGTGAAGCCGCGCCTCTTCTGGAGCTGGTCGATGACCAGCAGGAGCGCGACCGCGTAGAACGGCGCGGTGGTCTCCCAGCGGAACGCCATCATGAGGAAGATCAGGAGCACGAACACCAGGACGTACCCCCAGCCCTCGCGCCATATGGCGGCCGTGCCGGGCATGGAGCCCCGGGCGATGCCCTTGAGGCCGCGCCGTGCGGAATAGGCGTCGATCTGCACGAACAGGCCGAAGTAGTAGAGCGCCGAGGGGATCACCGCCGCGATCATGACGTCGACGTAGGGGATGCCCAGCCAGGACGCCATGACGAAGGCCGTCGCCCCCATGACCGGCGGCATCAGCACCCCGCCGGTGGAGGCGCAGGCCTCGGTCGCCGCGGCGTAGCGCGCGGAAAAGCCGCTCTCCTTCATCGCCGGGATGGTGATCGCGCCGGTGGTCAGCACGTTGGAGATCACCGAACCCGACAGGGAGCCCATGAACCCCGAGGCGAAGATCGCCACCTTGGCCGCACCGCCGCGGTGGCGGCCGACGAGCGCCATGGCGAGATCGTTGAAGAAGCGCCCGCCGCCGGTGTACTGCAGGATCGCCCCGAAGAGGATGAAGCCGATCACGAGGTTGCCGAAGGCCTGCATCGGGATGCCGAAGGACGCCTCGGACGACAGCATGAGGAACGGCACCACGTCGCGGAACGGCTGGGCGAACCCGTTCAGCGGATCGGGCGCCCGGTCGGCGACGGTCGGATAGAGCGAGAACAGCAGGACGATGGCGAAGAGCACGTTGCCGCCGGCCCGCCGCATGCCTTCGAGGATCAGGCCGTAGAACGCGATGGAGAACCACACCGCCGTCTCCGGAGCGGCGTACTCCCAGCCGTTCTCCAGGCTCTCGTCCGAGGTGAGGACGAAGAAGCCGGCGACGGCCAGGGTGGCGGCGGCGAGCATCCAGTCGTACCACGGCGCCCGCTGCGAGACGCCGCCGCCGGCGCGAAAGCACAGGAAGGTCATGGTGAGGAAGAGGCCGGCGAGGAGATGCAGATACATCCCCTCCAGCATGGCGTAGCCGCCGAGCCGCAGATTGAACAACTGGTTCACCGAAACGCCGATGGCGGCCACCGTCCCGACGGCGACGACCCAGCGGGCCGGCCCGGACAGCGTCGCGCTCTCGGCGACGCGTTCCGCCTCGATGGCTTTCGCGCCACGGTCCATGGGCTCCTCCCGGTTGAGCACTGTGCTGCGGACCCGCAGAACGCCCGCGGGCTCCTTGCGGCCGCTGCAGCGCGGCGGCGCGGGCCGAACGCCCGCCCCGCCCATGATCAGAAGGCGATCTCGAACCCGCCGGCCTTCAGCGCCTCGCGGCGCTTCGCCTCCCAGGCCTCGTCCCAGTCCTGCGGGTTGCCGGCCTTCAGCTCGGCCCACGCCTTCGCCAGCGCCTCCTGGCGGGCGACCAGGCGGTCGTTGTGGGCCTGCGCCGCGTCGGACCACACGCCCGCCTCCTTGTAGAAGCGGATCGCCCCCTCGTGGTAGGGGATCACCCAGTCGAACTTCTGGAAGCGCAGCCCCCAGCCGTCGATGCCGGGCGCCTTGCCCGCGTAGAGCGGCAGCAGCTCGAACATGGCCTTGGTCATGTTGTAGGTCAGGCCGGCATCGACGGCGTCGTAGGTGATCAGGATCGGATAGGCGAACGCCGCCATGTCCCGGCCCTCGGTCCCGTCGATCGTCGAACCGACGGTGGCGTGGACCTTGATGTAGTAGGGCGCCACCGCCAGCAGCCGCTGGAAGGCCGCCTCGTCCTGCGGGTCGAAGGGCGGCCAGACGAGACCGCGCGGGCCGGCCGCCGCCTCGTAGGTGTTTCCGGCGTTGGTCGCGGAGAAGGCGGCGTCGACCGAGCCTTCGACGAGCCCCTTCCAGGCCGCGGCGAACCCGCCGAATTCGGTCTTCTCGACGTCGTCCCAGTCCAGCCCGCCATAGGCGAGCCAGGCGGTCGAGTTGACGTTGAGCGCCGGCGCGCCCTTGATCCAGGCGACCCGCAGCCCCTTCAGGTCGGCGAAGGTAAAGCCCTTGCAGTCCGGCTTGCCCTTGGCGTCGCACACGTCGCGGGCGACGCCGAGCGACATGGCGACGCCGCCGCCGGTGTTGGTGGCGAGAAGACGGATCTTCTGCGGTCCCCAGGTCTTCGCGCCGAACTCGAAGACGCCCTCCTGCGCGAGATAGACACCGATGCCGTTCGCCGAGAACGGAGCCTTGCCCTGGCGCAGCGGCTCCATGCGGGCGATGTCGTTCTGGCCCGGCAGCAACCGCAGGTTCACGCCCGCCGCCTCCTTCAACGCCGCGCCGATGGCGACGGCCTGGTTGTAGCCGGCCGATCCGGTGCCGTAGGCCGACCAGACGAGCTGGTCGGGCAGGTCGAATTCCGCTGCGTAGGCCGACGACGTGACGAAGCACACCGCGGCGGCGAGTGTCCTTATCCGCATATCGTTCCTCCCCATGGGCAATCCGCACTTCTGATGGCTGGATTCCCGAATCACTTTGACACAGCGACTCCCGCGGCTCAATCGAAAATTTCAAAATACGCGCGTATCAAGCAGTCTCGTTCAAAATAATGAAACTGATACGGCCAGGCGACGGTGGGCGCGGGAGGCGAGGGTGTCGCCGGATCGGCGGCGGTCCGCCCACGGCGATTGCGTCCGGTGTCATGAACCCTCTCCCTCGCGGGGCCAGCGGATTCACGCATCTCCTTGAGGGCGAGCCGGTCCGCCCCTCCCGGCAGGGCCAGGGGAGGGAAAGGCACGCGGCCGACATGGGCGAATACACAGGGCGAATGCGAATGCGGTCACCGGGGCGTTCCGGCGGACGCCGGCCCGGTGCGGCCGTGGTCAGCCCGGCGCCTTGGGCAGGGCGAAGACGCCCGACAGGCGGATCGACTCCGCCGCATCGGCCAGGCGCGGGCCGAGGTCGGTCTCGAAATGCTCGGCGACCGCGCGATAGCGCGGCACGGCGCAGGCGATGGCGACGCACAGCCCGTCGTCGGTCCGCCCCAGCGGCGCCGCGGCGGCGACGAGGTTCGGCCGCCAGTCGCCGTAGGACACGCAGAAACCCTGCGTCCGGCAGCGCTCGACCGCGGCGGCGGTGGCGTCGGCGAAGGCGGCGAACTCCGCGGGGTGGAGACCGCGCAGCTCGGCGAGCTTGTCGTCGAACTCCGGCCCGTACAGCATGGACAGCAGCGCCCATCCCAGGGCCGACCGGTGCAGCGGACCGGTCTGTCCGATGTCGGGAACGTGCGGCCAGCCCGGCGGACTGCCGGCCGTCTGGATGTGGACGAACGAGTCTCCCGACATCACGCCGAGGGAGACGTTGCCGGCGCACATCTCGGCGAGTTCGCGCATCGTCGGCAGGACGTCGTGCCGCCACGGCATCGCCGACAGCACGGGGTAGGTGAGCGCCAGCAGCTTCGGCGCCAGCCGGAACGCCCCTTTCCTGTCCCGGCGCAGATAGCCGAGGTGCACCAGCGTCTTGCACAGCCGCGAGACGGTCGGCCGGTTGAGGCCGACCTGGCGGGCGATGTCCGCGTTGCCGAGCGCCCGGTCGCCGGAGCTGAAGCACTGCAGGATCTCGATGCCGCGGATGAGCGTGGAGGACAGGGAGGCGTCCTGCACGGCGCGGGCATCGAGCGGACCCCCGTCCTCCGCACCGCCGTTGGCGACGTCCCGCCCCTCGCTCATATGATGCCCTTGGCCTTGTACCCCGCGATCTCGGCGTCGCCGAGGCCGACGATCTCCTTATAGATATAATCGTTGTCGGCAGCGAGCCCCTTTGCCGCCCAGCGGATCTTCCCCGGACGCCTCCTGAACCGGGGCACCAGCCCCTGCATGCGCACCTCGCCGAAGTCCTCGTCCGCCACGGTGGCGATCGCCCGGCGGGCGACGAACTGCGGATCCTCGAAGATCTGGTCGACGGAGTAGATGGGGGCCAGCGTGCCGTGGGCCGCGCGGAACGCGGCGACGGCTTCCTCCTGGGTGTGGGCGGCGATCCAGCCGCCGAAGATCCGGTCCAGGTCGGCCGCATGCTCCACCCGCGCCGCGTTGGTGGCGTAACGCGGGTCCTCGGCGAGCTCCGGCCGCCCGATCGCCCGGGCGTTGTTGGCGAAGGTGCGATTGGTGCTGCCGGCGAGCGAGACGTAGCGCTTGTCCGCCGTCAGATAGACGTCGGACGGCGCGGAGTAGAGGTTCCTGTTGCCGCTGCGCCGGCGCACCTCGCCGAGCTGGTCGTACTCGATCGCCAGGACCTCGATGATCCGGAACATGGCCTCGGTCAGCGACAGGTCGATCTCCTCCCCCTGCTCGCGTTCGCCCTGCGCCACCCTCCAGAGCGCCGCCATGATGGCGAAGCCGCCGAACAGCCCGCCGATGGGGTCGCCGATCGGGTAGCCCGTGTGCATCGGCGGCAGCTCCGGCGTGCCCGAGATGCCGGTCAGCCCGCCCATCGCCTCGAAGATCCGCGCGAAGCCCGACAGGTGGGAATGCGGGCCGTCCTGCCCGAACCCGCTGAGGCGGAGCACGACGAGGCGCGGGTTGGCCTGCCACAGGGTGGCGATGTCGAGCCCCCAGCGCTCCAGCGTGCCCGGCCGGAAGTTCTCGATGACGACGTCGCTCTTCGCCACCATGCGCAGGAAGAGCTCCCGGCCGTCCGGCGCGCGCAGGTCGAGCGTGCCGAAATACTTGCCGCGGTTGGTCACCTTCCACCACAGCGACTTGCCGTCGCGGAACGGAGGGAACCCGCGCAGACCGTCGCCGAGGCCGGGAAGCTCCAGCTTCACCACCTCCGCACCGAAATCCGCCATCAGGGTCCCGGCCATCGGGCCGGCGATGATCGTCGCGATGTCCAGCACGCGCAGGCCCCTGAGCGGGCCCTCGCCCTCCGTTCGGCTCATGGTCGATCCTCCATATGATAGAACTATTTTCTCAGAT
The DNA here is from genome assembly GCF_051225715.1 of Azospirillum sp. ST 5-10. Lineage (NCBI taxonomy): Bacteria > Pseudomonadati > Pseudomonadota > Alphaproteobacteria > Rhodospirillales > Azospirillaceae > Azospirillum > Azospirillum sp. ST 5-10. The sequence continues at coordinate 17,251 of NZ_JBPJSP010000006.1, forward strand.
CGTTTCACTATTTCAAACGAAAACCATCCGTTGCATCAAAAATCGTTGATTCGGCAGGACGCATGCCGATAGTCTCGCCGGTGCGGAAGGGGGAGAGGAAGCGATGGCGGAACCCGAGGACGACCGGACACGCGTTCACGCCGAGCGGCGCGGGGGGATCCTGCTGCTGACGCTCGACGGGGGGACGACCCGCAACGCGATCGGTCCCGACGTCTACCCGGAGGTGCAGGCCCGGATCATCGCCGCCGGGGCGGACCCCGACGTCCGCGCGATCGTGCTGACCGGTGCCGGCGGCTTCTTCTCCTCGGGCGGGAACGTCCGGGCGCTGCGCGACAGCGCCGCGCGGCCGCTGGCCGACGTGACGGCCAACACCGACAAGCTGAACGCGATGATCCGGTCCATCGTCGGCGCTCCGACGCCGGTCGTCGCGGCCGTGGAGGGCGGCGCTGCCGGGGCCGGCGTCGCCCTCGCCCTGGCCTGCGACATGATCGTCGCCGGGGAGTCGGCGGCCTTCACGGTCGCCCACGTCCGCGTCGGCCTCAGCCCGGACGGCGGCGTGACGCATTTCCTGCGCTCCTCCCTGCCGCACCAGCTCGTCATGGAGATGTGCCTGCTCGGCCGGCCCACCGCCGCCGCGCGGCTGGCCGAGCTGGGGGTCGTCAACCGGTTGGCGCCGGACGGCACGGTGCTGGCGGCGGCGCTGGAGCTGGCGGAACGCGTCGCCGCCGGCCCGCCGGAGGCGACGGCGCGCATCAAGCGGCAGGTGCACGCGGCCCTCGACCACGAGCTGGCGACGCACCTCGACGTCGAGGCGCGCGCCATCAACCGCGCGCGCTACGGCGCGGAGGCCGCCGAGGGGCTCGCGGCCTTCCTCGAGAAGCGCCGCCCCGATTTCACGGCGGCCCGCGACGCGGCGGCCGTCACCGGCAACCACGGGCAGGAGCGCGCGTCGTCGCGCGAGGAGGCGGAATGACCGGTGCGTTGAGCGGGCGTACCATCCTGATCACCGGTGCGAGCCGGGGCATCGGACGGGAGATCGCCCTGAGGGCGGCGGCGGAGGGGGCCAACATCGTCGTCGCGGCGAAGTCGGACGTCCCGCATCCCAAGCTGCCGGGCACCATCCACTCCGTCGCCGAGGAGGTCCGCAGCCGCGGCGGCCGCGCCCTTGCGGTCCGCCTCGACGTCCGCGACGACGCCGCGATCGCCCGGGCGGTCGACGCCGCGAAGAACGCGTTCGGCGGCCTCGACGCGGTCGTCAACAACGCCGGGGCGATACGGCTCGAACCCGCCGCGACGCTCGAGATGAAGCGCTTCGATCTGCTCCATCAGGTCAACACCAGGGCCCTTCTCGCCGTCGCCCGGGCCGCACTTCCCCTTCTGGAAGCGTCCGACAACGCGCACATCCTCAGCCTGTCGCCGCCGCTCAACCTCGACCGCCGGTGGCTCGCACCGTACATCCCCTACACGGTCACCAAATACGGGATGACGCTCATCGCCATGGGCCTGGCGGAGGAGTTCCGCAGCCGGCGCATCGCCGTCAACACGCTGTGGCCGCGCACCACCGTCGCGACGGACGCCGTGCGGTTCGAAGTCGGCGCGGAGTACCTGGAGCGGTCGCGGACGCCGGCGATCGTGGCCGATGCGGCGTGCCTGATCCTCGCCTCTCCGGCGCACGAGATGACGGGGCACACCCTGCTCGACGAGGAGGTCCTGCGCCGACACGGACAGACCGACTTCGACCGCTACCTCTGCGATCCCGCGGCCCGGGACCTCGCGCTCGATCTCTACGTCGATGCCTGACCGGCGAGGGCCTTCGGAGGGCGCGACCATGGCGACGCTGTCGCGGACGGAGTACGAGGCCAAGGTCGGCCAGGAGCTCGGCGTCTCGCGCTGGATCCCGATCACGCAGGAACGGATCGACCGGTTCGCCGACTGCACCGGCGACCACCAGTACATCCACGTCGACCCCGCGCGGGCGAAGGCCTCGCCCTTCGGCACGACGATCGCGCACGGCTTCCTCACGCTCTCCCTGATCGCCGACATGATGCGCGACGTTCCGCGGCTGGAGGGCGCCGCCATGGGCGTGAACTACGGGATGAACCGGGTGCGCTTCCTCGCCCCCGTCCCGGTGGGGAGCCGCATCCGCGGGCGCTTCGTCCTGACGCGGTTCGAGGAGATCCGGCCGGGCGAGGTGCAGACGACGATGACCGTCACGGTCGAGATCGCGGGAGCGGAGAAGCCCGCCCTCGTCGCGGAATGGCTCGCCCGCCGTTACCTGGGCGCGGCGCGGTGAGCCCACCCCCCGCACCCCGGGGAACGGCCCCCCTTCTGCATACTTATTAAGCAGTTTTCCCGCCTGCGGTCATTTGCGCATCATTTGCGCAGAACGGCCGCAACGGCGGCCGCTGCAGAACCACGCACCTGCGCAGCAACTCCTTGGAACAACGCGTCCTTTCCGCGCCGGGCCGTGGTGGCCCCGAAAGTGCATACACTTTCGCAAACCCTGCGCTCCACGAAAGGACCTCCAGCGATGATGAACCGGCGCACCTTCCTCGGCAGTGCTTCGGCGGCGACCCTCGGCGCGGGCGTGCTGCCCTTCCTGCGGGCGCTGCCCGCCGCGGCGGCCACGGGCGACACCCTGGTCGTGGTCACCGGCACCACCATCAACAGCCTGGACCTGCACCGCACCGGCACCAACCGGCCGAGCTACCAGGTGGCGGTCAACTGCTACGACCGGCTCCTGACCTTCGGCACCAAGACCCTGCCGGACGGCTCGCTGAGCTACGACTATTCCAAGCTGGAGGGCGAACTGGCCGAGGCCTGGGAGGTGGCGGCGGACGGCATGTCGGCGGTGTTCCACTTGAAGAAGGCCACCTTCTGGGACGGCAAGCCGGTCACCGCGGCCGACGTGAAGTGGTCGCTCGACCGCGCCGTCACCGTCGGCGGCTTCCCCACCACCCAGATGAAGGCGGGCTCCCTCGTCTCGCCCGACCAGTTCGAGGTGGTCGACGAGAAGACGGTGCGCATCACCTTCATCCATCCCTCGAAGCTGACCCTGCCCGACCTCGCCGTGCCGGTGCCCTTCATCATCAACAGCGAGGTCGCCAAGGCCAAGGCCACCAAGGACGATCCCTGGGCGATGGAGTACCTGCACCGCAACCCGGCCGGCTCCGGCGCCTTCAAGGTGGAGCGCTGGGACCCCGGCCAGCAGCTCGTCTACAGCCGCAACGATTCCTGGACCGGCGGCCCGGTGCCGGCGGTCAAGCGGGTGATCATCCGCGAGGTGCCGTCCCAGGCGACGCGGCGCGCGCTGATCGAGCGCGGCGACGTCCACCTGTCGCACGACATCCCCGCCAAGGACGCGCGCGAGCTGGCCGACGCCGGCAAGGTGCAGGTGGTCGGCACGCCGGTGGAGAACTGCATCAACGTGCTGTGCCCCAACCTGATCTTCGAGCCGTTCAAGGACAAGAAGGTCCGCCAGGCCATCGCCTACGCCATCCCCTACGCCGACATCTTCGCCAACGCCGCCTACAAGCTCGGCGCGCCCATGTGGGGCGGCAAGAGCGCCGAGCCGGCCGACATCGCTTGGCCGCAGCCGTTCCCCTACGACACCGACTACGACAAGGCCAAGGCGCTGCTGGCCGAGACCCCCTACGCCAAGGGCTTCGAGGTGCCGCTGTCCTTCGACCTCGGCACCGCCGAGTGGGGCGAGCCGACGGCGCTGCTGATCCAGGAGGGGCTGGCGAAGATCGGCATCAAGACCACCCTGGAGAAGATCCCCGGCGCCAACTGGCGCACGGTGGCGCTGGTCGAGAAGAAGCTGCCGCTGCACCTGGAGAACTTCGGCGGCTGGCTCAACACCGCGGACTACTACTTCTACTGGGCCTACGTGAAGGGCAACCTGTTCAACTCCTCCAACTACGACGACCCGGAGATGGCGACGCTGGTGGAGGAGACCCTGGACATGGCGATGGACGATCCGGCCTACGCGCCGAAGATCAAGCGGATGATCGCCAAGGCCTTCGACGAGGTGCCGCGCATCCCGCTGTGGCAGCCCAGCATGAACGTCGCCATGCGCCCCGACGTGACGGGGTACGAGTTCTGGTTCCACCGCATGCCCGACGTCCGCGCCCTGGGCTTCCGCAGCGCCTGAGAGGGACGCCCTTATCCCTCTCCCGTCCTGTGCGCTCGCTTCGGCCCTCCCCCGGCCCTGCCGGGGGAGGGAGGGCCCCGCGAAGCGGGAGGGTGGGGGCAAGGTTTCGCGGGGAGGCCGACACTCCGATGATGCCGCATCGGGGAACCGGCTCCTTCGGCAAGACCTTGCCCCCACCTTCCCGACCTTCGGTCGGGCCCCTTCCTCCCCCGCCGGAGGGGAGGGCGGAATGATGAGCGCATATGGCCCCTCCCTCTCCCGGCGCGGGAGAGGGCCTCGACAAGCCTGATCACGCTCGGAGGGCCCATGGCCGTGACCGTTCCCCCCAAGCTCCGGTTGGCCGGGCGCCGCCTGCTGCAGGCGGTGCCGGCCCTCCTGGGCATCATCGTCATCACCTTCCTGCTGACCCGGGCGCTGCCCGGCGATCCCGCGGTCTATTTCGCCGGGCCGGCGGCGGACGCGGCGTCGATCGCCGAGATCCGCCGCCAGCTCGGCCTCGACCGCAGCCTGCCGGTGCAGTTCCTGGCCTACGTGCAGGACCTGGCGACCGGCGACCTCGGCACCTCCATCTCCACCGGCCAGCCGGTGCTGACGGAGATCCTCACCCGGCTGCCGGCCTCGCTGGAGCTCACCCTGCTGGCCCTCGTCATCGCCGTGGCGGTGGCGGTGCCGCTGGGCATCCTCGCGGCGACCCGGCCGGACAGCTGGATCGACCATCTCTGCCGCTTCGTCGTCACCGCCGGCGTGTCGCTGCCCACCTTCTTCACCGGGCTGGCGCTGGTCTACGTCTTCTACTACCTCGCGGGCTGGGCGCCGGCCCCGATGGGGCGGCTCGACATCATCGCATTGCCGCCGGAGCCGGTGACCGGCTTCTACCTGATCGACGCGCTGCTCGCCGGCGACACCGAGGCGGCGGCCAGTGCCGCGGCGCACCTGGTGCTGCCGGCGGTGACGCTGGCGCTGTTCACCTTGGCGCCGATCGCCCGCATGACGCGGGCCTCCATGCTGCAGGCGCTGGGCAGCGAGTTCATCCGCACCGCCCGCGCCGCCGGCCTGTCGCGCCGCCGCGTGCTGGTGACCTACGCCCTGCGCAACGCCCTGCTGCCGGTCGTCACCACGCTCGGCATGGTGTTCTCCTTCGCGCTCGGCGCCAACGTGCTGGTGGAGAAGGTGTTCGCCTGGCCCGGCATCGGCTCCTACGCGGTCGAGGCGCTGGTGGTGTCGGACTACGCCGCGGTGCAGGGCTTCGTGCTCACCATGGCGCTGCTGTTCGTGGCGCTCAACCTGGTGATCGACCTGCTCTACACGCTGATCGACCCGCGCCTGGGTCTGGAGGGCTGAGCCATGGCCATGCCGCTTCCCGTCGCCGCCGCCGCGCCGCGCGCCCTGTGGCGCAGCGGCTTCGCCCGCCACCTGCGCCACGTCGTCGCCAGCAACCCGATCACCGCCGTCGCCTTCGCCCTGTTCCTGGCGATCGTCGCGGCGGCCCTGTTCGGGCCGGCGCTGGTGCCCTACGACCCGCTGACCACCGACGCGGCGGCGGCGCTGCAGCCGCCGTCCTGGGAGCACTGGTTCGGCACCGACCAGCTCGGGCGCGACGTGTTCTCGCGCGTCGTCGTGGCGGCGCGCCTCGACCTCGCCATCTCGGTGGCGGCGGTGGCGCTGTCCTTCGTCGCCGGCTCGGTGCTCGGCGGGCTGGCCGGCTTCTACGGCGGCTGGACCGACCGGGTGGTGGGCCGGGCGCTCGACACCATCATGGCCTTTCCCCTCTTCGTGCTGGCCATGGGCATCGTCGCCGCGGCGGGCAACACGGTGGAGAACATCGTCTACGCCACCGCCGTCATCAACCTGCCCTTCTACGCCCGCATGGTGCGCGCCGAGGTCAACGTGCGGCGCGAGGCCGGCTTCGTCCAGGCGGCGCGGCTGTCGGGCAACGGCTCCCTGCGCATCCTCGCCTTCCAGCTCTTCCCCAACGCCCTGCCGCCGATGATGGTGCAGGTGTCGCTCAACATGGGCTGGGCCATCCTCAACGCCGCCGGCCTCTCCTTCATCGGGCTGGGCGTGCGGCCGCCGACCCCGGAATGGGGGATCATGGTGGCCGAGGGCGCCAACTTCATCGTCTCGGGCGAATGGTGGCTGGCCCTCTTCCCCGGTGCCGCCCTGATGCTCGCCGTCTTCACCTTCAACCTGCTGGGCGACGGGCTGCGCGACCTCGTCGACCCGCAGCGCCGCACCTGAGGAGCGCCGTCCCATGACCTCCGTGCCCCTGCTCGACGTCCGCGACCTCACGGTGGAGTTCGCCACCCGGCGCGGCACCGTGCGCGCCATCGAGACCGTGTCCTTCGCCGTCGCCAAGGGCGAGACCGTGGGGATCGTCGGCGAGTCCGGCTCCGGCAAGTCGGTCACCTCCTACGCCGTGCTGCGCATCCTCGACCGCGCCGGGCGCATCGCCGGGGGCTCGATCGTCTTCGGCGGCGTCGACCTGCGCGGTGCCCGCGAGCGCACCATGGCCGAGATGCGCGGGCGCGAGATCTCCATGGTCTTCCAGAACCCGCGCGCCGCCCTCAACCCGATCCGCCCGGTCGGCCGGCAGATCGAGGACGTGCTGATCGAGCACGGGCTGGCGGTGCCGGCCACCGCCAGGGAGCAGGCGGTGGAGGCGCTGCGCGCCGTCCGCATCGCCGATCCCGAGGCGCGCTACCACGCCTACCCGTTCGAGCTGTCGGGCGGCATGTGCCAGCGCATCGTCATCGCCATCGCGCTGGCCTGCCGGCCGCAGCTGCTGATCGCCGACGAGCCGACCACCGGCCTCGACGTCACCACCCAGAAGGCGGTGATGGACCTGATGGTCGAGCTGACCCGCGCGCGCGGCATGTCGGTGGTGCTGATCACCCACGACTTGGGCCTCGCCGCCGCCTACTGCGACCGCATCGTCGTCATGGAGAAGGGGGCGGTGGTGGAGAACGCCCCGGCGGCCGAGCTGTTCGCAGCACCCAAGCACCCCTACACCCGGCGCCTGCTGCGCGCCACCCCGCGCCTCGACTCCGACGTCCGCGACCTGCTGCCCGACCCGCCGCCGGCGGCGGTGCCGGCGCCGGCGCCTGGGGGACGGCCGCTCCTGGAGGTGCGCGACCTCGTGAAGGCGTTCCCCGGCCGCCACGGGGCGGCGCCGTTCCGCGCCGTCGACGGCCTCTCCTTCACCGTCCACGAGGGCGAGAGCCTGGGGCTGGTGGGCGAGAGCGGCTGCGGCAAGTCGACCACCTCGGCCATGGTGATGCGCCTCCTCGACCCGACCGCCGGCGCCATCCGCTTCGCCGGCGAGGACGTCGGCGCCGTGCCGGCCGACCGCTTCGCCCGACACCCGCTGCGCGGCAAGCTGCAGATGGTCTTCCAGGACCCCACCGACAGCCTCAACCCGCGCTGGACGGCGTTCCGCTCCATCGCCGACCCGCTGTTCCGCATGGCCGGGCTGGGCCGCGCCGCGGCGCGCGCCCGGGCCGAGGAGCTGGCGCGCCGGGTCGGCCTGCCGCTCGACCTGCTCGACCGCTTCCCGCACCAGCTCTCGGGCGGCCAGAAGGCGCGCGTCGGCATCGCCCGCGCGATCGCGCTCGACCCCAAGCTCGTCATCCTCGACGAACCGACCGCGGCACTCGACGTATCCGTGCAGGCGGTGGTATTGAATCTCCTGGCCGACCTCAAGGCGGAGCTGGGCATGAGCTATCTCTTCATCAGCCATGACCTCAACGTCGTGCGCCTGATCTGCGACCGCGTCATGGTGATGCGCGCCGGGCGCATCGTCGAGGAGGGGACCGCCGAGCGCATCCTGCACGCGCCGTCCGATCCCTACACCCGGGCGCTGCTCGACGCGATTCCCCATCCGCCGCCCGCGGCCGCAGCATGAGCGATCGCAGCATGAGCGACCGCAGGCGGCCGCTGCTGCGGGCCGGGACGACGGTGGACCAGATGGTCCAGGTGCTGGCCGACGAGATCGTCCGCGGCATCCTGCCGCCCGGCGGGAAGCTGGACGAGGGCGGCCTGGCCGAGCGGTTCGGGGTGTCGCGCACGCCGGTGCGCGAGGCGCTGCGCCAGCTCTCCACCATGGGGCTGGCCGAGCGGCCGCCCAACCGGCGGGCGGTGGTGGGCGCCATCACCGACGAGCGGCTGAGCGAGATGTTCGACGCCATGGGCGAGCTGGAAGGGGTGTGCGCCGGCCTCGCCGCCCGGCGCATGACCGCCGCCGAGCGCCGGGCGCTCGACGCCCTCCACCAGGGCTCCGCCGCCTTCGTGCGCGACGGTGCGCGCGCGGCGTACGAGGAGGTCAACGTGCGCTTCCACACCCTGCTCTACGACGGCGCGCACTGCGGCTACCTCCGCGACTTCGCCGCCGCCACCCGCACCCGCCTGGCGCCCTTCCGGCGCGCCCAGTTCCGCGTCGACGGCCGCCTCGCCAAGAGCTGGGACGAGCACGACGCCATCGTCACCGCCATCCTGCGCGGCGACGCCGCCGCCGCCACCGCCGCCGCCCGCGCCCACGTCCTCACCGTCGGCGTCGCCAGCGCCACCTTCCTCACCGTCCACCGCACGGCGGTGGCGGTCTGATACGCCCTCCCCCGGCGCCGCCGGGGGAGGGTCGGGGTGGGGGCAAGGTATTGCGCACGCCTGCATCGCGCCGTCCGGCGTTCGGCATCCTTGCAGGACCAAGCCCCCACCCGGCGCCTTCGGCACCACCCTCCCCCGCCAGGGGCGGAGGAGGGCAAGCTCGTGCATGACAGCCCTTCTTTGTTCGCGCGAACAACAGTTCGCGCGGCTCCCAATGGGTCTTGCCTCGAGCACCGTATCTGGTATACGGTATAGCCAATGTCAGGGTATGGCGCGAACCCAGCGTGCCGCGACCGGCTGAACGCCGTTCCGTCCACCCGATAAGGACGAAACCGTTTCAACCCGGAACGTGTCGAGCGAGTGCCGCTCCGGGGAAAACTCGAGCATCCGAAAGGGAGTGAAGAGCATCATGAGCAAGCCACTCGAGGGGATTAAGATCATCGACTTCACCCACGTGCAGGCCGGTCCGGCGTGCACGCAGCTGTTGGCTTGGTTCGGCGCCGATGTGATCAAGGTCGAGCGGCCGGGCGCCGGCGACGTGACGCGCACCCAGCTCCGCGACATCGAGGACGCGGACGCCCTGTACTTCACGATGCTGAACAGCAACAAGCGGTCGATCACCCTCGACACCAAGACTCCGCAGGGCAAGGAAGTCCTGACCAAGCTCATCCGGGAGTCGGACGTCCTCGTCGAGAACTTCGGGCCGGGCGCGCTCGACCGCATGGGCTTCACCTGGGCCCACATCAACGAGCTGAACCCGGGCATGATCGTCGCGTCGGTGAAGGGCTTCTCCGACGGCCACCACTACGAGGACCTCAAGGTCTACGAGAACGTGGCCCAGTGCGCCGGCGGTGCCGCCTCGACCACCGGCTGGTGGGACGGCCCCCCGACCGTCAGCGCCGCCGCCCTCGGCGACAGCAACACCGGCATGCACCTGGCCATCGGCATCCTGACCGCGATCATCGGCCGCCAGAAGACCGGCAAGGGCCAGAAGGTCGCCGTGTCCATGCAGGACGCCGTGCTCAACCTGTGCCGCGTCAAGATGCGCGACCAGCAGCGCCTGGAGCGCGTCGGCTACCTCGAGGAGTACCCGCAGTACCCGCACGGCGAGTTCTCCGACGTGGTGCCGCGCGGCGGCAACGCCGGCGGCGGCGGCCAGCCGGGCTGGGTGCTGAAGTGCAAGGGCTGGGAGACCGATCCCAACGCCTACATCTACTTCACCATCCAGGGCCACGCCTGGGCGCCGATCTGCAAGGCGCTGGGCCGCGAGGAGTGGATCGACGATCCCGCCTACAACACCGCGCGCGCCCGCCAGGACAAGATCTTCGACATCTTCGCGACGATCGAGGACTGGCTGAAGGACAAGACCAAGTACGAGGCGGTCGACATCCTGCGCAAGTACGACATCCCGTGCTCGCCGGTGCTGTCGATGAAGGAACTCGCCGAGTGCCCGTCGCTGCGCAAGAGCGGCTCGATCGTCGAGGTCGAGCACAAGCAGCGCGGCAAGTACCTGACGGTCGGCAGCCCGATCAAGTTCTCCGACCTCAAGGTCGAGATCACCGGGTCGCCGCTGCTGGGCGAGCACACCGACGAGGTCCTGGCCCAGCTCGGCTACACGCCGGAGCAGATCGCCGAGATGCACGCCGCCAAGGCGGTCTGATCGCGCTCTCCCGCCGCGCCACCGCGGCGGTGCGGCAAAAAGGAAACGGCGCCCGGAATCCGGGCGCCGTTTTCTTTTGCGCTGCGGCATAAGCCCGCGTCCCGCCTTACCCACCCCTGCCGAACGTGTTAGGCTTTCCGGGTTGGTGCGGTCTGGGTGGAGAGCGCGATGGCGTGGCCTGCGTCCCCGGGCGAGCCGGTTCGTCGCGTCGCCGCGCGGGCTGCCGGGAAACCGGCGGACGGCCGGCGTGTTGTCCTCTCGGGGCGCCCCTTCCGCCGCGCCCGGATCCCCGTGCATTTCCGTCAGACGAGCCAATGGAGGTTCGCATGATCTCGCCGACTTCGGTGAACTGGACGACGCTCACGACCTTGCGGGCCACGCCGGGCTCCGCCACCCAATTGCTGCCGGCGTCGCTGATCTCCATCATCCGCGCCACCAAGCTGAAGCCGATCGTCGTCCGCCCGGCGCTCGAGGAGCTGATCGAGCAGGGCTACGTCCGCGAGTACCAGACCCGCTACGGCCGCGAGTACGCGCGCACCCCGCGCGGCGACGAGCGCCTGCGCGAGGTCAAGGAGTGGCTGCGCTGAGCCGCCGGCCGGCGCGCACCGCCATCGCTGTCGTCATCCTGCCTTCGTCGGCGGCCGGGCGCACCGTCGCCACCGTCTTCGCCGCCCCCGTCACGCCGTCACGCCGTCACGCCCGCAGTTCGCCCCAGCGCTGATCGCCGCCCGGCAGGGCCGCGCGGCCGCGGTAGAGTCCGGCGATCAGGTCGGACTGGGTGACGATGCCCACCAGCCGCCCCGCCTCGTCGATCACCGGCACGTGGTGCAGCCCCTCGTCCGACAAGGTCGCGACGAGACCGGTGATGGGATCGTCCGTCCGCGCCGTACGGACGGGCGCGGTCATCAGCTCGCCCGCGGTCTGCGCCGCCACCGCCAGCCCGTCGGCGGGCGTGACGATGCCGATCACCCGCCGCTCCCCGTCGATCACCGGGATCGCCTTGATGCGGTGCCGGTGCAGCAGGTCCCAGACGCGCGCGGCGCGGGTCTCCGGAGCGACGGCGACGACGTCGCGCGACATGATGTCGGCGCACCGCACCGTGCCGAAACGGCGCTGGTAGGCGCGCGCCTCCGCCTCCCGGAACAGCATCTCGAGGTCGTCGCGGTCGATGTCGATGACCTCGTTGTGGGCCTTCAGCACCGCGTCGACATCGGCCATGGTGAGGCCGACCCGCTCACCCGGCGCCGGGTCCGAGGTGGCGTGCGACGCCTTGGGCGCGATCGCCGCGACGTGGGGATAGGAGCGGCCGGTGAGGTTGTTGAAGAGGAGCGCCATGACCAGCAGCAGCACGGAGTTGAGGGCCACCGGCGCCAGGACGAAGGCGTAGCCCTGCGCCGCCACCGCCGGCCCGCCGAGCACGGCGGTGAGCGCCACGGCGCCGCTCGGCGGGTGCAGGCAGCGCAGCGGGAACATCAGGGCGATGGCGAGCGACACCGCGACGGCCGCCGCCAGGGTCGGGTCGCCGATCCAGCGCGCGCAGGTCACCCCGACCAGGGCGGCGACGAGGTTGCCGCCGATGATCGACCAGGGCTGGGCCAGCGGGCTCGCCGGGGCGGCGAACAGCAGCACCGAGGACGCCCCCATCGGCGCGATCAGCAGCGGCAGAACCGCCGCCGATCCCGCCAGGGTGCCGCTCAGCCACGCCGTCGCCAGCAGGCCGAGCAGGGCGCCGCAGCAGGCGCGCAGCCACTCCCGGCGGTCGACGGTGGGCGGCGACGGCAGGAAGCGGCGCAGCCAGGCGGCCGTCCGGTGGGGCCGCTGGCTGGGGTCGGCGGTCGTCACGTCGTGCATCTCCGCGGAAAGGGCCATGGATGTTCGCGCTGCCCACGACCCTAACGCGGTGGGCGGAAAACATTTACGTCTGATGAATCAATTTGCGCAATGCGGAAAATTTGGGCAGTGGTCCGCCCAATCGCTGGGCGCATGGCCAGGAGCGCGATCCCCCCGGCCGTGGCACGCCGGCGCGCCGGACGGGGCTGTACGCCGGGCCGCCGGGATGCTATGCGAGTCGGTGCGGCGGCGGCGCAGCGATCCCACCGGAGGCCGGCCCATGACGGAACTGAAGCTCAACCTCGGGTGCGGCGACCGGAAGCTCCCGGGCTACGTCAACGTCGACAAGTACGACACCTTCGCGCCCGACATGGTCGTCGACCTGGAGGCGACGCCGTGGCCCTTCGCCACCGACGGCGTCGCCGAGATCCGGCTCATCCACGTCCTCGAGCACCTCGGCCAGACCACCGCGGTCTTCCTCGACATCATGAAGGAGATGTACCGGGTGTGCCGGAACGGGGCGCGCATCGTCATCAAGGTGCCGCACCCGCGCAGCGACGGCTTCCTCGGCGACCCGACGCACGTGCGGCCCGTCACCCCGGCGGTCCTGTCGCTGTTCTCCAAGGAAGCGAACCGCGTTTTCATCGAGCGCGGCTGGCCGAACACCCGGCTGGCCATGCAGCTCGACGTCGATTTCCGGACGGTGTCGGTCGACCACCGGCTGACGGAGATCTGGTACCGCAAGCTGCAGTCCGGCGCGATCACCCAGGACGGGCTGAACGAGGCCGCGGCCATCTACAACAACGTCGTCGACGAGATCTCCATCGAGCTGGAGGTCGTGAAGCCGGACGCCGGACGCCGCTGACCGGCGCCCGCGCGGCGGGCGCCGGCGCCCCCGTCATTTCACCCGGCTCATTGCGCCCGGCTCATTGCGCCTGGGTGGTGCGCAGGATGGACCCGCAGGCGATGCGGTCGCCCGAGGCGCCGGCGGGGTCGGTGCGGTAGTCGTCGGGGCCGGAGTGCAGGACCAGCGCGGTGCCGCCCTGGGGGAACAGGCTGTTGGCGCCGGTGCCGAGGCTGACCGCGTCGCTCAGGATGTCGGCGTTGGCGCGGCCGTCCTGGCCGACGAAGACGTTGGGCAGGTCGCCGGCGTGGCGGCCGCCCGGCGCCATCAGGCCGTGCTTCTCGTTGCCGGGGTTGAAGTGGCCGCCGGCCGACTTGAAGTCGGGCGGCTCGCAGGCGCCCTTCTGGTGGATGTGCAGCCCGTGGGTGCCGGGCGGAACGTTCTCCAGGCGCACCTGGACCAGCACGCCGGCCGGGGTCTCGACGAAGGCGGCGCTGCCCATGGCCTTGCCGTCGGGGCCGGCGAGATTGGCGGTGGCCAGCGCCTGGCCGCCGGGCGCGTCGGGCAGCGGCGCCAGGGCGGCGCCGCCCTGGCCGCCGCCCTGGGCGTGGGCGGCGGTGGCGCCGAGGGCGGCGAGCAGGGCGGCGGCGAAAAGAGCGTGTCGCATGGGGGGTCCTCCCGGTCGTCGGTGCGTTCCTAGAGCGGGATCACTCCAGGTGGAATCACCTGGAGTGATCCCGCTCCAAATTCAATTGGCTACAGCAAGATCGCGTCTGGTCGGTCCGACCAAACGCGATCTTGCTGTAGGGAAACGCCGGACGGCGCCGTGCGTTGCGCCGCGGCGGCCGGCCCGGCGATTTTTCCGCATCCCGTGCACGCTACGCTGCACCGCGGGGCACCTTTGGCGTCGCCGCGTGTTCCTGATGGGACAGAACCGCGTCCGCCCCGCCGGGGCGCGACCGACATCGGGAGAGGAGTCGATGGTTGCAACGATGCGCCCGTTCCTGGTGGCGTCCGCGGCCGGCCTGCTGATCGCCGGCGGCACGGCCGCCGCGGAGACGACCGTCCAGCCGCAGGACAGCGGCTTCGCGGTCTCCGTCATCGGCAGCAAGGAGGGCATGGAGCCGCAGGCCTTCGCCACGGCGGTGGTCGAGTCCCTGCCCGAGGAGCTGCGCGACCCCAAACGCAACTTCACCACCCACGAGTCCTTCGACCCGGGCAAGAGCTACCGTCTGGTGATCGCCTTCCACGACGCCGAGGCCAACGTCACCGCCGACCTCTGCCGGCCCGACACGGAGGCGGCGCGGACGGCCGAGCGGGCCGACGCCGACTTCGAGAGCATGGCCTCGACGGTGGGCGTCGCCGCCGCCCTGTGCGAGGGCGACCGGGCGCTCAGCACCAGCGCCAACCGCTCGGTCGGGCGGGTGCAGCCGGGCGACCTGTCCTTCGGCTTCCTGGTCTCCGACACGGTGAAGGACCTGTTCCCCGACGGCTTCGCCGTGCTGCCGCAGGGCCGCGGCGACACCGACCGCACCTTCGGCAGCACCGTCGGCACCGACGAGTCGGACTGAGCGCGCGCGATGGGGTCTGGCGGGGCCGCCAGCTCGTGCCCCTGCCGCCCGCGTCGCCTCAGACGCGCCGGCCGTCGTCCGCGGTTCGTCCGCCGTGCTGCCGCCCGTTCTCCCGGGCGATCTCCCCGGCCAGGGCGCGCGTCGCCTCGGAGCGGGACCGCCGGCCGATCCGGACGACATAGGCGATCGCCGGCGGCGGATCGAAGAGGTGGTCGATCACCTCCATCCCCGCCGTCACGTGACGCGCGTTGAGGAGCGCCACGCCGAGGCCGGCCTGGATGCCGGACACCATCCCGGCCACGCTTGCGCATTCCAGCACCGTGACGAAGCCGGCGCCGCGCGGCGCCACCATGTCCATCGCCCACTTCCTGTAGAAGCACCGGCCGTCGAAGGCGAGGAACGGGACCGGGCGGGTTTCATCGAGCCGCAGGTCCGCCGACTTCACCCAATGCAGCGCGTCTTCGAACAGGACGATGTCGGCGGGATGCGGCGCGTGCTTGAACCGCTGCATCACGGCGAGGTCGATCTCGCCGGATTCGAGCTCCGCCTCGAGCGTCAGGCTCTGGCCGACGTGGGTGTGGACGGCGACGTCCGGATGCAGCCGTGCAAAGCGTCCCAGGATGGTGGACAGGCCGCCGCTGATGACGTCCTCGGTCATGCCGAGCCGGATGCGCCCCGTCAGGGGGCTGGTCGCGAGGCTCGCGACGGCTTCGTCGTGCAGCGACAGGATGCGGCGCGCGTAGGCGAGCAGGGTCTCCCCGTCCCCGGTGAAGACCGGGCCGCCCGGGCGGCGCGCCAGAAGCGGACGCCCGATGTGCTCTTCGAGGCGCTTGATCTTGTGCGACACGGCGGACTGGGACAGCGACAGGCGAGCGGCCGCGCGCGTCACCCCGCCATGATCCGCGATGGCGCAGAGCGCCTGAAGTGCGTCGATGTCCAGCCGGTGGCTCATGACGCCGGTTTTACATGACGGATATCGATGGATCAATGAAGCAAATCCATTTGCGTCATGGGGCCCGCCGCTCCAGCTTTCGCCGTGACAGCAGGAAGGAGCCACGCCATGAACGCCCTTGCCACACGCCACGTCGTGATCAACGGAAGCCGCATCGCGCACGGCGTCCACGGAGACGGCACGCCCGTGGTGCTGCTGCACGGAACCCCGTCCTCCTCGCTCATCTGGCGCGACGTCGTGCCCCATCTGACGCGCGCCGGCTACAGGGCGCACGTCTTCGATCTTCTCGGCTACGGCCTTTCCGAGCGGCCGCACGCCCCCGACGTGGACACCTCGATCACGGGGCAGGTCGCGATCCTGGAAGGTCTGCTCGACCACTGGGGTCTGGAAACGACGCACCTCGTCGCCCACGACATCGGCGGCGGCATCGCGCAGCGCTTCGGCGTCTTCTCGCCCCACCGCCTGCGCTCGCTCACCATGATCGACACGGTGAGCTTCGACAGCTATCCGTCCCAGCGCACCCGGCAGCAGATGGAGCAGGGGCTGGAGGCGATGGCGAGGCGGCCGGAGGCCGAACACCGGGCGCATTTCCGCGCGTGGCTCCTCAGCGCCGTGCACGACGGGCGGCGTCTCGGCGCGGGGGCGCTGGACACGTATCTGGACTACATCTGCGGTCCGATCGGCCGGCCCAGCCTGTTCCAGCACCAGGTGCGCCACTACGACCCGAAGCACACGATGGAGATCGCCGACCGCCTGCCCGCGTTGGGCGCGCTGCCGGTGCAGCTGATCTGGGGCGCCGACGACGCCTGGCAGACGGTGGACTGGGCCCACCGCCTGCACGCCGCGATCCCCGGCTCCGAGCTCACCATCCTCAAGGATTGCGGGCATTTCGCGATGGAGGATCAGCCCGAGGAGATCGCCCGGCTGCTGCTCCGGTTCCTCGGGCGGCACACCGCGGCGTAGCGCCCGCGCGTCACCCGGCCCGGCCCCTCCGCCGGGCCGTCACGGGCCGCCGGTCTCGCCGTAGGCCTTCGCCCAGCCCCACGCCCCGGCGCCGTAGCCGCGCGCGGCGACGCGCTCGCGGTAGATCGCGGCGACGACCTCGGCGTCGCCCGCCAGCAGCGCCTTGGTCGCGCAGAACTCGGCGCACAGCGGCAGCTTGCCCTCGGCGAGGCGGTTGCGCCCGTAGAGCCGCAGCGCCGCCTGCGGATCGCCGGTGTCGGGACCGCCGTTGCAGAAGGTGCACTTGTCCATGGCGCCGCGGCGGCCGAACGTCCCCGACTGCGGGAAGCGGGGCACGCCGAACGGGCAGGCCGGCAGGCAGTAGCCGCAGCCGATGCAGCGCTCCTTGTCGTGCAGCACCACGCCGTCGGCGGTCTGGTGGATGGCGTTGACCGGGCAGACGCCGAGGCAGGGCGGATCGGCGCAGTGCATGCAGGACAGCGACAGGCTCCGCTCCCCCGGCTTGCCGTCGTTGCGGGTGACGACGCGGCGGCGGTTGGTGCCCCAGGGCAGCTCGTGCTCGTTCTTGCAGGCGGTGACGCAGGCGTTGCATTCGATGCAGCGGTCGCTGTCGCAGAGGAAGACCATGCGCGCCATGGTGCGCTCCTCAGCCGGCGCCGAGCCCATCGGGCCCGCCGGTCCGGTCGGCGACGGCCGGGCGGGCCGGCTCCGGCTCCTCCCGCAGGCCGGCCTTGAACGCCCTCACCCCCTTGGCGAGATCGCCCATGACGCCGGGCAGCTTGCCCGCGCCGAACAGCAGCAGGACGATCGTCAGCACGACGAGCCAGTGCAGCACGCTGAAGCTTCCCATGACCGAACTCCCTCCTGGCGCGGCCCTCAGCCGCCCGTGACGTGGATCGAGCGCCGGACGGCCGCGGCGCGCCCGACGGCGAAATCGTGGCCCCGGGGCTTGCGCCGGACGGCGGCACGCACCGCCTCGGCCAGCGCGCCGTCGTCGCCGCCGGCGCGCAGCGGCGTGCGCAGGTCGGCGGCCCCGTCCTGGCCGAGGCACAGGCAGAGCGCGCCGGTGCAGGTGAGGCGCACGCGGTTGCACGCCTCGCAGAAGCTGTGGGTGAGCGGGGTGATGAAGCCGACCCGCCGGCCGGTCTCGGCCACCGTGACGTAGCGGGCGGGGCCGCCGGAGCGGTGGTCGCTGTCCTCCAGCGTCCAGCGCGCCGCCAAGGTGCGGCGCACCTGGCCCAGCGGCAGGTACTGGTCGTGGCGGCCGCTGCCGCCCAGCGGCATGACCTCGATGAAGGTGAGGTCGAAGCCGCGCTCGCCGCACCACGCCACCAGGCGGTGGACCTCGTCGTCGTTGACGCCCTTCAGGGCCACCGTGTTGATCTTGACGGCCAGCCCGGCGCCGCGCGCCGCCTCCAGCCCCTCCAGCACCTTGTCCAGCTTGCCCCAGCGGGTGATGGCGGCGAACTTGTGCGGGTCGAGCGTGTCCAGCGACACGTTGATCCGCCGCACGCCGGCCTCCGCCAGGCCGCCGGCGTGCTTGAACAGCATCGCGCCGTTGGTGGTCAGGGTCAGTTCGTCGAGCGCGCCGCTGCGCAGGTGCCGGCCGAGGGCGCGCACCAGGGTCATCACCCCGGGCCGCACCAGCGGCTCGCCGCCGGTGAGGCGCAGCTTGCGCACGCCGAGCGCCACGAAGACGCCGCACAGGCGGTCGATCTCCTCCAGGGTCAGCACCTCGGCCCGCGGCAGGAAGCTGACGTCGTCCGCCATGCAGTAGTGGCAGCGGAAATTGCAGCGGTCGGTCAGCGACACCCGCAGGTAGGACACCGTCCGGCCGCAGCCGTCGACCAGGGCCGGCCCGGTGCCCGGTGGCGCCGAACGCGATGGCGGTTTCTCGTCCATGATGCACCGGATGGCGGGGGCGGGAACGGGGGCGGGGAGGTCAGCGGGTGGTGATGTTGCCGAGCCGGTCGAGGCCGATGTTGACGACGATGCCGGAGCGCTCGGCCTTGCCGCGCCAGATGCCGTCCTCCTCCAGCACCAGGTCGGCGATGTTGGAGAGGCCGGCGCGCAGCAGCCAGCGGCGGGCCTGCGCCTCGGTGAAGGCGGTGGCGCCGGGCTCCAGCGGAGCGGTGTCGATCTTCGGCGGGTTGGCCGGATCGAAGACCGGCGCGGCCGGCGTCTGGGCGACGGCGGCGCCGGCCGTCGCCAGGGCGAGCAGCAGGGCGGTGACGGTCGTGCGGACCATGGTCGTCTCCTTGGTGAATCCCCTGGGCGCGGGCGGGCGCGGCGGTCCACCGGCCGCCGCGCCCGCCGTTGCCGGTTACGCGTTGGCGGGGGTGTCGAACACCGTCACCTTGGGCGCGGTCCCGCTGTACTTCTCGACCTCCACCAGGCAGGTGTGGGCCGACGTCGCCTGGGCCAGGCGGGAGGTCCCGATGTCCGGCGTCAGCACGTTGGGGTCGCCGTTCTTGCACAGGGTGTTGGGGTCGGCGATGTCGACCGGGTCGTACCAGGCGCCTTCCTGGAGCTGGACGACGCCGGGGCGGATGTCGTCGGTGACCACGGCGCCGGCCAGGCACTGGCCGCGGTCGTTGAACAGCCGCACCACGTCACCCGAGGCGATGCCCCGGGCCGCGGCGTCCCGGGTGTTGATCAGGCAGGGCTCGCGGCCGGCCACCTCGTAGATCGCCCGCACCCGGGTGCCGTTGAGCTGGGAATGCATGCGGTGGGTGGGGTGGTTGGAGTTGAGGTGGAGCGGATGGCGCTTGTCCTTGCCGCCCAGCCATTCCGCCGGCTCCAGCCACGAGGCATGCGGCGGGCAGTCGTCGTAGCCCATCTTCTCGATCGGCTTGGAGTAGATCTCGATCCGGCCCGTCGCCGTCGGCAGCATGTTGACCACCGGGTCCTCGCGGAAGTCGGCGTACTTCACCCAGCGCTTGTTCTTCTCCGGGATCTCGAACTCGATGATGCCCTTCTCCCAGAACTCCTCGAAGCTGGGCAGCATCACCGACTTCTTGGCGTCGGCCGTCTTCTTCGCCGCGGCGTAGACGTCGCGGACCATGTCCATCTCGCTCTTGCCGCCGGTGAACTCCTGGCCGACGCCGAGGCGATCGGCGAGCTCGGAGAAGATGGCGTAGTCGGTGCGCGCCTCGAAGACCGGCTCGACCAGCTTCTTCATGGCGACGTAGGCGCGCTTGGAGATGGTGCCGACCATCTCGATGTCGTCGCGCTCCGCCGTCGTCGCCGCCGGCAGCACGATGTCGGCGAAGCGGGCCGAGGCGGTCCACTGGAAGTCCTGGACGATGACGGTCTCGAACTTCTTCCAGGCCTGCCGCATGCGGTTGCGGTCCTGGTGGTGGTGGAACGGGTTGCCGCCGACCCAGTAGGTCAGCTTGACGTCGGGGTAGAGGTGGGTGGCGCCGTTGTGCTCGTAGGGCTTGCCGGGGTTCTCCAGCATGTCGACGACGCGGGCGACCGGGATGACCTTGGCACCCTTCTCGGCCGGCCAGGGCTTGGTCTCCTTGCGGGTGCCGCCGGACATGCTGGGGGCGAGCGCCGGCGCCGCCGAGGACGGCGAGCCCTGGCTGTAGAGGTGGTAGTTCTGGCAGAAGCCGCCGCCGGGCAGGCCGACCTGGCCGACCATGGAGGCAAGCGTGACGAACGCCCACGGCCACTGCTCGCCGTGGTGCTGGCGCTGGCAGCTCCAGCCGCTCACCAGCATGGTGCGGTTCTCGACGAACTGGTGGGCCAGCCGGCGGATGACGTCGGCCGGGATCTCGGTGAGCTCCGCCGCCCATTCCGGCGTCTTCTCCACCTTGTCCCAGCCCTTGCCCAGGAGATACTCGGCGAACGGCTCGAAGCCGTAGGTGCAGTTCTCGATGAAGTCGGCGTCGTACAGCTTCTCCGTCAGCAGCACGTGGCAGATGCCGAGCGCCAGGGCGACGTCGGAATTGGGCCGGATGGCCAGCCACTCGCCGTCCAGGAACTTGCAGGCGTCGAGGTGGATCGGGTCGATGAAGATCGCCTTGATGCCGGCCTTCTTCATGTCCTCGAACCACTTGTACTCCTCGTGGTCGGGCAGGGCGAAGGCGATCTGGTTGGTCTTGAACGGGTCGGAGCCCCAGAAGACGATCAGCTTGGTGTTCTCGACGACCGACTGGTAGGTGGTCTGCGGGCCGGCCGCGTCGATCGAGCCGACGACGTAGGGCATGATGCCCTCCAGCGCCGCCTTGGAGTAGTTGCTCGAGCTGTAGACGGCACCGCCGCTCAGGTTCATCAGGCGGGTCAGCATGATCTGCGGGTTGCCGATCTCGCCCGAGCTGCGCCAGCCGTAGCTGCCGGCGTAGACCGCCCAGGGGCCGTCCTGGTCCTGCAGCCGCTTGATCTCGCCGGCGACGAGGTCGAGCGCCTTGTCCCAGGAGACGCGCACGAAGTCGTCGGAGCCGCGGCTGTCGCGCTCGGCGGCCGGTCCCTTCTCCAGGTAGGCGCGGCGCACCATGGGATAGCGGATGCGGCTCGGCGAGTAGACGACGTCCTGCACGCCGTCGAGCGCCTGGTTGGGGTGATAGTCCTTCTCCCACGGGCGCAGGCTGACGAAGCGGCCGTCCTCCACCGTGGCGTAGAAGGCGCCCCAGTGGGAGCCCGTCAGGATCTCCTTGGCGCCGCCCGCGGCGAGGGCGCGCGTGGCCCCGGCCGGCAGCATGGCGCCGGCGGCGCCGAGCGCCGCGAGGGACGACGTGACGCTGAGGAAGCGCCGACGTGACAACGAGTACGTGTCCAACATCCTACCTTCTCCTCTCCTGGCGCGGCGGAGCCCGCTCGGGGCCGCCGCGTCCCATGTCGTTGGTGTGCGTGCGCCGCGCCCGGCGGTCCCGGCTCAGGCCGGGGACGGGGCGGCGCCGGATTCGCCGGCGGCCAGCAGAGCGGCGAGGACGCCGGCCGCCTCGGCGTAGAATCCCGTGCCGTCGTGCAGCCGGCAGGCCGCCGCGAAGGCGGGGACCCAGCGGCGCAGCCGCGCCAGCAGCGCCTCGGCGGTCGCCGTGTCCTCGGCCCCCGGCAGCCGCAGGGCGTCCTCGAGCAGGGCGAGCTCGATCACCAGATGGTCGGGGGCCTCGGGGAACCCGTCGGCCGCCCGCCGGTCCCGCCGCCGCAGCAGCGCCGCCATCTCGCCGGCCGGCTCCTGGTAGAGGCGGCCGCTGCCGCGGTAGGCCGATTCGTAGGGAGCGGCCGTCATCCGCCCGCCGGCGCCGAGGAAGAGGCGGCAGAACTCCCGGTTCAGCCGCGACACCGCGACCGGCGTGTCGCCGAGGCGGCGGACGATCGCCGCGGCCTCCTCGACGCCCGGCCGCAGGACGGGAACGGCGGCCAGCGGGGCGAGGGCGCCGCGGTCGACCGGCCGGCGGACCGCCGCGACGTCCCGCTCGTCGAGCGGGGCGCCGAACAGCGCGGCGAGGACGGCGACCGCGTCGGCCATGACGGCGGCGGCGAGGGGAGCGGGGATGGGGGCCGCGATAGGGGCCGCAATGGGAGCCGGGGCGGGGGCGGGGTGGGGCATGGCGGTCGGGCCTCGTTGACGGGCGGGCGGCGGGCGCGGCGGCTCACGAGCCGTGCGGCGCCATGTCCTTGGCGTTGAGCTGGTAGTAGGTCTGCAGGAAGCGGACGTCCTCGGCGCTCAGCGCGGTGCCGTCCTTCATGTCCTTGATGATGCCCATCCACTGGTTGGCCGGGAAATGGCCGGCCTGGGGCTGGCTGTGGCAGGCGCCGCAGGCGGCGCTGGCCATCTCGGCACCGTAGTCCAGCAGCCCGGCGCGGTCGGCGGTGAAGGCCGCCGCCTTGACCCAGCCGGTCACGCGGCCCGGCTGCCACGACAGCTCGGTGTCGGGATCGACCTGGGCCTCGCCCAGGGCGACGGTCTCCGCCACCTTCGGCGACATGCTGACCTCGAAGATGCGGCGGCCCATGGCGGCGACCAGCAGGCGGTTGACGCCGTCCTGCACCCAGCCGGCGACCTCGACCTTGAGCAGGTCGCCCTGACGCTCGACGACCTTGACCTGGGTGAGCGGGAAGACGCTGCCGTCGGCCTTGACGCCGTCAGCCGGCGGCTCGGCGAAGAACTCGGCGGTCTCCATGGCGAAGAGCGTATCGGCCTTGGCGCTCCTGGCCGCCGCATCGGCCTTGAGGCCGGCGATCATCTCGCGGTAGCCGCTCGACATGTCGGGGAGCTTGTGGGCGATGCCCTTGTGGCAGGAGATGCAGGTCTCGCCCTTGGCGAAGCCCTTCTGCATCTGGTCGGCCGCCTTCGGGCGCTGCTTGTGGAAATCCATGGCCTGCGGGGAATGGCAGCCGCGGCACTCCCGCGAGTCCGTCGCCTCCAGCTTCGCCCACACCCGCTTGGCCAGGTGCAGGCGGTTCTTCTCGAACTTCTCGGGCGTGTCGAGGGTGCCGAGCAGGGTGTGCCACACGTCCTTCGCCGCCATGGCCTTGGCCAGCAGCTTCGGCCCCAGCGCCTTGGGCACGTGGCAGTCGGCGCACACCGCGCGCACGCCCGAGGCGTTCTTGAAGTGCGGCGAGTTCTGGTACTCCTGGTAGACCGTCGATTCCATCGAGTGGCAGGAGATGCAGAACTCCAGCGAGTTGGTCTTTTCCAGGACGACGGAAAAGGCACCCCAACCCGCCAGGGCGGCGCCGGCGGACACGACCACCGCGACGGCGACCGTGCCCATTCCCACCGGCTTCCTCAGCCAATTCCGCAGTCTTGCAACCCGTGCAAGCATTGCTCTTCTCCTGTTCCATCGCCTCAAAGAGGGCTTGCTGAAACAGGGGATATCCGCTCAATGTGAACGCAGTTCCGTGGAGTTGCGAACAGGATATTAACAGGACGATATGCCGCAGCCGGCCCCGGAGGTTTTATGAGTACGAATATTCATCTCGTCATTGTCGACGACGAGCCGGTTGCTCGCGAATCACTTGCAGCGTACCTGGAGCGCGAAGGGTTCGAGGTGACGGCCGTGGAGGATGCGGCCGGGCTGCGGGCGGTCCTGCAGGCGCGGCCGGTCGACCTCGTGCTCCTGGACATCCGCCTGCCCGGCGAGGACGGGCTGGCCATCATGCGCGCCCTGCGCGCCCAGTCCGACCTGCCGGTCATCTTCGTGACCGGCCGCGGCGAGGAGATCGACCGGGTGCTCGGTCTGGAGCTGGGAGCCGACGACTACGTCACCAAGCCGTTCTCCCAGCGCGAGCTGCTCGCCCGCATCCGCACCGTCCTGCGCCGCACCGTCGACGCCCCCCGGCTGGAGCGCAACAACCTGGTGCGGCACTTCGCGGGGTGGACCCTCGACCTGGCGCAGCGCTGCCTGACCTCGGCCGCGGGGGACGAGGTGCGGCTGACCCGCGGCGAGTTCGAGCTGCTGTCCGCCCTGGTCCGCCATCCCGGCCATGTGCTGTCGCGCGACGCCCTGCTGGACGAGATCACCCACCGCGACGCGGCGCCCAACGACCGCACGGTCGACGTGCTGATCGCCCGCCTGCGCCGGAAGATCGAACCGGACCCGGCCGAACCGCGGCTGATCGTCACGGAGCACGGGGTGGGCTACCGCTTCGCCGGTCCCGTGCGCTGAGCACGCCGCGCCAGGCGCGCTGCACCGCCGCGACGGCGCCGGGCGCGGCGGCGGCGATGGCGGCGGCGGCGCGCCGGACCGCCGCGCCGTCGCCGGCGGCGCCCGCCCGTTCGCCGTCGCGCGCCAGCCGCGCCAGCCGGTGCAGCCCGAGCTGGCCGGCGGCGCTCTTCAGGCGGTGGGCGGCCTCGGCGAAGGCCGCGGCGTCGCCCGCCGCGGCGGCCCGGGCCGCCTCCGCCAGCAGGGGCGGCGTGGTGCGGACGAAGAGCTCGACGATGAAGCCCGTCTTGGCCGCGCCGAGGTCCTCCAGGCGCTCCTCCAGCAGCGAGCGGCGGCCCCCCGGCGGCGCCGCGGCGGCGCCGTCCTCCTCGTCGTCCGCGGCGGCGCCGGTGGCGTCCGCCAGCACGCGCAGCAGCTCGTCGCGGCGGAACGGCTTGCGCAGGATGTCCGTCATGCCGGCGGCGAAGCATTCGTCCGCCCGCTCGGCGGCGACGTCGGCGGTGAGGGCGACGATCGGCACCTCGCAGCGGGTGGCGTGGGGCAGGGCGCGGATGCGCCGGGCCAGCCCGATGCCGTCGAGGCCGGGCATGGCGAGGTCGGTCATCACCAGGTCGTAATCGGCCTCGGCGGCCAGGGCGAGGGCGGCGGCGCCGTCGGCGGCGTGGACGACGGCGTGCCCCAGGCGCCCCAGCATGGCGGTGACCACCGCCGCGTTGACCGCGTTGTCCTCCGCCAGCAGCACCGACAGCCGCGGCAGCGGGGCGGCGCCGGCCGCCGGCGGCGGCACCGCCGCCGGCAGCACCGGGAAATCCAAGGTCAGGGTGAAGGCGCTGCCGCGGTCGACGATGCTGACCACCGACAGGCTGCCGCCCATCGCCTCGACGATGCGCTTGCAGATGGCGAGCCCCAGGCCGGTGCCGCCGTAGCGCCGGGTGATCGAGGAGTCGCTCTGGGTGAAGGCGTCGAACACGTGCGCCAGGGCGTCGGGGGCGATGCCGATGCCGGTGTCCGAGACGCGGAATTCCAGCCGCGCCCGGTCCGCCCCGCCGTCCCCGTCGAGGCGGCGGACCGCCAGCACGACCTCACCGGCGTGGGTGAACTTCACCGCGTTGCCCAGCAGGTTCAGCAGCACCTGGCCGAGCTTTGCCGGGTCCCCGGCAAGACGGGCGGGCAGGGGCCGGCACGCGCAGCGGAAGGCCAGCCCCTTGCCGGCGGCCTGCGGCGCCACCGTCGCCTCCAGGGTGCGCACCACCTCCTCGGGGCTGAAGGGGATGGATTCCAGCTCGAGCCGCCCCGCCTCGATCTTGGAATAGTCGAGGATGTCGTTGAGGATCGCCAGCAGCAGCGCGCCGGAGCCGGTGATGGCGTCGAGCCAGCGCCGCTGCTCGGCCGACAGCGGGCTGTCGCGCAGCAGCTCGGCCATGCCGAGGATGCCGTTCAGCGGCGTGCGCACCTCGTGCCCCATGGTGGCGAGGAACGCCGACTTGGCGCGGCTCACCTCGTTGGCGCGCTCGATTTCCTTGGTGCGCGCCTCGTCGAGCAGGCGCTGCAGGTGCTGCGCCCGCAGCGCGCTGGTGCGCAGGTCCTCCAAGGCCCCGGCCATCGCCCCGATCTCGTCGGGGTGGCCGGTGGCGGGGACCGGGGTCGCGAACTCCTGGCGGGAGAGGCGGCCGATCGTCTCCATCAGCCGCGCCAGCGGGCGCGACAGGCGGCGGCGGACGGTGCGGATCGACAGCGCGCCCAGGAGCAGGCTGGCCGCCGCCAGGACGACCATGGCGGCGAGCAGCGCCGACGCCCGGGCCTTCAGGGTCTCGGCGCGCGCCACGGCGAGGTCGAGCGCATGGTTGCCGAGGGCGAGGATGGGGCCGTACGCGTCGGTGCACAGGTGCGACCAGTCGGCCGGGGCGATGGCCGGCGTCCCGGAGCCGTCGAGCCCGTAGACGATGTCGTCCATCCGCTTCTGCGCCGCCGCCGTGGCGGCGCGGCCCTGGCGCACATCCTCGACGAGCTGGGCCGGGGCGCCGGGGCGGTCGAGATGGAGGGCCAGCTCGTCCCACCGGCTGGTGTAGACGCCGACCCATTCCCGCCACGCCGCCATGCGGGCCCGGTCGAGCGGCTGGTTGCGCTGCACGTCCGGCCGCAGCGCCGAGCAGGGCTTGCCGAAATGGTCGCGGATGACGTAGGCGGAGCGACGGACGTACACCAGCTCGGCGATCTCCGGATCCAGCAGGCGCACGGTGTTGGCGACGGCGGTGGCGGCGGTGCCGAGCCGCTCGACCAGCGCGTACATCGCCATCAGCCAGCGTTCCGCCGTCGCCATGTCGCGTTCGCCCAGCGGCTGCTCCATCAGCGCGGCGATCAGCGAGCGCTGGCGCTGCAGGTCCTCGTAGGCGGCGCGCGCCGCGTCCTGCGCCGCGGCGCGGCCGGGCACCGCGGTGTCGGCCAGGGACTCCATCGCCGCGGCGAACAGGAGGTCGACCCGGTGGTTCGACGCCGCGACCGCGGCCTGGGGCTGCTCGTCCGACAGCACCGCCACGCCAGCCGCCCCGTTCTCGAAGCGGATGCCGGTCATGGCGTGGAACAGCACCCGGTCGGCCCGGGTCAGCACGACGATCCGCCCGGCGTCGGCGTAGGCCAGCCATTCCTGCCCCGCCAGCAGGAAGGTGACGGCGATCAGGGCGGAAATGGACGTCCATTGCAGGACGAGGACCAGTCTGGCCAGCGAATGTCCGAGCACGCCCCATCCCCTTGCGCGGCGGACGGCGGCCGATCGGGCCGGCCGCCGTCCGGTGGGCCAGTATCGGGCATCGGCCGGGGACGGGCCAGCGCCGCGGCCGCGACATGGTGGCCACCGCCCGCCGGCCGCGGACGGCGGCGTCGCGTCAGGCGGAGCGGCGGGCGTCCTCGCCGTTCAGGTCGAGGAAGCCGCCGGACTGGCGCTGCCAGAGCCGGGCGTACAGGCCGTTGCGGGCGACCAGCTCGCGGTGGCTGCCCTCCTCGACGATGTGGCCGCGGTCCATCACCACCAGGCGGTCCATGGCGGCGATGGTGGACAGGCGGTGGGCGATGGCGATCACCGTCTTGCCCCGCATCAGCGTGGCGAGCTGCCCCTGGATCGCCGCCTCCACCTCCGAATCGAGCGCCGAGGTCGCCTCGTCGAGGATCAGGATGGGGGCGTTCTTGAGGATCACCCGGGCGATGGCGATGCGCTGGCGCTGGCCGCCCGACAGCTTGACCCCGCGCTCGCCCACCAGCACCTCGTAGCCGCTGCGCCCCTGGCGGTCGTGCAGGGCGCCGATGAAGCCGGCCGCCTCGGCCAGCTCGGCCGCGCGCGCCATCTCCTCGTCGCTGGCGTGGGGCCGGCCGTAGCGGATGTTGTCGGCGATCGAGCGGTGCAGCAGCGCGGTGTCCTGGGTGACCATGCCGATGTGGGCGCGCAGGCTGGTCTGGGTCACCCCGGCGATGTCCTGGCCGTCGATCAGGATGCGCCCGCCCTCCAGGTCGTAGAAGCGCAGCAGCAGGTTGACCAGGGTCGACTTGCCGGCCCCCGAGCGGCCGACCAGCCCGACCTTCTCGCCGGGCCGGATGTCGAGGCTGAGGTCGTCGATGACGCCGCCGGCCTTGCCGTAGTGGAAGCGCACGTGCTCGAAGCGGATGGCGCCGCGCTCGACCGTCAGGTCCCGGGCGCCGGAGGCGTCGGTGACGGCGTGGGGGCGGGCGATGGTCTCCATGCCGTTCTGCACCGTGCCGACGTTCTCGAACAGCGCGGTGACGGTGCGCAGGATCCAGTTGGACATCTGCGTCAGCCGCACGATCAGGCCGGTCGCCATGGCGATGGCGCCGGTGCTGACGCTGCCGGCCAGCCACAGATGGACGGTCAGGGCCACCGTGACCACCAGCAGCACGCCGTTGATGGCGGTCAGGGTCACCGTCATGTCGAAGATGGCGCGGGTCAGGCTGCGGTAGGCGGCGAGGTGGCGGGTGAGGCCGCTGTGGACGAAGGCGTCCTCCCGCTCGGCGTGGGCGAACAGCTTGACCGAGAGGATGTTGGTGTAGCTGTCGACGACGCGGCCGGACAGCGCCGAGGTGGACTCCGAGAGGGCCGCCGACTTGACCCGCACCGGCGGCACCATGCCGGCGATGACGGCGGCGTACGCCACCACCCAGGCCAGCACCGGCAGCAGCAGGCGCCAGTCGAGCGCGCCCAGCAGGGTCAGCGTGCCGGCGAGGAAGGTGACGAGGAACCACACCCCGTCGATGACGTTGACGACGGATTCGCGCACCGCCGGGCCGGTCTGCATGACCTTCTGCGCCACCCGCCCGGCGAAGTCGTTCTGGAAGAAGGACAGGCTCTGGCGCAGCACCCAGCGGTAGTTGCGCCAGCGGATCTCGTCGGTCAGCGCCGGCACCACGGCGAGGTTGATGAGGCCGCGCGAGGCGACGACCAGGAGCGGCCGGACGATCAGCGCGAACACCGCCATGCCGGCCAGCGCCCAGCCGTACGTGTCGAGGAACGCCTCGCGGCCGGTCGTGGACATCCAGTCCACCAGCGCGCCGAGGAACGCGTACAGCGCCAGCTCCGACAGGGAGGCGAGGCCGGCCACCAGCAGGGTGACGATCAGCAGGCCGCGGATCGGCCGCAGGAAATGGTGATAGAAGGCCGCCGTGCCGGCGGGCGGCTGGACCACCGCCGACGGGGCCAGGGCCTGGAAGAGGCGTTCGAAGAAGGCGTGCATGGACCGCACCGGTGACGGGAAGGGGCGCCGAGGGAGGGCGCCCCCCGTCAACACGCCGGGCGGCGGGAGGGTCCCGCCCCCTACTGGTAGGACATGGTGCCGGGCAGCCACAGGGCAATGGAGGGCACCGCCAGCACCAGTCCCAGCCCGAGCAGCAGCAGCACCACGTACGGCACGACGCCGCGCACCACCTCCTCCAGGGGAGCGCGGGTGATGGCCTTGATGGTGAACAGGTTCATGCCCACCGGCGGGGTGATCAGCGCCAGCTCCAGGTTGATCACCAGCAGGATGCCGTACCAGATGGGGTGGATGCCGAGATGGGCGAGCACCGGCAGCACCACCGGCGTGGTGATGAGGATGATCGAGATGGTCTCCAGGAACATGCCGAGCACGAAGATCAGCGCCATCATCGCCACCAGGAACTCGATCGGCCCGAAGCCGAGGCCGGTCACCAGGGTCACGATCTCCTGCGGGATGCGCATCTTGGTCAGCACGTGGCCGAACACGCCGGCCGCCGCCAGGATCATGAACAGCATGGACGAGGTGCGCGCGGCGTCCACCGCCGATTCCCAGAGGTCGCGCAGGCCGAAGTTCCGGTAGGCGAGGACGGCGACCAGCAGCGCCGCCAGCGCGCCGACGCCGGCCGCCTCGGTGGCGGTGAAGATGCCGACGTACA
Source organism: Azospirillum sp. ST 5-10 (assembly GCF_051225715.1). Classification (NCBI taxonomy): domain Bacteria; kingdom Pseudomonadati; phylum Pseudomonadota; class Alphaproteobacteria; order Rhodospirillales; family Azospirillaceae; genus Azospirillum; species Azospirillum sp. ST 5-10. The sequence goes on from NZ_JBPJSP010000006.1 coordinate 46,851, forward strand.
TGCCGCCCAGCACCAGCACCGGCAGCATCAGCGCCCACACCGAGCGGCGCAGGGCCTGCCCCACCTCGGCGAGCGACGGCGCCGGCAGCCGCCGCACCCGGCCGGAGCGGCCGGCCGTCACCATGCACCAGACGGCGAAGACGGCGGCGAACAGCAGGCCCGGCACCACGCCGGCCATGAACAGGCCGCCGATCGAGGTGTCGGAGATGACGCCGTAGAGCACCAGCGGGCCGGACGGCGGGATCAGGATGCCGAGCGTGCCGCCGGCCGCCACCGCGCCGTAGGCGGCGCGCGGCTCGTAGCCGTAGCGGATCATCTGCGGGATCGCCACCGAGCCGACGGTCAGCGCCGTCGCCACGCTGGAGCCGGAGATGGCGGCGAAGATGGTGCAGGCCGACACCGTCGCCACGCCGAGGCCGCCCGGCAGGTGGCGGGTCAGGGTGTGGGCGGCGCCGTAGAGGTCGTCCACCACCTTGCCGCGGATCATGATGTGGGCCATCAGGGTGAACAGCGGGATGGCCACCAGCAGGTAGCGGTTGAGCTCGCCGAAGACGATCTCCGCCAGGGCGCCGAGGTCGCCCTGGGTGACCAGCAGGAGGCCGGTGGCGAACAGGCCGAGGCCGGTGAAGATGGGCAGGCCGGTGAACAGCAGCGCCACCACGCCGACGAGGATCAGCAGGAAGGTCATGGCGTGGGCGCCCCGTCGCCGGCGTCCGGCGCCGCCGGGAGATCGACCGGCGGCCGGCCGACCGCCATGCGGGCGAGGCCGGCGACCGCCGCCAGCATCAGCAGGGCGCCGCCGACCGGCACCAGGGCCTGGGGCAGGTGCATCGGCATCTCCAGGTAGCCGGTCGAGACGATCCCCAGCATCTCGGTGAAGGCCATGGTCTTCCAGCCCTCGTAGACCAGCACCGCGCCGGCCGCCAGCACCGACAGCATGCCGAACGCCGCCGTGGCGCGCCGCCCCCGCGGCCCCAGCCGTTCGGTCAGCACGTCGACGGCGATGTGCTCGCCGCGGCGCAGGGCGTCGGCGGCGGCCAGCATGACGACGCCGACCAGCAGGTAGCCGATCAGCTCGTCGGTCCACGGCACCGGCGCGTTGAGGAGGTAGCGCATCGCCACCGCCCAGATCACCAGCCCCAGACAGGCCAGCAGGCCGAGGGCGGCCAGCACCATGCCGACGCGGCTCACCACGGCGGCGAGCCCGTCGACGACGGCGACCAGCCGCTCGGCGGACGAGGAGGAGTGGGGCATGGGGGCTCCGGCAGAGGTGGTCGCATCGGCCCCCCACCCAAACCCTCCCCCACTGACGCGGGGGAGGGCTTCTCTCCTCCCCCCGCGCGAGTGGGGGGAGGTCGGGAGGGGGGTCCGCTGGAACGACGCCGACTTACAGCTTGTCGACCAGCTCGATGATCTTGCCGGCGTCGTCGGAGGCCTTCTTGAAGGCCTCCATCACCGGCGGCTGCATGACCGATTCCAGGGCCTTGGCCTCCGCCGGGCTGTGCACGTGCACCTGCATGCCCTTGGCCTTGAGCTCGGCCACCGCCTCGTCGGCGGTCTGCTCGGTCAGCGGGATGGCGTCGCGCTCGGCCTTGACGGCCGCCTTCTCGATGGCGCCGCGGACGTCCGGGGTCAGGCCGTTCCACCACGCGGGGTTGACGTACATGTGGAAGTAGACGCTGAAGAACGGCGTCACCGTCGCGTACTTCTGCACCTCGTAGTACTTGCGGCTGTAGGCGGCGGAGATGTCGGTGAGCCCGGCGTCGATCACCCCGGTCTGCAGCGCCTGGTAGACCTCCGACCCCGGCATGGCGGCGGGGGCGGCGCCGACGGCGGTCAGCGCGTTGTCCACCAGCTTGTTGAGGCCGCGGATCTTGACGCCCTCGAAGTCCTCCGCCTTGATCAGCGGCTTGGTGCTGGAGGTGAAGGCGGACTGCCGGGTGGTGTAGAACCAGGCGATGTTCTTGACCCCCTTCTCCTCCATCTTCGCCTCGAGGAACTTCGCGGCCGCGGAGCCGGGGAAGGCCTCGATGCGCTTCAGGTCGGTGAAGTAGTAGGGGATGGTGAGGACGTTCATCTCGGGGATGGTGTTGCCCCACTGGAAGTTCACCGCCAGCGCCGCCTCGACCTGGCCGCGGGCCACCGCCGGGTGGTTCTGCTCCGGCTTGTAGGCCTGGGAGGCGCCGAAGATCTGCACGTCGACGGCGTTGTTGGTGCTCTGCTCGACGGCCGCGGCGAACTGCTCCACCAGCTTGGCGATGTGGTGCGCCGGCGGGAGCTGGTGGCTGATGCGCATGACCACCGGGTCGGCGGCCCAGGCAGCCCCGGCGAGGCCGAGGACGGCGGTGGCCGCGACGCCGGCGGCGACGATGTTCTTCATGGGTCTCTCTCCCTCCCTTGTGCGATGTCTCACCGGTCCGCGCAGCGCGCCCGGGCGAAGTCGGCGTAGTCCTGCTCCCGCCGGCGCTGCTCGGGCAGGCCGATGAAGCGGTTGAAGGTCTCGAAATCGACCATGCCGTCGCGCACGGCGGCGGTGGTGCCGCTCGCCGCCAGCTCGCGCATCAGCCGGGTGACGGCGTGGGTGACGGCGTAGGTGGTGGCGACGGGATGGACGGAGACGGCGTAGCCGATCTCCTGCAGCTCGGCCGGCGTCAGCGACGGGGTCAGGCCGCCCTCGATGTTGTTGGCCATGCCCGGCGCCGGGATCTCGCGGCAGATCCGGCGCATCTGCTCGACGTCGCGCGGCGCCTCGACGAACACCATGTCGGCGCCGACCTCGCGGTAGAGCCGGCCGCGGGCGATGGCGTCGTCGATGCCGTTCACCGCCAGCGCGTCGGTGCGCGCCATGATCACCAGGTCGGGGTCCTGGCGGGCGTCGAGCGCCGCCTTCAGCTTGGCGACGAACTCCTCGGGCGGCACCACCGCCTTGCCCGCCATGTGGCCGCAGCGCTTGGGGAACACCTGGTCCTCGATGAACAGGCCGGCGACGCCGGCCCGCTCGTAGGCGCGGATGGTGCGGGCGACGTTGGTGGCGTTGCCGAAGCCGGTGTCGCCGTCGACGAACAACGGCACCGCCACAGCGTCGCAGATGCGGGCGTAGTGGTCGGCCAGCTCCATCAGGCCGAGCTGCGAGGTGTCGGGAGCGCCCAGCAGCGCCGCCGTCGCCGCGTAGCCGCCGCAGGTGATGGCGGCGAACCCGGCCGCCTCGGCGATGCGGGCGGTCAGCGCGTCCTGGATGCCCGGCAGCACCAGGATCTCGGGCGCCTCGACGAGCCGGCGGAAGCGGGTGGTGCGTTTCATGGACCGGACAGCTCCTGGTTCGATGGGACCAGGGCGGATCCGGCCGGCGCGCACCGGTCGACGGCGGCCGGTGCCGGCCGGCGCCTGGCACCGGGCGTCCCCCCTGGCGACGCCGTACGGCGGCGTCTGTTGGGCGAACGGTATAACACCCCCGCGAACGAACACAACATCGGCTTACCAGCCATGACGGCAGGGCCCGGCCGATCGGCCGGGGGCTCGGCCAAACGGCCGGGCCGGCTTGATCCTGGCCGTACGCGGCACGACTCTGTGGGGCCGGAACCGGGACGCCATCACGGGAGACCGCGCATCATGCCCTTCAGCCCACGATCCGCCACGGCCGCCGCCCTGCTGGCGCTGCTCGCCCACGCCCCGGCCGCCTGCGCCGACCCGCGGACCCTCGACACCCAGGCCGGGCCGGTGCTGGTGGAGACCGTCGCCAAGGGGCTGGAGCATCCCTGGGGCATGGCCTTCCTCCCCGACGGGCGCATGCTGGTGACCGAGCGGCCGGGACGGCTGCGCGTGGTCACCCCGCAAGGGGTGGTGTCGTCGCCCGTCGCCGGCGTGCCCAAGGTGTACGCGCGCAGCCAGGGCGGCCTGCTCGACGTCGCCCTGGACCCCGCCTTCGCCGAGAACCGGCTGGTCTACCTGTCCTACGCCGAGCCGGGCGAGGCCGGCACCGCCGGCACCGCGGTGGCGCGCGGCCGCTTCACCGGTGCGGCGCTGGAGGACGTCGCGGTGATCTTCCGCCAGGAGCCCAAGGTGCAGGGCGGCAACCATTTCGGCTCCCGCCTCGTCTTCGCACCGGACGGGCGCCTGTTCGTCACCCTGGGCGAGCGCGCGAAGTTCGATCCGGCGCAGGACCTGTCGAACACGCTGGGCGCCATCGTCCGCATCGAGCCGGACGGCTCGGTGCCCGCCGACAACCCCTTCGTCGGCCGCGCCGGTGCGCGCCCGGAGATCTGGTCCTACGGCCACCGCAACGTCCAGGGCGCGGCGATCAACCCGGCGACGGGGGCGCTCTGGGAGGTCGAGCACGGGCCGCGCGGCGGCGACGAGCTGAACGTCGCCGAGGCCGGCAAGAACTACGGCTGGCCGCTGGTGAGCTGGGGCGACCACTACAGCGGCAAGGACATCCCCGACCCGCCGACCCGGCCGGACCTGACCGACGCCCTCACCCACTGGACGCCGGTGATCGCCGCCTCGGGCCTCGCCTTCTACACCGGCGAGCGCTTTCCCGAGTGGAAGGGCGACGCCCTGGTCGGCGGGCTCTCGCAGGTCATCGTGCGGGTGGACACGGACGGCCCGTCCGTCGGCGAGGTCGAGCGCCTCGAGATGGACGCGCGCATCCGCGACGTGGCGACAGGCCCGGACGGCCGGGTGTACGCGCTGACCGACGAGGAGGACGGCGCCGTGCTGCGGCTCAGCCCGGCCGAGGACTCAAGCGCGCAGCGGTGAGCGGCCGGCGCGCCGCCGCCGGGAACAGCGCGACGACCTCCTCGACGGCGCCGGCCGGCTCCTCCACGGCGCCGGGGCGGCGCCGCACCCCGGCCCGGTGCCCTTTCCCACCGTCTTCCACATTTGGCCGCCGCGAACGGGACGGTGCGGGCCCGCCGGGAGGCTGCAAAACGGGCGCGCTGCCCAGCGATTGGGCAGGCGGCGGCACACCGTCCGGGACGCACGGGCAGCCGCGCCGGGCGGCGGGGCGAAACCGTCTTACCCCCGACGGATGGCCCGCTTGTTGCTTGGCTCCCGTCCGGACCGGTGCCCGCTGGGGGCACGGGCGGCGGGCGGTGGCGCACGGGAGTGCTGCGATGGCGTTGACCCTTCCCGACCTGTTGTGGGTCGCCACCGCGACCGGGCTCGTGCTGATCATGCAGGCGGGGTTCCTGTGCCTGGAGACCGGGCTGACCCGCTCGAAGAACTCGATCAACGTGGCGATGAAGAACGTGGTCGACTTCGTCGTCTCGCTGCTGGCCTTCTGGGCGGTCGGCTACGGGGTGATGTTCGGCGCCTCCCACGCCGGCTGGATCGGCACCACCGGCTACTTCCTGGACGCGGAGACCGCCGGCGATTCCCTCTTCTTCCTGTTCCAGGCCATGTTCTGCGCCACCGCGGTGACCATCGTCTCGGGCGCCGTGGCCGAGCGCATGACCTTCTCCGGCTACATCGTCGTCTCGCTGCTGGTGGCCGGGGTGATCTACCCGACCTTCGGCCACCTCGTGTGGAACGGGCTGGACGGGCCGGCGCTGCGCGGGCTGCTCGGCGCCGCCGGCTACGTCGACTGGGCGGGGTCGAGCGCCGTCCACCAGCTCGGCGGCTGGGTGGCGCTGGCGCTGCTGCTGGTGGTGGGGCCGCGCCTCGGCCGCTTCGACCCGGCGACCGGCCGGCCGCGCCCGGTCGCCATGTCGAACCTGCCGCTGGCCGCCCTCGGCGTGCTGCTGCTGTGCTTCGGCTGGATCGGCTTCAACGGCGGCACCACGCTCCACCTCGACCACCGCATCGGTCGCATCATCGCCAACACCTGCCTCGCCGCCGCCAGCGGCGGCGTCGCGGCGATGCTGCTGGGCTGGGCGCTGGCCCGGCGGGCCGAGGTGACGGCGCTGCTCAACGGCCTGCTGGCCGGGCTGGTGGCGATCACCGCCAACTGCCACGCCGTGTCCTTCGGCTCGGCCCTGGTGATCGGCGCCATCGCCGGGGTCATCGGCATCTGCATGGAGCGCGGCCTGCTGCTCCTGCGCATCGACGACGCCGTCGGCGCCGTGCCGGTGCACCTGGGCGCCGGCATCTGGGGCATCCTGGCGGTGGCCCTGTTCGGCAAGCCGGAGCTGCTGGGCACCGGCCTCGACACGCGCCAGCAGCTGCTGGTGCAGGCGGAGGGGCTGCTGGTCTGCTTCGTCGTCGCCTTCGTCGTGCCCTACCTGGTGTTCCGCCTGCTGGCACGGGTGATGCGGCTGCGCGTGCTGCCCGAGCACGAGGAGATCGGCCTCAACGTCTCCGAGCACGGCGCCAAGACGGAGATGCACGACCTCTACGAGGTGCTGCAGGAGCAGGCGCGCACCGGCGACCTGTCGCTGCGCGTCCCCGTCGACCCCTTCACCGACGCCGGCCAGATCGCCGCCCGCTACAACCACGTGATGGACCGCCTGGAGGAGGCGGTGGCCAAGACCGAGGCCATCGTGCGCACCGCCAACGACGCCATCGTCATCTTCTCCGCCTCCGGCCGGGTGCTGTTCCACAACGCGTTGGCCGAGCGGATGTTCGGCCGCAGCGCCGAGATCTTCCCCTTCCTCGGCGCCGCCGACCTGGCCGAGGGGCTGGACGAGGAGGCGGCGGGCGAGCACACCCTGTTCGAGACCTCCGGCCGCCACGCCGACGGCCACCGCTTCCCGGTCGAGGTCACCAGCGCCGGCGCCAACACCCAGTTCGGCCGGCTGCGCATCCTCACCTTCCGCGACATCGCCGAGCGCAAGCACGCCGAGGCGGAGCTGCGCGAGAGCGAGGCCCGCTTCAAGACGGTGTTCAACGAGGCCGCCTTCGGCATGCTGATGCTGGCCGAGAACGGCGTCGTCCTCGACGCCAACGCCACCTTCCTGCGGATGCTCGCCCACGGCGGGACGGCCGGCGGCGGGGCGATCCGGCGGCGGCCGGTGGTCGGCACGATCGTCGACGTCGTCCACGCCGACGACCTCGGCGCCGCGCGGCGCGCCGTCGCCGAGGTGGCCGCCGGGCGCGCCGTCAAGGGATCGGTGGAGGCGCGGCTCATCTGCGCCGACGGCCACATCATCTGGGTGCGCCTGTCGCTGACCCACGCGCGGCTGGCCGGCCACCCCGCCCCGGTGGCGCTGGCGGTGGCCGAGGACATCACGGCGGCGCGGCGCGACGCCCGCGCGCTCAGCCTGGCGGCCTCGGTCTTCGCCAACACCCGCGAGGCCATCGCCATCTTCGACGCCCACGGCGCCATCGAGACGGTCAACGCCGCCTTCCGCCAGGTGCTGGGCTACAGCGAGCGCGAGGCGCGCGGCCTGTCGCTGTCCCATCTCGGCAGCGCCCGCTACACCCGCGAGGAGTACGAGGCGATCCTCGCGGCGGTGCGCTCGGGCGGGTCGTGGCAGGGCGAGCTGCTGATCCGCTGCAAGGACGAGGCGCTGCTGCCGATGTGGGTGTCGATCTCCGCCGTGCGCGACCCGGCCGGCGACGTCACCCACCGCGTCGCCCTGTTCACCGACCTGAGCGAGCGCAAGCAGCAGGAGGAGGCGATCTGGCGCCACGCCAACTTCGACGCCGTCACCGGCCTGCCCAACCGCCGCCTGTTCCTCGACCGCCTGGCCCAGGCCATCGAGCAGGCGCGGCGCACCGGCCGCCAGGTCGGCCTGCTGTTCCTCGACCTCGACCGCTTCAAGGCGGTCAACGACACGCTCGGCCACAAGGCCGGGGACGAGCTGCTGGTCCAGGTCGCCGGCGCGGTGCGCGCCTGCGTGCGCAGCTCCGACACGGTGGCGCGGCTGGGCGGCGACGAGTTCACGGTGCTGCTCACCAACCTCGGCGACGCCGCCACCCTCGACCTGGTGGCCCGCAAGATCGTCGCCGCCGTCGCCCAGCCGGTGGTGCTGGACGGCGGCGAGGTGCAGGTGTCGACGTCGGTCGGCGCGGCACTGTTTCCCGGGCACGCGGAGGACGCCGACGACCTCCTGCGCAAGGCCGACGCCGCCCTTTACCAGGCCAAGGCGCAGGGTCGCAACGTCCACCAGCTGTTCACCGAGGAGCTGAACCGGCGTACCCGCCAGCGCCTCGACTTCGAGACCCGCTTCGCGCGCGCTCTGGCGCAGGGCGAGCTGTTCATGGTCTACCAGCCCCAGGTGGACCTGCACAGCCGCGCCGTCTACGGGCTGGAGGCGCTGGTGCGCTGGCGCTCGCCCGAGCACGGGCTGGTCGGCCCCGACGTCTTCGTCGGCCTGGCCGAGGAGCTGGGGCTGGCGATCAAGCTGGGCAACCACGTCATCGGCCTGGTGTGCGCCGACCTGGTGCGCCTGCGCGCGCGCGGGCAGGGCCATTTGCGGGTGTCGATCAACGTCTCGGTCAAGCAGCTCGCCGAGGGCGCCGGGCTGGAGGAGACGCTGGCCGCCGCCTGCCGCGAGCACGGGGTCGATCCGGCGATGCTGACGGTGGAGCTGACGGAGAACAGCCTGCTCGCCTCGGAGGCCGCCGCGGTGCCGCTGCTGGAGCGGCTGAACGCCCGGGGCATCGCCGTGGCGCTCGACGATTTCGGCAAGGGCTATTCGTCGCTGTCGCGGCTCAAGCGGCTGCCGGTGCAGGAGATCAAGATCGACCGCGAGTTCGTCGAGGCGCTGCCCGACGACGAGGACGACCGGGTGCTGGTGGCCGCCATGGTCGCCATGGCCCGCAGCATGGAGATCGACGTCGTCGCCGAGGGCGTGGAGACCGAGCCGCAGGCGGAGTGCCTGGCCTCCCTGGGCTGCGCCAAGGCGCAAGGCTATCTGCTGGGGCGGCCCATGCCGCTCGACGACGTCGTCGCCTTCCTGTCGACCGCCCCCTCCGCCCCCCTGCCGGCGCCGGGCGGCCGCCGCACCGCCCTGCCGGTCCCCGCCCAGCCCGGCGAGGACTGACACCGTCGCGCGGAACGGCTGACACACCCGCTGCCCCCACCCTCCCCACGGCTCCGCCGCGGGTCCCCTCCCTCCCCCGCTTCGCAGGGGAGGGCCTGACTCCCTCCCCTGCGAAGCGGGGGAGGGTCGGGGTGGGGGCACTCGTGTGTCAGGGTTTCGGCTCGGGGGTATGACACGTACGGCCCGGCTGCCGGGTCCGCGCGCCGCCGGAAACAATCCGTTTGCAAGGGCGTTTAAGGATGCTCATGCTTCCATCGGACGGAAGCGCCGATGGAAAGTGTACGCCTGTGTCGGAAAGGAACACCCCGAACGCCGGGCCGGGAGCCGCCGCGGCGCCGTCGGACGGCGGCCTGGATCTCACGGCCTGCGACCGGGAACCGATCCACGTCCCCGGCTCAATCCAGCCCCACGGCCTGCTGCTGGTCGCCGAGCGGGCGACGCGGCGGATCGTCGGCGGGGCCGGCGCCCTCGAGGAACGGCTGGCGGCGCCCTGGCTGCACCGCACGCTGGACGAGCTGCTGGGGCCCGGCCTCGCCGACGCGGCGTGCCGGCGGTCGGGAGGCGGCCCCGCCTACGTCGGCCAGGTCCAGGGAGCGGCGGAACGCTTCGACGCGGTCGCCAGCGCTGCGGACGACCGCATCCTCGTCGAGCTGGAGCCGGCCGCCGCCTCGTCGGCCACCGCCGCCGAGGTGCTGGCCGACATCGACGAGGTCGGCGCCGCCTTCGAGCGGGCGGCCGACCTGGCCGACCTGTGCGCTCGCGCCGCCACCGCCTTCCGGCGGCTGACCGGGTTCGACCGCGTCATGATCTACCGCTTCCACGAGGACGGCGCCGGCGAGGTCGTCGCCGAGGACGCCGACGCCGGCGTGCCGTCCTTCCTCAACCATCATTTCCCGGCCTCGGACATCCCCAGGCAGGCGCGCGGCCTGTACGTCCGCAACCGCGTGCGCGTCATTCCCGACGTCGCGTACGCGCCGGCCCCGCTGCGGCCGGCCGCGGCCGGGCTGGCCGACCTCGACCTCAGCGACGTCGCCCTGCGCAGCGTCTCGCCCGTCCACCTCCAATATCTCAAGAACATGGGCGTGGCCGCCTCGGCCTCGGTGTCGATCGTCACCGACGGCGTGCTGTGGGGGCTGGTCGCCTGCCATCACTGGACGGCGAAGCCGCTGCCGCACGCCGCCCGGGCGCTCTGCCGCACATTGGCCGGCGGCTTCGCGCGGCAGATCCGTGCCAAGGAGGACGCCCGCCTGCACCGCGAGCGGGTGCGGGTGCGGGCGGCGGAGGACGAGGTGGTCGGCCATCTGGCGGTCACCGCCGACCTGCGCCGCTTCCTCGACGAGGCGAGCGACCGGCTGCGGCTGATGCTCGACGGCGACGGCTTCGCCGCCCTGCACGGCGCCGACCTGCACCTCGGCGGCCGCCATCCCGAGCCCGAGCGGCTCCGCGCGATCGCCGCCTGGATCGCCGCCCAGGCGCCGGCGCCGGTCTTCAGCACCAGCGCCCTGCCGGAGGCCTTCCCGCCGGCCCGGGACGACCAGGCGCTGGCGAGCGGGGTGCTGGCCGTCGCCGTTCCCGCCGAGGTGCCGATCCTCTTCCTATGGTTCCGCGCCGAACGGGTCGAGGTGGTCAACTGGGCCGGCAACCCGCACAAGCCGGCCGCCGTCGGCCCGGCCGGGCAGCTGACGCCGCGCGGATCGTTCGCGGCGTGGAGCGAGACGGTGCGCGGCCGCTCGCGGCCATGGACGCTGGTGGAGCTCGAGGCGGCGCGCCGGCTCGCCCGGGTCTTCCTGGAGGCCCGGCAGAACCAGCGCATCCGCGAGCTCAACCGCCAGCTCGCCGCCACCAACACGACGAACGAGCACCTCCTGCGCCAGAAGGAGTGCCTGATCGGCGAGGTGAACCATCGCGTCAAGAACAGCCTGCAGATGGTCTCGGCCTTCCTCGGCATGCAGGCGAAGGGGTCGGGCGACGCCGCGGTGGTGCGCGAGCTGGGCGAGGCGCAGAGCCGCATCGCCGCCATCGCCCTGGTGCACCGGCGGCTCTACGTGGACGAGAACGTCGAGATCATCGATCTCGCGCGCTACCTCGAGGAGATCTGCGCCGACATGCGCTCGTCGCTGGGCGAGGAGTGGCGGTCGGCGTTCAGCCTCGACCTCAGCCCGGTCCTCATCGCCACCAACCTGGCGGCCAACGTCGGGCTGATCCTGACCGAGCTGATCATCAACGCGACCAAGTACGCCTACGGCGGCCGGCCGGGGCCGGTCCGCATCCGCCTCGAACAGCACCACGACCGCTTCCGCCTCACCGTCGCCGACGCCGGTACGGGCAAGGCCGGCGGCAAGGAGGGGTTCGGCACGCGCATGCTGCGCACCCTGGTGCGCCACATCCGCGGCACCTTGGAGGAGCACGACGACGCCCCCGGCCTGCGCACCGTCGTTACCGCGCCGGTGGCCTGAGCGATCCGCGGCAGCGGCCGCGGCGGCGCGGGTGTACACTGCGCGACGGAGTCCGGAGCGAGGGGGCGGCGGATGGATCGGGACGAGGTGCGGCGCGTGCGCGTGCGGGTGCGCGGGCAGGTGCAGGGGGTGGGCTTCCGCCCCCACGTGCACGCCCTCGCCCGGCGCTTCGCCCTCGCCGGCTGGGTGCTGAACGACGCCCAGGGCGTCCTGCTGGAGGTCCAGGGGACCGACGTCGCCGGCTTCCTCGCGGCGCTGCGCGGCGAGGCGCCGCCGCTGGCGCGCATCGACTCCGTGGAAAGCGAGGCGGTGCCGACGCTGCCCGGCGAGGCCGGCTTCGCCATCCGCCACAGCGCCGGGGGCGGCGCCGTGGCGACCGGCGTGGCGCCCGACGCCGCGGTCTGCCCCGCCTGCCTGGCGGAGCTGTTCGATCCGGCCGACCGCCGCTACCGCTACGCCTTCCTCAACTGCACCCATTGCGGGCCGCGCTACACCATCACGCGGCGACTGCCCTACGACCGGCCGCAGACCTCGATGGCCGGCTTCCCGCTGTGCCCGGCGTGCGCCGCCGAATACGCCGACCCGGCCGACCGCCGCTTCCACGCCCAGCCGACCGCCTGCCCGGCCTGCGGCCCCCGCCTGTCGCACCCGCCCGAGGCGATCCTCGCCCACCTCGCCGCCGGCCGCATCGTCGCCGTCAAGGGGCTGGGCGGCTTCCATCTCGCCTGCGACGCGACGCGCGCCGACGCGGTGGCGCGGCTGCGCCGGGTCAAGCAGCGCAACGGCAAGCCCTTCGCGCTGATGGTCGCCAACGCCGCCTCGGCGGCCCGGTACGTCCATCTCGACACGGGCGAGCGGGCGCTGCTGGAGAGCACGCCGCGTCCGATCGTCCTGCTGCGCCGGCGCGCCGACGCGCCGGCGCTCGCCCCCGACATCGCCCCGGACCTCGCCTGGCTCGGCGTGATGCTGCCCTACACGCCGCTGCACTACCTGCTGTTCCACGAGGCCGCCGGCCGGCCCGACGGCACGGCGTGGCTGGACGGGGCGCAGGACCTCACCCTGGTGATGACGTCCGCCAACCCCGGCGGCGAGCCGCTGGCCATCGCCAACGACGAGGCGCGCCGGCGGCTCGCCGGCATCGCCGACGTCGTCGTCGACCACGACCGCGACATCCTGGTCCGCGCCGACGATTCCGTGGTCCGCCGGCTGGCCGGGGCGCCGGCCTTCCTGCGCCGCGGCCGCGGCTTCGTGCCCGAGCCGATCCGGCTGCCCCGGCCGGTGCCGCCGCTGCTGGCGGTGGGCGCCCACCTCAAGGCCGCGGTCTGCGTCACCCGCGGCGCCGAGGCCTTCCTGTCCCAGCACATCGGCGACCTCGACAACGCCGCCACCGTGGGCTTCCTGGAGGAGACGGTGGAGCACCTGCTGCACGTCCTCGGCGTCGCCCCGGCGGCGGTGGCCCATGACCGCCACCCGGACTTCCAGTCCACCCGCTTCGCCGAACGGTTCGCCGCCGAGCGCGGCATCCCCGCCGTGCCGGTGCTGCACCACCACGCCCACGTCGCCGCGGTGCTGGCCGAGCACGGCGTGGAGGGGCCGGCGCTGGGGCTGGCGCTGGACGGCTACGGGCTGGGGACGGACGGCGAGTCCTGGGGCGGCGAATTGCTGCTGGTGGACGGCGCCGCGGTGCAGCGGGTCGGCCATCTGGCGCGCCTCGCCCAGCCCGGCGGCGACGTGGCGGCGCGCCAGCCCTGGCGCATGGCGGCGGCGGCGCTGGCGCGGATGGGACGGGCGGCGGAGATCGCCCCGCGCTTCGCCGCCCTCGGCCCGGCCGAGGGGGTGCGGCGGATGATCGAGGCCGGGATCAACGCGCCGCCGACCAGCTCCTGCGGGCGCTGGTTCGACGCCGCCTGCGGCCTGCTCGGCGTGCGGGCGGTCGCCGGCTACGAGGGCGAGGCGCCGATGGCGCTGGAGTCCCTGGTGCGGCGGCCGCGGGTGGCGGCCGGGGCGTGGCGCATCGCCGGCGGCGAGCTCGACCTGACGCCGCTGCTGGAGCGCCTGCTGTCGGTGGAGGACGCCGCCGCGGGGGCCGAGCTGTTCCACGGCACCCTGGCGGCGGCCCTGGTGGACTGGGCGGTGCCGGCGCTGCGCGAACGCGGCCTGCGGCGGCTGGCGCTGTCCGGCGGCTGCCTGATGAACGGCGTCCTGGCGGAGGCGCTGACGGCGGGCTTCGCGGCGGCCGGGGTCGAGGCGCTGCTGCCGCGCAAGGCGCCGGCCAACGACGGGGGCCTCGGCCTGGGACAAGCGTGGGTCGCAGCGGCGGCGACGGCACCGGCTTAAGGATGCGTACAGGATTTCTTGGTGTCGTGCCCCCTTCGCAAAGGTTCCAGCGGAACGGAACGATGATCGGCAAGCCCAAGACCCTGAAGCCCCTCCTCGGCATCGGCCTGATCGGCCTGTGCGCCGCGCCGATCCTCGCCGTCGGCCTCTACGCCAGCGCCGGCGTCGGCGACTACGCCCGCGGCGACGCCGAGGAGACCCTGCTGGACATGAGCGCGCAGATCGCCAGCAAGCTCGATCTCGGCATGCACGAACGCTGGCGCGACATGGCGCTGGCGGCGACCATGCTGGCCACCGGGGGCGGTGCCGGCGAGCTGCGCGGCGATCTCGAGGCGGTGCAGCGCCAGTCCCCCGTCTACGCCTGGATCGGCGTCGCCGACACCGCGGGGCGGGTGAGCGCCAGCACCGGCGGGCTGCTCGAGGGCGCCGACGTCTCCGGCCGACCGTGGTTCCGCGCCGGCATGCAGGGCCCCTTCGCCGGCGACGTCCACGAGGCGGTGCTGCTCGCCAAGGCGCTGCCGGCGCCACAGGACGGCGAGCCCCTGCGCTTCGTCGACATCGCCATGCCGCTGGTGCGGGCGGACGGGGTGCCGCTCGGCGTGCTCGGCGCCCATCTCAGCTGGTCGTGGGTCGACGAGGTCAGCCGCTCGGTGCTCGCCTGGGACGGCGGCCGGCAGGACGGGGCCGAGGCCCTGGTGGTGAGCCGCGAGGGGACCGTCCTGATGGGGCCGTCCGAGCTGCGCGGGCGCACGCTCGACCTGCCCAGCGTGCGGGCCGGCCAGCAGGGCGTGGCGCAGGGATCGCTCGACGTCTGGCCGGACGGGCGGCGGTACTACAGCGCGGCGGCGCCGACCCGCGGCGAGGGCGACTACCGCGGCGTGGGCTGGATCGTGCTGGTGCGCGACCACGCCGAGACGGCGCTGGCCGCGGCGACGTCCATCCAGCGGCGGATCCTGGCGGTGACCGCCGTGGCGGCGCTGCTGGCCTGCGCCGTGGGTTGGACGTTGGCCGGGCGCATCGCCCGCCCCGTGGCGACCCTGGCCGAGCGGGCCCGGCGCCTCGCCGACGGCGATCTCACCGTCACGGTCCCGCCGACCCGGGCCTTCGCCGAAGCGGTGACCCTGGCGAGCAGCCTGACCCGCCTCGCCGACGCGCTGGCCGGCCGCCGGCACCCGTAGGGGGGCATGGCGCCGAGCGTCAGACAGACAATGGCACGCACGAACGCTTTGAGAACCTCGGTGTGCCGAAACTCGACAGCGGCGAATGGGGGAAGGGTCGATCATTGCAGCGCCACAAGGGTCGGCCTCCCGCACGCTTCCGAGATTTGAACGATCCGGAAACCCGCATGATCAAGATCACCGTCTGATCTCCACCCTTCGCAAATCTGATACGGAAATCATACACAGCAACGCAACCGTAATTGCCAACCCCCATCCGACAAGAAGAGCCCGCTCACGCCACGACATCGTTGATATTATTTGTATTTACATATATCCTGCCAAGAATGTGGATAGCTACTCATAATGGCAGCCAATTGTTGGCGTGTCTATACTGCGCGGCGCAGAGCTCTTTCGGCATCCGCTCGCGGTGCATTGGCGTTGATACGAGCCTCCGCTGCCCTGCTCGCTCGCGCAGCCGCCCGCTCGTGAGTCTCCCTAGCACGGCGGCTCAACTCAAGCAGTTGTCAAGCAGTTGACTTTGTAAGCCGCGAAGGCGATCGCTTGTCACAGCAGACTCAACAGAAGACGGACCGCTTCATGCTGTTGCGATTTTTGGGCAAGCACTGACGTGATCGCCCCGTTCTCGGGATGCGAATAGCTGCGGAACAGAAAACCCAGGTAAGGAACGGAGGTCAAGCCAGCCTTGGAAGATCCGTCTCCCTGCTCGTCCAGCGAGACGGATCCTACGCAAGATGGTCAGGCCTTGGCCGCCACTGGTAGGCGGAAAGGCGCACCCAACCGGTTGACGGCATTGATCGCTGCGATGGCCACCGTCAAATCCACGAGTTCCTTCGGCTCGAACGCCGACGAGACGGCCGCATACGCTTCGTCAGACGCGTGAGTTTTGCTAAGGTTGGTTACCTCCTCGGTCCAAGCCAGTGCCGCGCGCTCTTGGTCGGAAAACAGATGAGGAACCTCGCCCCAAACAGGAACCAGCGCGACCTTGTCGATCGACATGGTCTTGCGCAGATCGCGGCCATGTTTGTCGATGCAATGGGCGCAGCCGTTAATCTGGGAGGCGCGGAGAAACACGAGATGGATGAGTTCCTCGGGAAGGTTCGTGCTCTTCGTGACGTAGTGATAGAGGCCGCTCACGGCCTTTGCGCTATCCGGGGCGACCTCATACCAAGCCAGACGCGACATTTTCTTACCTTTCCTTCTGTTGATCAGAGGTGATCCATCCTTCGCCGGGACTTGGCTCGGCGTTGGGATGGTTGGAGTGATGGTGGACCGCGTCAGCGTGGAGAGCGGCGCCCCTTCTTGACAGCAGTAATGCGTGCGGTTTCACGGGCGTCGCCGCGATCACGGAACCAGTCGGCGACCAACGCTTCGAACTCGGGCGGTCGCCCGCCGTGCGCGAGGTCGGCGAGAGTCGTCCTGGCAAGTTCCGCCCGCATTTGCTTTTCGGCGCGAAGCATCACGGCATGAATTCGGCACACGCCCGAGATCGACCAAGCGGGCGGTGAACCGCCAAAGAGGACGCAGCCGCGGCGCACCTCCTTGCAATCGAACAACTTGCGGTCGCCATCGACCGCATCGACGACGTCGAGGACGGTGACTTGGGACGGCAGCTTCGCCAAAGCGTAGCCGCCGGTGATTCCGTCGCTCGAATTGACGATGCCGGCCTTCTCAAGCTTCGGCATGATCTTCGCCAGCATGGCGGCCGGAACGCCCTGCATCTCAGCCAGATCGCGGCTGCTGGGGCGCTTGGGGTGCTCGGCCAGCAGCCAAAGCAGGGTATGCAGGCTGTACTCGACCGATACTCCATAGAGGCTCAGCGCCCCCTTCCGACGGCCAAAAGTGCCGGCGTCCGGCATTGCTGTGCGGTTCACTTCGAAAGAATTTTCATCATCATTCATAACGCTACCTATCAAGGTCCGCGTTATGAGTCAATGGGCAGAGTGAGGTGATGCGGTGGACGGCCCGTTCACCAAATGCCGGTGAACAGCGTCGACCGTCGAAGAAACCACCTCAGTCAAACCCCAGCCGAGACGACGCGATGTCAGCGGAGTTCCAACAGGCCGGCGGACCGACGCGCGTCCGCAAAGGGTCGGAGGCGCTGATCGGCGCACCGGACCGGTCCCAGACGCTGCCCGTCTCGTGGAGGCCGGTGCCGACCAGGGCGAAGGTCGAACTGACCGGGCGGAGGTCCGAGTGCCGGCCCCCGAGCGGCGTCTGCGGCCGCAATGGGTGGAGATGGGCGTTGCATGATTGGAGACGGTTCCGCCGTCGAGGCGCGGCTTCGGACGGGAGCGGGCTGAAGACATCCTGCCCCATGAGCGGGACGCCGCCACGAGCCGGGGCTTTGGTCCCGACGGCGTGCGGTGCACCGTCGAACGGCCGCTGCCGGGGCGAGGCCGGCTCGGTGCGGTCGCCGCCATGGTTCGACCTCAGCGCTGCTTGCCGAACAGAGGTCCCGCGACGTCCTCCAGGGGCGAAAGTGCCCGGGCCGGTCAGCGCGCGGCGCGCAGGCGCAGCCCGGCGAGGATCCGCTCCAGGCTGATCGACGGGGCGGCGCCGCTGTAGCGGCCGGAATAGAGCTTGCGGATCAGGCGGTCGCGGGTCGCCTCGTCGGCGTCGAAGCGCAGCGCCAGCACCCCTTCCTCCTGCCGCACCGGCAGGGCGGCCACCGGTCCGATGTCCTCGATGCGGACGACCAGCGGCGCGCCGGGCGGAACGTCGACGGCACCCCACAGGCGGATGCCGGAGAGCGAGATGTCGAGCACCCGCACGCGGTGCCGGCGGCCGTCCGCCTCGATCTCGGCCTGCTCGTCGGTCCAGAAGCGCTCGTCCTGGCGGTAGCGCGGCAGCTCGACGCAGACCGCCATCGCCAGCACCAGGGCCGCCAGGTTGTAGAGGCTCCAGAACAGCACGATGAGCTTGCCGTCGCCGGCCCCGCCCTCGGCGGCGTAGTCCGACAGCACCGCGTAGGCCATGCCGACGACCGTCAGCGCGGCCAGCACCGCGAAGCGGCGCAGCATGCCCCACTGCACCGTGACGCGGTCGCGCTGGCCGCCCTTGGCGGTCACCTTGAAGGCGTGCCCCTGGGGCTTCAGCAGCCCGGTCGTCACCGCCCGCAGGATCTCGAACATCGTCAGCATCTGGCCGACGTCGTGCAGCACCGGCACCATCTGGCCGCGCGAGGTCCAGTTGAAGGCGATCATCACCGCCGCGTAGTAGGGCAGGAAATAGGCGACCACGTCCGGCGCCGTGGCGTTGACGACGCTGATCCCGAACCACCAGTAGAGCAGCGGCGCCAGCAGGCAGAACATGCGGAAGGGAAAGGTCGTCGACCAGTAGAGGAAGGAGTCGATCAGGCCGAGGCGGTCGAGCAGGCCGAGGCGGCCGCGCGAGAAGGGACCGGAGGGGCCGCGGACGATCTGCATCATGCCGAGGCACCAGCGGCCGCGCTGGGTCACGTACTCCTTGAGTCCCTCGGGCGCCAGCCCTTCGCTGAGGCGTTCGTTGAGATAGACGGTGCGCCAGCCCCGCTCCTTGAGGCGGACGGTGACGAGGAAGTCCTCGGTGACGCTGTCGGTGGGGAAGCCGCCGATGGCCTGCAGCCCCTCCCAGCGCATCATCGACGAGGTGCCGCAGCAGAAGGCGATCCCCCAGGCGTCGCGCGACGCCATGAGGTGGTCGAAGAAGAAGCGCTGCTCGTCGGGGTAGGCGCGGGCGATCTGCAGGTTGGCCTGCACCGGGTCGGGGTTGAAGAAGTGCTGCGGCGTCTGCACCAGCCCGACCGACGGATCGTGGAACAGCGCCAGCGCCCGCGCCACGAACTCGGCATGGGGCACGAAGTCGGCGTCGAGCACCACCACGAAGTCGGGCGGACGCTGCAGCGTCGCCAGGTGCCGCAGGGCGTTGTTGATGTTGCCGGCCTTGGCGTGGCGGTTGTCGGGGCGGCGCAGGTAGCCGCAGCCCTTGCGCGCGCACAGGTCGGCCAGCCAGTCCCGCTTGCCGTCGTCGAGCACCCAGACGCGCAGGCGCGGGTGGTCGATGCCGAGCGCCCCGGCGATGGTGCGGGCGAGGATCGTCTCCTCCTCGTTGTAGGTGGCGATCAGCACGTCCACCTGGGGCGGCACCTGCGGCGCCCCCTGGGGCGGCTCGCCGGCGCGCCACCAGCCGGCGTTGGCGTCCGCCTCGGCGCTGCGGTCGCGGGTCCGCGACAGCAGCACGAAGGCGAAGGTGGAGCTGACGGTCGCCGCCGCCTCCAGGGTGGCGAAGGCCCAGGCGCCCAGGGCCTCGGCGCTCCACGACAGGGGCGGGATCGAGACGGCGAAGCGCCAGGCGACGTAGCGCCAGGCGAGAAGGGCGCACAGGCCGAACAGCACCGCCCGCACCCGCGTGTCGCGGCGGTCGCAGAACGGCAGCACGGCCAGCGCCATGCCGCACACCAGCAGGGCCGGGGCGACGCTCGCCTCGAGCGGCGAGAGCACCATCACAGCATCCCCAGCCAGGAGCCGACGGTGCGCAGCAGCTCGCGCGGCGTGCCGGAGAACACCACCTTGCCGGTGCGGCCGACGGCGCAGCCGGCCTCGGGGTCGTCGAGCAGGCCCGGCACCGCCAGGGCGACGTCGAAGCGCTTGAGGTGCTCGGGCCCGGGGGCGATGGCCAGGCTGTTGTAGATGGTGGCGGCGCCCGACCCGGCCAGCCGCAGCACCTGCCCGTCGAAGGTGCGGTCGGTGCCGGACAGACGGAAGCGCGCGGGATCGCCCACCTTCAGGCGGTTGTAGTCGCTCTCGCTGACGCTGGCGGTCACCATGACGGTCGAGCAGTCGAGCAGGCGCAGGAGGTCCTGGCCCTTGCGCGCGTGCTCGCCGTTGCCCAGCAGCGTCTCCCAGACCAGCCCGTCGACCGGCGAGGCGAGGAAGGCGTCGCGCAGCCTGGCGACGCGCTGGCGCTCCAGGGCGATCTGCTCGCGGGTCGTGGCGAGGCGCCGGGTGCGCTCCTCCAGGTCGGCGTCGAGCTCGGCCAGGCGCAGGTCCAGCTCCTGGGCGCGCTGGCTGGAATAGGGCGTATCGTTGTAGGAGTCGCCGAGGAACATCCCCTTGTTCGCCGCCTCCAGCTCCGTGCGCAGGGACTCCAGGCGCGCCGTCGCGGCGCGCATGGTGAGGGCGTTCACCTCGTTCGCCGCCTGCGCCTTGTCGAGGACGGCGGCCGACTGGACGCCGCGGTCGCGCAGCTCCTCGGCGCGCTGCAGCGCCGCGCCGGACTCGATCGACTGCGCCTTGGCGCTGGACAGCAGCGCCTGCTGCTCGTCGATGCGCGACTTGAGCTGGCGGATGCGGCCGTCGCGGTAGGCCTCCGTCCGCTCCCGCAGGAGGTCGCGGCTGGCGGTGTTGCTGGCCACCTGGGCCTGCAGGCGGGCGATGTCGGCCTCCAGGGCGCCGGCGGCGCGCTCCAGCTCGAGCAGGCGCGCCTCGTCGGCGCGGACGTCGTTGAGCACGCCCAGCGGCTGGCCGCCCTGCACCCGTTCGCCGATCGAGCGCGGCTGCAGGGTCAGCAGCCCGTCGATGGGGGCGCGGACGACCGCCACGCGGGCGTTGACGACGGCGTCGGAGCTGACGACCGCCACCCCCTCCATGAGGACGACGTATCCGCCGACCCCAGCGAGAGCGAGACCGGCGGCCAGTTTGACGAGCTTGCGCATGAGTGGATGACCCGGAAGCGAGGAACCATCCCTGCGTGTACGGACGAACGGTCAACAAAGTCTTGCCGGGCCGCGGCCGCCCCAATTTCCTCACAGCGGGAGCAGCGTTCCGGACGGGTTCGGGGCAGGGTGGGGAGGCGGCGGCCCTATCCGGCCCGGGCGGCGCGGAACGCCCCCGGCGCCTCGCCGGTCCGGCGGCGGAAGTAGCGGCAGAAATAGCCGGGGTCGCTGAAGCCCAGGTCGTAGGCGACCTGCGACACGGGGGCCGCGGTGTAGACGAGGTAGCGCTGCGCCTCCAGCAGCACGCGGTCCTGCAGCAGCTCGAAGGCGCTCCGCCCGGCCAGCGCCCGGCAGATGCGGTTGAGCTTGCTCTCCGAGGTGCCCAGCGCCGCCGCGTAGTCGGGCACCAGCCAGCGCTCGCGGTAATGCTCCTCCACCAGGGCGCGGAAGCGCTGGAAGACGAGGCGGTGCTGGCCGGCCCGGCGGTCGCCGTCGCCCGGCACGGCGAGTTGGCGCCACAGCAGCACCAGCACGCGGCGCAGCAGCGCATCGACCATGGCGGAACGCCCGGGCTGCGGCCAGCGCACCTCGTCGTGCAGCGCCGCGACCGCGCCCTCGACCGCGGCGAACCGGTCGGGCGAGCCGGAAAAGTCCAACACCGCGGCGGCCGCCAGGACGTCCGCCAGGATCCGGGCGTCGGGCGAATGGTGCGCCGGCTGAAGCAGGTCGACGGCCACCGACACCACCATGCCGCGCGTGTCCGGGCTCATCTGGAAGCCGTGGACGATGCCGGCCGGGACGACGATGGCGGCCGGCCCGCTGACCGCCCGGCGGTCGCTCTCCACGGTCACGCCGACGCGGCCGTCCGACACCACCAGCACCTGGAACAGGGCGGCGTGCAGGTGCGGCTTGATCTCCCAGTCGTAGAGGGAGCTGCGGCTGGCCAGCGCCTCCAGGTGCACGAACTCCCGGTCCTCGACGGCGCTCTCCTCGCCGTAGAGGGCGTAGAGCGGGACGGCACGGGCGAGCGCCGGCATGGTCGGGTCCTCCCCGGGGAACGGAAGATTGACCGGATAGTACAAGACTGTCGCCGGACCGTCCATGCCCGGCGCGGCTCCCTGCGTCCGGGGCGACGGCGCCGGTGTCCGCTGCGCCCGCCGCCCGGGCCGCCCGATGCGGGAGCGGACGGCGGGCAAGACCTTCGCGCTCGAGGACGCGGTGGAGGCGGCGGACTAGCGACCAAGTGGTAGGACCAAATCGGTGGCCTACCAAACAATCCGGTGATACTCTTTCCTCGGCATGTCTGATGCCTGCGTCCTCCGACACCAAAGGGCGGCATGGACCGCCCGTCGCAACAACGACCGGGGGACGGATCGTCGAATCGAGGGAGGATCCATTGACGAACGAGACCAAGGGACGCGAATCCGTCGGCGGCGTGGTCGAAGCCCGCCGCGACTTCCTGAAAGGGCTGGCCGGCTCCGCGGCGACGGCCGGCGTCGCCGCCGCCGTCGGCGCCGTGGCGGCCCCCCACGTCGCCAACGCCCAGGCCCAGGGCAAGACCCTGCGCATCCAGTCCTCCTGGCCGCCCGGCACCGGCGGCTACAGGATCTTCGAGAAGTGGGCGGCGACGGTGCCCGAGCTGACGGGTGGCGAGCTGTCGGTCAAGACCTTCCCGGCCGGCGCCGTGGCCGGCGACTTCCAGCTCACGGACGCGGTGCGCAACGGCGTGCTCGACGGCATGAACCTGTTCACCGTCTACTGGGCGGGCCGCATGCCGGCGGGCGTCTTCCTCTCCTCCTATCCCATGGGGCTGAACCACCCGCACCAGTGGGACATGATGTTCAACAGCTACGGCGGCAACGAGCTGGCGCGCGAGCTGTACCAGAAGCAGGGCATGTACTTCGTGGGCCACGTGCACCACGACATGAACCTGATCCATTCCAAGAAGCCGATCCGCTCGCTCGAGGACTTCAACGGCCTGCTGCTGCGCGTGCCCGGCGGCATCGTCGCCGACTGCTTCGCCGCCATCGGCGCCCGCACCACCCTGCTGCCGGGCTCGGAGGTCTATCCGGCGCTGGAGCGCGGCACCATCGAGGCGGCCGACTACACCGGACCGGCGGTCAACTACGACCTCGGCTTCCAGCAGGTGACCCAGTACATCGTCATGGGCCCGGCCTCGACGCCGTGCCTGCACCAGCCGGTCGACCTCATGGACTTCTCGCTGTCGATGCGGGTGTGGAACAGCCTGTCGCCGCGCATGAAGGAGCTGCTGCCCCACCTCGTCGCCGCCTATTCCTCGATCCACTACGGCGCCATCCAGGCGGCCAACAAGGAGGCGTGGGGCAAGTTCGCCAGCGCCGGCACCACCGTCACCCGCCTGTCGGAGGAGGACGCCGCCCGCTTCCGCAAGGTGGCGATCGGCAAGTGGTTCGAATGGGCCAACAAGGACAAGGACGCGGCGCGCCTGTTCAAGCTGCACCTCGACGTCATGCAGGACCCCGAGGTCGCCTACCTGACGCCGGAGGACATCAAGGGCCATGAGCTGAAGCTCTGAGGTCCGTCGACCGCCGATCGGGGTGCGGGGCCGCCGCGGCGCCCGCCCCCCTTTCCCGTGCGCCCGACCGCCCACCGACGACGGACCCCCGCCCATGAACGTCACCCACAGTTTCGTGCTGCCCCACTGGCTCTACTGGGGGGCGCTGCTGCTGTTCCCGCTGGTCTACATCGCGCTCGCCGGCTGGCGCGAGCACCGGCACGCCGCCGAGGAGGGCATCACCGCCGCCGACCTCGACGACCAGGCCGGCGCCAAGAGCCGCATCCTCGCCTCCATCCCCGGCAACCGCTTCACCCGCGCCGTCGACGCGCTGTCCCAGTTCACCGGCGTCTTCGTCGCCTACTGGACGGTGATCGCCGTGCTCGTCTACTTCTTCGAGGTGGTCTCGCGCTATTTCCTGCGCATGCCCACCAACTGGGCGCACGAGTCCATGTTCCTGATGTTCGGCATGCAGTACCTGCTGGCCGGCGCCTACGCCTACCTGCACGACGCGCACGTGCGCGTCGACCTGTTCTACGCCAAGGCGAGCCCGCGCGGGCAGGCGGCGATCGACATCGTCACCCACTTCTTCTTCCTGGTCTTCGCGCTGGCCTTCATCTGGACGGCCTGGACCTTCTTCGCCAGCGCCATGGACCAGAACCGCTGGCCGTGGGCCAGCGGCTACGCCGACGAGGTCTCCTTCACCGAGTGGGCGGTCGCCTACTGGCCGGTCAAGTTCACCCTGGTGCTGGGCGGCGTCCTGCTGCTGCTGCAGGGGCTGGCGCGGCTGGTCAAGGACATCCAGGTCTTCACCATGGACGGCGGGGAGGGGGCCCATGGCTAGTGTCCTGAACGAGCGCGGCGGGCCGGCCGGCCGGCGCTCCGCCGGCCTGCTGCCGCGCACCGGGCGCGGCTGGGCGGTGCTGCTGGTCAGCGCGGCGCTGGCCGCCCTCATCCTGGTCGAGGCGCTGAACATCGCCTTCGTCGATCCCTACAGCGAACCGCCCTTCCTCTTCACCCTGCAGGGGACCCTGGCGAACATCTCCATCGGCTGGCTGTCGATCCTGATGTTCGGCTCGCTCCTGGCGCTGCTGTTCGCCGGCATGCCGCTGGTGTTCGTCACCGGCTCGCTCGGCGTCATCTTCATCTATCTCGTCGGCGACCAGTTCATGCTGAACATCATCCCGACGCGCATCTTCCCGATGATGACGGACTACCAGCTCTCCGCCATCCCGCTGTTCATCTTCATGGCCAGCATGCTGGAGCGCGCCGGGCTGATCGACGAGATGTTCGACGTGCTCTACAAATGGATGGGCGGGGTGCGCGGCGGGCTGGCCATCGCCACCGTCGTCGCCTCGACCATCCTGGCGGCCATGGTGGGCGTCATCGGCGCCGCGGTGGTGACCATGGGCATCATCGCCCTGCCGGCGATGCTGAAGCGCGGCTACGACCCCGGCGTGGCGCTCGGTTCGATCATGGCCGGCGGCACGCTCGGCATCCTCATCCCGCCCTCGATCCTCGCCATCATCTACGCCGTCGTCGCCCAGCAGTCGGTGGGCGAGCTCTACATCGGCTCGATCCTGCCCGGCCTGCTGCTGTCGGGCCTCTACGTGCTGTACGTCGGCGTGCGCGCCTGGCTCGACCCGCGGGTCGGCCCCGCCCTGCCGCCGGCGGAGCGGGTGAGCTTCGGCGACAAGCTGCTGCTGCTGCGCCAGATGGCGGCGCCCATGGTGCTGATCGTGCTGGTGCTGGGGGTGATCTTCACCGGCGCCGCGACACCGGTGGAGGCGGCGGCCATCGGCAGCTTCGGCGCCATGGTGGTGGCCGCCCTGCACGGCCGGCTGTCGCTGCGCAGCGTCAAGGAGGCCTGCATCGGCACCGCCAAGGCCTCGGCCATGGTGCTGTGGATCATCTTCGGCGCCACCATCTTCGTCGGCTTCTACATCCTGCGCGGCGGCCAGGACTTCGTCTCCGAGCTGATCCTCGGCACCGGGCTCGGCGCCTACGGCGTGCTCGGGCTGATGATGCTGATCCTGTTCTTCCTCGGCATGTTCCTCGACTGGGTGGGCATCCTGCTGCTGGCCGTGCCGATCTTCATCCCGATCATCGACCAGTTCCACTTCCCCGGCCTGCTCGGCCTGCCCGGCGTGGTCCAGGAGGAGGTGCCGCTGTGGTTCGGCGTGCTCTACCTCGTCAACATGCAGATGGCGTTCCTCAGCCCGCCCTTCGGCTACGCGCTCTTCTACATGCGCGGCGTGGCGCCGCCGTCGATCAGCACCGCCGCCATCTTCCGCTCGGCCCTGCCGTTCCTGGGCATCCAGGCGACCGGGCTGGCGGTCTGCATCCTGTTCCCGGAGGTCGTGCTGTGGCTGCCGCGGCTGGTCTACGGCTGACGGCGTCCGGGGATAGGGACGACAACGAAAGGGAGGAAACGGACATGCATGCACGCTTCGCCGGCCGGCTCGCCGCCGCGGCACTTATCGTCGGCCTCGGCGCGGTCCCGGCCGCCGCCGCCACCCTGAAGGCCTCGCACCAGTGGCCGAGCGGCACCGGCGACTTCCGCGACGAGATGATCCAGATGATCGCCAAGGAGGTGGCCGCCGCCGGCGTCGACCTCGACGTCAAGATCTTCCCCGGCTCCTCGCTGGTGAAGCCGCGCGACCAGTGGAACGCGCTGGCCAAGGGGCAGATCGACATCGCGCTGTTCCCGCTGGACTACGCCGCCGGCAAGAACCCGGAGTTCAGCGCCACCCTGATGCCGGGCCTGGTGAAGAACCACGAGCACGCCAGGCGCCTCTCCGCCTCGCCCTTCATGGCCGACATCAAGAAGATCGTCGAGGACGCCGGCATCGTCGTCATCGCCGACGGCTGGCTGGCCGGCGGCTTCGCCTCGAAGAAGACCTGCATCCTCGAGCCCGACGACGCCAAGGGCCAGGTGATGCGCGCCGCCGGCCCGATGTTCGAGAAGATGCTGGCCGGGGCCGGCGCGTCGCTCGCCTCCATGCCGTCGTCGGAGATCTACACGGCGATGCAGACCGGCGTGCTCGACGGTGCCAACACCTCGTCGGAGAGCTTCTCCTCCTACCGCCTGCACGAGCAGGTCAAGTGCATGACGCCGCCCGGCGAGCACGCCCTGTGGTTCATGTACGAGCCGCTGCTGATGTCGAAGAAGACCTTCGACTCCCTGAAGCCCGAGCAGCGCGACGCCCTGATGGCGGCGGCCAAGAAGGCGGAGGACTACGGCTACCGCAAGGCCGAGGAGTCGGACAAGGAGATGGTCGACCGCTTCACCAAGGCCGGGGTGGAGATCGTCTACATGACCGAGCCGCAGGCCGACGCCTGGCGCAAGCTGGCGGCGGAGACCTCCTACAAGGCCTTCGCCGACGAGGTGAAGGGCGGCAAGGAGCTGCTGGACAAGGCCCTGGCGGTGAAGTGAGGCAAGACAGGAGGCGTGGCTGAGTCGGCCCCCCTCCTAACCTCCCCCATCTTCGACGGGGGAGGAACAGGCCCTCTCCCGCGCAGTGGGGGAGGGTCGGGTGGGGGACCGCCGCGACCACGCCGCCATCCGGCATTCTGGGAACCGAACCACATGACTGTCTTCATCCGGGCCGTGGCGACGGTGTCGCGCCTGTGCGGCGTCGTCGCGGCCCTTCTCATCGCGGTGTCGGTGCTGGTCGTCAGCCACATGGTGGCGTCGCGCTACGTCTTCGGCGCGCCGACGATCTGGCAGACCGAGTTCGTCACCTACGCGCTGGTCGCCGCGACCCTGATCGGCAGCCCCTACGTGGCGCTGCACCGCGGCCACGTGAACATGGACATCGTGGCGCTCCACGCCGGCCGCCGCGCCCGCTTCTGGCTGGCGCTGGCGGCCGCGGCCGGGGCGCTCGCCTTCTGCCTGCTGCTGACCGTCCAGGGGGCCCGGCTGTGGCACGAGGCGTGGGCCGGGAACTGGCATTCCGAGACCGTCTGGCGGGTGCCCCTGTGGATCCCCTACGCCGCCCTGCCGCTCGGCATGGGCATCCTGTGCCTGCAGTACGTGGCCGACATCGCCGGCCTGCTCACCGGCCGGGCGCTGCCGTTCGACCTGCCGCACGGCGACGGCGACGGGCGGGCCGCCCCGCCGCTGCACGCGGAGGCCCGCTGATGGGCGCGCTCGCCACGGGCCTGACGGTCCTCCTCGCCACCCTCGCCGTGCTGATGACCGGCATGCCGGTGGCCTTCGCGCTGGGGCTGGTCTCGGTGGGGGCGCTGATCGCCTTCGAGGGGATCGACAGCATCGACCTGCTGGCCGAGAGCTTCTTCGGCGGCCTCGACGACTTCACCCTGGTGTCGATCCCCATGTTCGTGCTGATGGGCGCGGCGGTGGCCTCCTCGCGCGCCGGCAAGGACCTCTACGAGGCGCTCGACCGCTGGCTCTACCGGGTGCCCGGCGGCCTCGTCATCTCCAACCTCGGCGCCTGCTCGATCTTCGCGGCGCTGACCGGCTCCTCGCCGGCGACCTGCGCCGCCATCGGCAAGATGGGCATCCCCGAGATGCGCCGGCGCGGCTATCCCGACGCCATCGCCACCGGCTCCATCGCCGCCGGCGGCACGCTCGGCATCCTCATCCCGCCGAGCCTGACCTTCATCCTCTACGGCATCGCCACCGAGACCTCGATCGGCCGCCTGTTCCTGGCCGGCGCGGTGCCGGGGGTGCTGCTGACGGCGCTGTTCATGGCCTGGACCTGGTTCGCGGTGCGCCGCTCCGGCTTCAGCCCCTACGCCGCCGGCTTCCGCTACTCCTGGCGCGAGAAGTTCGAATCGCTGCCCAAGGTGCTGCCCTTCCTCGCCATCGTCGCCGCGGTGATGTGGGCGCTCTACGGCGGGGTGGCGACGCCGTCGGAGGCGGCCGGCGTCGGCGCCCTGTTCTGCGTCGTGCTGGCGGTCGTGCTCTACCGCATGTGGCGCCTGCGCGACATCGCCGCGATCTTCCGCGACACCACGCGCGAATCGGTGATGATCCTGATGATCATCGGCACCTCGATCCTCTTCGGCTACATGCTGACCTCGCTCTACCTGACGCAGTCGCTGGCGGAGTGGATCGCCGCCCTGGAGGTCAACCGCTGGGTGCTGATGGCCTTCATCAACCTGTTCCTGCTGGCGGCGGGCTGCTTCCTGCCGCCGGCCGCCATCATCCTGATGACGGCGCCCATCCTGATGCCGATCGTCACCGCCGCCGGCTTCGATCCCGTCTGGTTCGGCGTCGTGCTGACCATCAACATGGAGGTCGGGCTGATCACCCCGCCGGTCGGCCTCAACCTCTACGTCATCAACGGCATCGCCCGCGACGTGCCGCTGCAGACGGTGATGCGCGGCGCTCTGCCCTACGTCGGCTGCATGATCCTGTCGATCCTCCTCCTCTGCCTGTTCCCCGGCCTGGCGACCTGGCTGCCGGACGCGGTGATGGGCCCTGCGCTGTGAGACCGCCGTCCTGTTCTAGCCGAGCCGGTCCGCCCGGGCGAGAGATATGTGAGTCTGATTCAATCTGACCATATTCTCTCAAAGCGGTGGCGCACCGCCTTACAAGTATTTGGAATCGTTGATATGTGGAACATGGGGGATGGAAGTCCGTGGGACTGCGGGCGGCAAAGGTGGAGCCCCATGGGAATGGCGTCCGGCCATTTCTGGAACGGGCGGGGAAACGCCGGGGGACGCCGGTGGAAGAGCATGGGAATGGATTCTGGAAGCCGGTGGGAAACGGAACGAAACATGGAAAGCGGTGGGAAGGAACTGTGGAACGCCGTGGGAGACTCGGGGGATCCGGCGATTCGGCGGCCGGAACCGGCCAAATGTGGAAGCCCGTGGGAAGCGGACGGGCGGCGGCGGCGGCGGCGGATCCGCAGGGGAGTCGGGCGGCCGCCAAATATGGAAGCCGGTGGGAACGGCCGGCCGCCGGGCCGCGGCGAAATGTGGAAAGCGGTGGGAACGCCCGGCAAACATGGAAACCCGTGGGACGCGCAGGCCCGGCCGCGCACCCCGCGGTTGTCCGCCGATGTTTCCGTGAAACGTCGTGAAACGCGCGCAAAAGCTTGATTCCAGGCGGAGAGTCCGGGTCGGCGGGGAGACCGGGCGGCGGTGGGGACTCGGAGTCGCATTCCCACCGTTTTCCATCTTTGTCCCCTTTCCGCCGCCGCCCCCCTTTCCCACCGTCTTCCATGGTTGGCCCACCCCGGCGTGCAGCGGGACGAGCGGATTCGCGATTCGAAAGGTGGAATCGCGATTCCATGGTTAGGGCTTGACTGGGCGGCCCGCCGCCCGACAATGGGCCGGGGTGAACCCCGCGACGCGACCGGAGGCAGCAGCGACCATGAAGACGGAGATCAGCCGGATCGAGCTGGGCAAGCCCGACGACCTGATCAACAGCCCGAACTACGTCTCCATGGCGGCGGCCTACCTGGTCAACGCCATCCTGCTGAACGAGCAGCTGAACCCCAGCGAGGAGAACACCGTGCGCCGCATCCCGGTGCGCGACGTGCGGCTGCTGCTGGGGGCGGAGAACTCCCACAACACGCAGTTCCTGGAGCGCGTGCTGGACGAGCTGCTGCTGACCAAGATCACCTGGGGCAAGCTGGTGTGGCCGGGCGAGCGCGACCCGGAGATGGACGGCGACGGCGAGGCCGAGGTGGAGACCGACGTCGATCCCGAGGGCGAGATGACGGTCACCGCCACCACCTTCCTCAGCGAGTACGCCTACCGTGTGCGCTCCAAGGACGGCATGGTGCCCGAGCGCGGCTTCATAAAGTACCGCCTGAACCCGCGCATCCACCAGATCATGCGGGAGAAGCGGCTGGTCACCAACATCAACCTGGTGACCCAGCGCGCCTTCACCTTCCAGTACAGCCAGAAGCTCTACGAGGTGCTGCAGCGCACCCTGCAGCGCAACCCCGACAAGCCGGCGCCCACCGAGATCATCCGCGTCGCCGACCTGCGCATCCTGCTCGGGGTCGGCCCCGACCGCTATCCCGTCTTCGCCGACCTCAACCGCTACGTCCTCAAGCCGGCGGTGGACGAGATCTCCCAGGCCTCCGACATCCAGGTCGCCACCAAGACCTTGCGCCAGAACCGCGCCGCCTACGGCATCGAGTTCACGGTGACGCGCAAGCGGGAGTTCCAGTTCTCCCTGGCGCTGGACGCCCACACCCTGCCCGAGCTGTTCCGCCAGGCCATGCTGGAGAAGCGCAACGACGCCGAGCGCGGCCACGTCGTGCGCCGCCTGTCCAGCTACAACATCAACAAGGCCGCGGCGGTCGAATACATCGAGAAGATCGGCCTGGCCCGGGTGGAGGAGGTGATCCGCCTCTGCGAGGCCGACTTCAAGGCGGGCTACAAGCCGCAGAACAAGAACGCCTACGTCCGCAGCTGCCTCAAGGGCACCAGCACGCCGGGCGAGTTCGCCGCCCGCGCCGCCGCCATCGGCGCCGACGTGGAGGAGGCCAAGCGCCCCTGGCTCGACTGCCTGCGCCAGGAGTTCGGCTTCACCGAGGCGGAGGCCGCCAAGGCGGTGGGCGAGCACGACGCGCGCCGCCTCGCCGCCAACGTCGAGTACGTGCGCGCGCAGCGCGGCCGCGGCGGCCGCAAGCTCGGCAAGGCGTACCTCAAGGCGGCGCTGCGCGACGACTACGCCGCCAGCGGCGACATCGAGACCGCCGCGGCGCCCGCGCCGGCCGACGGCGAGGGCGACCACCGCATGGCGGTGGCGGCCCTGCGCGCCCGCTTCGCCGCGCTGGACGAGGACGAGCGCGCGGATCTCCTGGCCGAGTTCGAGACCAGCGGCCCGCCCGGCCCGGAGACCCTCGACCGCTTCCGCCGCCTGGGCCCCGACCACGCCCAGACGGAATGGCCGTTCTACGGCTGGTTCCTCGGCCAGAAGAAGGGCTGGCTGCGGGCCGGACGGTAGGGCGGGCCTCCCTTCGGCCGGCCCGGCGCCGCCGCGCCCGCCTCTGGCGCGATCCCGGTTGCCGTGCCTAGAGTGGGGCGTTCAGCGGCCGGGGGGATCGTCGCATGCGCGTGCCGGTGTGGCTTGTGGCCGTTGCGGTCGCCGCGCTGGCGCCGCGGGCGGTGCCGGCGGTCGTCATCCTCGACAGCACCTGGCGCGCCGAGGGCGGCGCCCCGGGCCGCGAGGCCGACGGCTTCGGCGCCCACCTGCGGCTGGCCGGCGAGCCGCAGTTCCGCGCGCTGATGGCGCTGTCCTACGACGGCGGGACGGTGTGGGGCGACGGCTCGGCCACCTGGATCGGCAACGACGGCGGCCACGGCTACGCGCTGACCTCGGCCCATCTGTTCGACGAGGCGGCCGCCGAGGAGGTGCTGTTCCGCACCGACGGGGGCACCGTGCTCGCCGCCGACCGCGTGTGGATCCACCCGGGCTACGATCCCGAGGAGGACCGCACCGGGATGGACGCCGCCGTGGTGCGGCTGGTCCGCCCGGTGACCGACGCCGGCCCGCCGCCGCCGCTGTACGCCGGCACGGCGGAGCGGGGACGGACCATCACCTTCGTCGGCTTCGGGATGCGCGGCATCGGCTCGACCGGCGAGGACGAGCGGTTCCACCGCGGCTCCGCCAAGGCCGCCGCCCAGGGCGTGGTGCGGGACGCGGCGCCGCTGCGCCGCTCGGCCGAGGATCCCGGCAACCATCTCTCGATCGTCCTGCCGCGCGAGGGCGAGGGGGAGGCGGTGCCGCCGCTGTCCGGGCTGCTCGGCTCCGGCGACAGCGGCGGCTCCGCCTGGATGCCGGTGGAGGGGCGGTGGGCCGTCGTCGGCATCAACACCTCGGGCGACGGCAACGCCGGCTACGGCGACACCTCCTGGTTCGCCCGGGTCTCCGGGCTCGGCCCCTGGATCGCCTCGGTGTTTCCGGCCGCCCGCTTCGTCGGCGAAACGGCGACCGCCGGGACGGCCGCGGGGACGCCGACGGGAGCCGCCGTGGCGCCGCCGCAACCGCCGGCGGCCGCGGCGCCGGTGGACGGCTGTCCGGTGCGCGCCCGCTTCTTCGTCCTTTCCGACGGGGCGTGGTACCCGGCGACGGCGCGCGCGCCGGGCCGGCGGCCGGGCACCTGCAGCGTGCGCTTCGACGGCTACTCCGCCGCCGAGGACGAGGTGGTCGGCCCCGACCGCATGCGGCCCTGGGCCGCCGCCGGCCCGGGCGTGCCGGTCGCCGCCTGCCGGCCGGGCCTCGCCGTGGTCGCCGAGGAGGACGGGGTGTGGTACCCCGCCACCATCGTCAAGGGCAGCGCCAGGCGCTGCCGCGTGCGCTACGACGACGCGGACTACGAGGACGAGCCCCTGCCGCTCGGCCGGC
Source organism: Azospirillum sp. ST 5-10 (assembly GCF_051225715.1). Taxonomy (NCBI): domain Bacteria; kingdom Pseudomonadati; phylum Pseudomonadota; class Alphaproteobacteria; order Rhodospirillales; family Azospirillaceae; genus Azospirillum; species Azospirillum sp. ST 5-10. Next base: position 79,311 of record NZ_JBPJSP010000006.1, read on the forward strand.
TGCGCGCCCTGCGCTGACGGCCGCCCGCCGACGGCCGGCGGCCTGGGCAACCGCGGCGCCGGCGCCCATCTTCCGCAGGACGCCGATTCCGGAGGGCTTTCGATGAACGCGCCGAGTGGACCGCACCTCGTCTACGTCGCCGACCCCATGTGCTCCTGGTGCTGGGGCTTCGCGCCGGTGATCGCGGCGATCCGCGCCCGCTTCGCCGACGCCCTGCCGGTCCGCGTCCTGATGGGCGGCCTGCGGCCGGGTACGGACAAGCCGATGGACGCGGCGGCCAAGGCCGACGTCCGCGGCCACTGGCAGCACGTGCACGAGGCCTCCGGCCAGCCCTTCGATTTCGCCTTCTTCGAGCGGGACGGCTTCGTCTACGACACCGATCCGGCGGCCCGCGCCGTCGTGGTGGCCCGCCGCGGCGGCCAGGACGCCGGGCTGGAGTGCCTCAGCCGCATCCAGGAGGCGTTCTACGCCGGCAACCGCGACGTCACCGACGCGGCGGTGCTGGCCGAGCTCGCCGCCCCGGCCGGGGCGGCGCGCGACGCCTTCCTGGAGGCGTTCCATGGCGAGGAGGCCAAGCAGGAGACCTGGCGCGACTACGGGATCGCCCAGCGCTCCGGCGTCGCCGGCTTCCCGACCCTGCTCGCCGGCGACGGCGCCGGCAACCGCTACGCCGCGGTCACCCGCGGCTACCAGCCGGCGGAGCGCCTCCTGCCGGTGCTGGAGCGCTGGCTGGGGTGACGGGGCCGCCGGGCAGCCGCAGCACGGCGCGCAGGCCGGGGGCCCCGTCCTCCAGCCGCAGCGCGCCGCCGTGGGCGGCGGCGATGGCGGCGACCAGGCTCAGGCCGAGGCCGGTGCCGGCCACCGCCTCGCTGCCGGGGACGCGGTAGAAGCGCTCGGTGGCGCGGGCGCGGTGCTCGGCGGGGATGCCGGGACCGGCGTCGCGCACGGCGATCTCGACCGTGCCGCCGCACCGCCGCCCGGCGACCTCCACCAGGCCGCCGCGCGGACCGTACTTGATGGCGTTGTCCAGCAGGTTCGACACGGCCTGGAACAGCAGGTCGGGGTCGCCCCAACCGCCGAGGCCGGGATCGGCGGCGACGGCGATGCGCTGGTCCCGCTCCTCCGCCGCCGGCGCGTGCAGCTCGGCGGCGTCCTCCAGCAGGGTCGCCAGGGCGACCGGCCGGCCGGCGACCGTGTGGCGTCCCGTCTCGATGCGGGCGATCCGCAGCAGGGCGTCGAAGGTGGCGTGCAGGCGCACGGTCTCCTCCAGCGCCTCTTCGGCCAGGCGGCGCCGGACGGGGTCGCCGTCGTGGGCCAGCACCAGCTCCTCCAGGTCGGCGTGCAGGCGGGTCAGCGGGGTGCGCAGCTCGTGGGCGATGCTGTCGGAGACGCGGCTCACCGACTGCACCAGCGCCTCGATGCGGTCGAGCATGGCGTTCAGCGTGTCGGCGAGATGGTCGAAGTCGTCGTCGGCGCCGCGCACCGGAACCCGTCCCGAGAGGTCGCCGTCCATCACCAGCCGGGCGGCCCGGTTGACCGCCTCGATGCGGCGGGCCACCGCCAGGCTCATCAGCAGGCCGCCGACCAGGCCGAGGGAGACCGTCACCCCGGTGCCCCAGGCGAGGGCCTGGCCGATCAGCTCCTCGCGCTCGTCGATGTCCTCGGTGTCGCGGCCCAGCAGCAGCCGGCCGCCGCCGGGCAGGGGCACGTCGTGGGCGAGGATCTCGTACTCGTCGTCGTCGGATTCGGAGAAGTCCTCCAGCTCGAAGCGCAGCCAGGACTCGCCGGGCCGGCGGTGCGGCCAGCGCGGCAGGTTGGCGCTCACCACCGTGCCGTCCCCGGCCACCAGGGCGTGGAACGGCCGGCGCTCGGCCGGCGTGTCGGCGCGGGCGGCGAGCCGGGCGGCCAGCACCGCCATGTCGCCGAGCACGCCGTCGAGGGTCGCCGTCTCCGCCGCCAGGGTGGCGCGCACCCGGCGCAGGGGATCGTACACCACCGCCCAGTAGGTGCCGCCCAGCAGCAGCGCCACCGACACCGTGAACAGCGCCAGGTAGCCGAGCGCCAGCCGGAAGGTCAGGCTGTGCAGGATGCGCAACGCGGCCATGGTCCGACCGGCCCGTCAGCCCGGGCCGCGCAGCACGTAGCCGACGCCGCGCACGGTGTGGATCAGCGGGGTCGGGAAATCGCGGTCGACCTTCTGGCGCAGCCGGCTGACGTGCTGGTCGATGATGTTGGTCTGCGGGTCGAAATGATAGTCCCAGACGGCCTCCAGCAGCATGCTGCGGGTGACCACCTGCCCGGCGTGGCGCAGCAGGTGCTCGAGGATGCGGAACTCGCGCGGGCTGAGGTCGACGCGTCGGCCGCCGCGCTGCACCTGCCGGCCCAGCAGGTCCATCTCCAGGTCGGCGACGGCCAGGCGGGTGGGGGCGCCCTCCGGGGCGGAGCGCCGCTGCAGGGCGTCGAGGCGGGCGGTCAGCTCCGACAGAGCGAAGGGCTTGACGAGATAGTCGTCGCCGCCGGCGCGCAGCCCGCGCACGCGCTCGTCGACCTCGCCGAGCGCGCTGAGGATCAGCACCGGCGTGCGGTCGCCGGCGGCGCGCATGGTCTGCAGGATGGTCAGCCCGTCGACGTTGGGCAGCATGCGGTCGAGGACCACCGCGTCGTAGCGCTCCGCCGCCACCCGGTAGAGCCCCTCCCGCCCGTCGGCCAGATGGTCGACCCGGTGCCCGGCCTCGCCGAGGCCCTTGGCCACGTGGCGGGCCACGCGCGGGTCGTCCTCGATCAGCAGCACACGCATCGGGTCTCTCGGCGTTCCGGGGAGCGGAGCCTACCATATGGGACCGGACGCACCGGAGTGCAGCCGGTCCGCCGGCGGCGCGCCGTCAGTCGTCCAGCTCGCCCATCAGGATCTCCCCGGAGGCGGCGTCGACCAGCACGTCGCGGTCGCCGGTGGGGGTGATCACCTCGACCTCGTAGAACAGCCGGCCGCCCTCCTCCTCCAGCGAGAGCTCGTGGGCGCGGCCGCCGGTCTGCCGCTCGACCTCGGCGAGTCGCGCCCCGAGGTCGGTGGACAGCGACTCCACGGCGGCGCGGTGGTCGTCGCCGAACCAGCCGCGCCAGGTGCTGGCCAGCATCCGCTTGTCCACCGATCCGACGGTGCCGGACTGGGCGTCGACGATGGCGCGGTGGACGTCGCCCCCCTTCACCAGGTCGATCTCGTAGACGAAACGGCCGTCCCTCATCTCGCGCTCGGCCTCGATGACGCGGCCGTCGAAGGCGCCGCGGGCCGCCTCGATGGCCTTGGCCAGGCCGACATCGGCGGCTGGAGCGGCGGCCGGCCCGGCGGCCGGCGAGGCGGCCGGCGCGGTGGCGGCCGGCTGCTGGGCGACGGCGGCCGTGCCCGCCGGCAGAAGGATCGCGGCGGCCAGGGCCAGGGCATGGAAACGGGTGCGCATGTGGTCGGTCTCCCCTTGTGTTGCGGTTTGTGTTGCGGTCGTCGATGACCACCCATCTGGTGGCGCCGCATGGAGGCCGCCTTGGCGCAACATTTGATTTCCTCCATGCGGCGGGGCCGGCCGGCCGCGGCCGCCGGGGACACTATGCCGCACGCCCGGAACCGACGATCGCGGATGGGGGATTCGCGTTCTGCGCTACTATGCCGAATGGCGGAGCCGGCCGCCGCACCCAGAAGGTGCGGCGGCCGGTCGTCCGTCGCGACCCGGCCGGCGCAAACCGGCCTTCCCACTCGACCTCTTGTGGAACGGTGCACCGGTGTCGGAACCGGTTGATCCGAAGTCCGCATCGGGATATGTTCGAGGGGCTAACTAATAGCGCCGCCGCCACCCGACGGGCGGGCGGCGGACCACCCCTCGGGACCGTCCGGTGGTGTAGGGAGGAAAACGTCATGAAGACCCTGTCCGTGGCCCTCGCGGGGGCCGTGATTTCCGCCGCATCGTTCGCCGGCGCGGCGCCCGCCGCCGCGCAGAACTGCGTCGTCGGCGTGAGCTGGTCGAACTTCCAGGAGGAGCGCTGGAAGACCGACGAGGCGGCCATCAAGGCCCGCCTGCAGGAGCTGGGCTGCCAGTACGTCAGCGCCGACGCGCAGAGCTCGGCGGCCAAGCAGCTCTCCGACGTCGAGGCGCTGATGGCGCGCGGCGCCAACGCCCTCATCATCCTCGCCCAGGACGCCGAGGCGATCCGCCCGGCGGTCGATCAGGCGACCGGGGCCGGCGTGCCGGTGGTCGGCTATGACCGCCTCATCGAGGTGCCCGGCGTCTTCTACCTGACCTTCGACAACAAGGAGGTCGGGCGCATGCAGGCCCGCGAGGTCCAGAAGGTCCAGCCCAAGGGCAATTACGTCTTCATCAAGGGCTCGCCGCAGGACCCGAACGCCGACTTCCTGTTCTCCGGCCAGATGGAAGTGCTGGAGCCGGCCATCAAGGCGGGCGACATCAAGGTGGCCGGCGAGCAGTACACCGACGGCTGGCTGCCGGCCAACGCCCAGCGCAACATGGAGCAGATCCTCACCGCCGCCAACAACAAGGTCGACGCGGTGGTCGCCTCCAACGACGGAACGGCGGGCGGCGCCGTCGCCGCGCTGTCGGCCCAGGGCATGGCCGGCATCCCCGTCTCCGGCCAGGACGCCGACCATGCGGCGCTGAACCGCATCGCCCGCGGCCTGCAGACGGTCAGCGTCTGGAAGGATTCGCGCGAGCTCGGCAAGACGGCCGCCGACATCGCGGTGCAGCTCTCCAAGGGCACCAAGCTGAACGAGGTCAAGGGTGCCACGAAGTTCGCCAACGGCCCCAACAAGGTCGAGTTGGACGCCATCCTGCTGAAGCCGGTGCCGATCACCAAGGACAACCTGGGCACCATCATCGAAGCGGGCTGGGTGTCGAAGGACGTGGTCTGCCAGGGCGTCGACGCCGCCAAGGCGCCGCCGGCCTGCAAGTAAGCCGCCGGCTGCCGCCCCCCTGCCGAGGCCCGTGCGCCTCGGCAGGGGGGCGGAACGCTTCCATTCCCCGACGCGCGACGAGGGAGCGGCCATGGCCGTCGTCACCAACCGGGCGGAGGCCAGGGGCCCCTCCCGCAACCTGTTCGGCACTCTCGAACTCGACACCCGCATGCTGGCGATGGTCGGCGCGCTCGCCGCCATCTGGGTCGTCTTCGACCTCGTCACCGGCGGCCTGTTCCTGACCCCGCGGAACCTGTGGAACCTGGCGGTGCAGACCTCCTCGGTCGCCACCATGGCGACCGGGATGGTGCTGGTCATCGTCACCCGCAACATCGACCTGTCGGTCGGCTCCCTCCTCGGGCTGGTCGGCATGGTGATGGCGGTGGTCCAGACCCGCGTCTTTCCCGTCGACAGCGCCTACGGCTGGCTCCTGGCCATGCTGTTCGCCGGCGGCCTCGCCGCGGTGATCGGCGCCTTCCAGGGCTGGTGGGTCGCCTACCGCGGGGTGCCGGCCTTCATCGTCACCCTGGCCGGCCTGCTGATCTACCGCGGGCTGGCGTGGTGGATGACCAGCGGCCAGACGGTGGCGCCGCTCAACCCGACGTTCGAGCTGATCGGCGGCGGCTTCCAGGGCTCCATCGGCGCCTTCTGGTCGTGGGTGCTCGGCGCCGTCGCGGTGGCGCTGCTGTGCGTGCGCACCGTGCACATGCGCCGGCGCCGCGAGCGCTTCGGCTTCGCGGTGCGGCCGCTGTGGGCGGAGACGCTGGTGCTGCTGGCCCAGGTCGTGCCGGTGATCGGCTTCGTCGTGGTGATGAACGCCTATCTCCAGCCGCGCACCGGCCTGCCCATGGGCATCCCGGTGCCGGTGCTGATCGTCATCGCGGTCACGCTGGTGATGACCTTCGTCGCCAACCGCACGCGCTTCGGCCGCTACGTCTTCGCCATCGGCGGCAACCCGGAGGCGGCGGCCCTGTCGGGCATCGACGTGCGCCGCACGACGGTGTGGGTCTTCGTCGTCATGGCCCTGCTGGTGGCGGTCGGCGCCGCCATCGCCACGGCGCGCCTGAGGGCCGGCCTCAACGCCACCGGCGAGCTGGACGAGCTGCGCGTGATCGCCGCCGCGGTGATCGGCGGCACCTCGCTGGCCGGCGGCATCGGCACCGTCTTCGGCGCCGTGCTGGGGGCGCTGACCATGCAGAGCCTGCAGTCGGGCATGGTGCTGCTGGGCCTGCCCAGCCCGATGCAGAACGTCGTCATCGGCATGGTGCTGATCCTCGCCGTCTGGCTCGACCAGTCCTACCGCCGCAAGAGGTTCTGACATGACCGTCGCCACAGAAGCCGCGGCCGCGGGCACCGGGGAGCGGGGCACGCCGCTGGTCGCCATGCGCCACATGTCGATCCGCTTCGGCGGGGTGCGGGCGGTCGACGACGTCTCGGTCGACCTCTATCCCGGCGAGGTGGTCGGGCTGCTCGGCCACAACGGCGCCGGCAAGTCGACGCTGATCAAGATGCTCTCGGGCGCCTACCAGGGCGAATCCGGCGAGATCTTCATCAGCGGCGAGCGCGCCGACATCGCCAACCCGCGCGACGCCAAGCGCTACGGCATCGAGACCATCTACCAGACCCTGGCGCTGGCCGAGAACATCGACGCCGCCGGCAACCTGTTCCTCGGGCGCGAGCTGATGACCTCCTGGGGCACGCTCGACGACGAGCGGATGGCGGCGGAGACGCGCCAGGTGATGCAGCGCCTCAACCCCAACTTCCGCAACCTGACGACGCCGGTGCAGTCGCTGTCGGGCGGCCAGCGCCAGTCCGTGGCGATCGCGCGGGCCATCCACTTCAACGCCCGCATCCTCATCATGGACGAGCCGACGGCGGCGCTGGGGCCGGCGGAGACGCGCATGGTCGCCGACCTGATCAAGCAGCTCAAGGCCGAGGGGATCGGCATCTTCCTGATCAGCCACGACATCCACGACGTCTACGACCTCGCCGACCGCTGCGCGGTGATGAAGAACGGCAAGCTGGTGGGGGTGGTGCGCACCAAGGACGTCACCAAGGACGACCTGCTCGGCATGATCATCCTCGGCCGCAACCCGATCACCGGGGAGACGGTGGTGTGAGTGTCGCCGTCCTGCCCGACGGGCGCCTGCGCATCGAGGCCGGCGGCCTGAGCGCGGTGCTGCTGCCGTTCGGCGCGCGGCTGGCCGAGCTGCACGCGCCCGACGCCGCCGGGCGGACGGCCGACGTCGTCCTGGGGTTCGACGACGCGGCCGGCTACGCCCGCTCCGACGCCTACATGGGGGCGATCTGCGGGCGCTACGGCAACCGCATCGCCGGCGGCGCCTTCACCCTCGACGGGATCCGCCACGCGCTGGCGCGCAACGACCCGCCCAACCATCTGCACGGCGGCGTGCGCGGCTTCGACCGCGCGGTCTGGACGGCCGAGCCGGAGCCGGACGGGCAGGCCGACGCGGTGCGCTTCCGCCACCGCTCCGCCGACGGCGACGAGGGCTATCCCGGCGCGGTGGAGGTCGAGGCGACCTACGCGCTGGGCGGCGACGGCACCGTGCGCATCACCATGCGCGGCACCACCGACCGGCCGACGGTGCTCAACCTGGTCCACCACTCCTACTGGAACCTGGGCGGCCACGGCTCGGGCGACGTGCTGGGCCACGTGGTCCGGGTGGACGCCGACCGCTACACGCCGGTGGACGCCACGCTGATCCCGACCGGCGCACCGGCGCCGGTCGCCGGCACGCCCTTCGACCTGCGCATCCCGGTGGCGCTGGGGGACGCCATGGCCGGCGTGCCCGGCGGCTTCGACCACAATTGGGTGCTCAACGGCGGCCCCGACCCGGCGCGGCCGCGGGTGCGGGTGGTCGACCCCGTCTCGGGCCGCGGCCTGGAGATCGCCACGACGGCGCCGGGGCTCCAGCTCTACGCCGGCGGCAAGCTCGGCGACGCCGTGCCGGGCAAGGGCGGTGCGCGCTACCGCCCGTTCGCCGGGCTGGCGCTGGAAACCCAGGCCTTCCCGGACTCGCCCAACCGCCCGGACTTCCCGTCGGTGCGCCTGGACCCGGGGGAGATCTACGAGCACCTCATGGTGCTGCGGCTGTTCGCCGTCGCGCCGGCCTGAGCGCCGGCCGTTCCGGTCAGACGTCGGCCTTGGCTTTGGCCTTGGCGGTTTTCACCGTCTTGCGGCCGGTGGTGGTGCGGCGCGGCGCCTCCGCCGCCTTGCGCTCGCGGCGCGTGGCAAGCTCGGCGTGGATGGCCGGAAGTGCCGCCTGGGCGTCCTTCATCTGCTTGGGCGTTCCCGAGGCGGCGAGCCGCTCGGCGTTCGCGCTCAGCGTCTGCAGCGCGTCGTCGGCCATCTCGGGCAGCTTTTCCAGGAGAGTCATGTCGGCCTCGCTGTGTTGGCGGCTGGGAACGCGTGTCCGGGCCGGTGTCGTGCGGGCGCGCCAGCCGTCGGACCAGCTCCGCGCCGACCGGCTTCCCGTGGGGTGCGGGTTGGCCGAGCGCGGCGATCCTCCGAGCGCCGCCAGCTCGCCGCTGCGGTAGGCGGCGCGCGTCCACGGGTCGGCCGGGCCTGGGGTGGGGGGTGCCTTCAAGGGCGCCCGCCTCAGCCCAGGACGTCGAGAACGATCCGACGCACCTCGCTGCGGGTGAGGCGCGGCCATTCCGGGGCGCGCGGTCCGGGCGGTGCGGCGGCGGCGAGGTCCTGGCGCGGTGGGCGCGACGGTCCCGCGGCGGGAGGGATGATGTCGGTCATGGGCATCCTGTCGTGACGGCGGTGAAGGGCTGAAAAACAAAAGGGCGGCCGAAGCCGCCCCCTGCTGGCCGGATCGGCGGAGCGGTCAGAGCGCGCGCAGGTTCTCGGCGGCGACCTTGCCCTTGCGCGGGTCGCGCACCGCCTCGTAGGAGAGCTTCTGACCCTCGTTGAGGTTGCCGATGCCGGCGCGCTCGACGGCGGAGATGTGGACGAAGACGTCGGCCGAGCCGTCCTCCGGCTGGATGAAGCCAAAACCCTTGGTGGTGTTGAACCACTTGACGGTACCGATAGCCATGGGTCGTTCCCCTCGCTGGCGTGGCCCCGCACGACATGTGGGGGGCATCAAATTCACTTGGGGAAAGGACCCGGGCCCACCGCGTGAGACCGGAAATCGAATGGCCCAGAGCAACTTCGACTGCATGAAGATGGGGACCGCCGGCGCGCTGCGCAAGGGCCGGCTCCGGGGGCGCGGCCGAATCCGCCGCTGCAGCAAAAGAATCCGCCGACGGCAAGATGGGGCTTGCGCGCGGGGGCGGCGATCGCCAGGAATCCTGCATGCCCACCGAAAGCATGGATGCCGTTCAGGTGCATGGGCCGTGGGGCGCGATGCGCCTCGCGGCGTTCCGCGTCGCCTTCGTGGCGGCGTCCTCCCTCGTCTGCCTGGTGTGCGCGCCCGCCCTGGTGATGCCGCGGATCTGGGCGGCCCGGTCGGTCCGCGTCTTCTGCCGGGTCACCGTCTGGCTGGAGGCGGTGTTCCTCGGCCTGCGCGCCGAGGTGCGCGGCCTGGAGCACCTGCCGCCCGGGGCCTGCGTGGTCGCCTCGCGCCACGAGGCGGCCTGGGAGACCTTCCGCTTCCCGCTGCTGCTGGAGGATCCGGCGATCGTCGTCAAGCGCGAGCTGCTGCGGGTGCCCCTGTGGGGGCGCTTCCTGGTGCGCGCCGGCATGATCCCGGTGGATCGCGGGTCGGGGGCCAGCGCGCTCAAGGGCCTGCTGCGCGGGGCCCGGGCGGCGGCGGCCGAGAACCGGCCGATCCTGATCTTCCCCGAAGGCACGCGGGTGGCGCCCGGTTCGTCGGCGCCGCACCGGCCGGGCGTGGCGGCGCTCTACAAGTCGCTGAAGGTGCCGGTGGTGCCGGTGGCCCTCAATTCCGGCAGCCACTGGCCGCGCGGCGCGCGATCGGTGCGGCCGGGCGTCGTCCTGATCCAGTTCCTGCCGCCGATCCCGCCGGGCCTCGGCGGCGACGAGTTCACCGCCATCCTGCAGCAGCGCCTGGACGAGGCGTCGGCGGCGCTGCGGCACGAGCTGCTGGCGCGGCGCTGACGCCGCCGGGCGGAAGAAACGGACGCGGGCGGCTGCGGCCCGTGGGGCGAGACCTGCACCCGCGCTGCCCGTCCTGGCATGGCCCGGCTTTCCGGCGGGAGACCAACCGACGGCCGCACCGGCGGCCTCCGGGAATCATGGCCGCCCTCACCGGGACGAGAAACCCGGTACCGGATTAAGATGCGCAGCGCCCCCGCAAAATGATCGTTCACAGAGGATCGCTGAACGGGGACGCCCGTTCCGACAGGGTCGTCGCGAACGCGGACGGCCGCGGCCCCCGTCGCCCCATCCGGCCCGCGTGCGGCAGCGATGTTGACATCGCGAGCCGCGCAACCGACAAGTTCGGCCGCCTTCCCCTGCCCGACGCGTGCCGCCATGAGCGCCAACCCGGCTCCCGAGACGATCGCCGCTGCGGTGAGGGCCGCCGTCCGACTGGCGCGGGAGGGGGCGGCCGGCGAAGCCGAACGCCTCTTGCGCGGCGTCCTGGCGGCCGACGGCACGGTCGGCGAGGCCTGGCTGCGGCTCGGCGGCCTGGCGCTGGGCGACGGCCGGCCGCGGGTGGCGGCGCGCTGCTTCGCGCGGCTGATGCTGCTGGAGCCGGAGCGGGCCGCGGCGCTGCACAACCTGGGCGAAGCCCTGCGTCTGGCCGGGCGTCCGCAGCAGGCGGGGGTGGCGTTCGGGCGGGCGCTGCGCCTGCGTCCCGACCACGCCAAGGCGACGGCCGCGCTCGCCATCCTCCACAAGGCCGCGGGGCGGAAGGGCGCCGCCGCGCGCGGCCTCGCGCGGGCGGCGGCGCTCGATCCCGGCCTGCCCGCCGCGTGGCACGCCCTGGGCATGCTGGCGCACGGCCGGAACCGGGCCGACGCCGCCTGCCGCATGATGCGCCGCGCCGCGCTGCTGGCCCCACGGGACCCCGCCATGCAGGCCGCCCTCGGCTTCGCGCTGTGCGAGGAGGGCCGGCACGCCGCCGCGGCGTCCGGCCTGCGCCGGGCGCTGGCGCTGGCTCCCGCCGACCCCGCCCATTGGGGCGGCCTCGCCGGCGTGTCGACGCGCCTGGGCGACGCCGACGGCGCGCTGGCGCTCACCCGGCGCATCCGCCGGATCGATCCCGCCGCGTCGGAAGCCGACGCCACCGACTCCCAGCTCTGGCTGCTGCACGGCGATCTCGGGCGCGCCGACGCGCTCGCCCGGCGGGCCCTGGCCCTGGCGCCCGACCGCCCGACCAACCTGATCAACGCCGGCCTGATGGCGCACAGCCTGCGCCGGCTTCGCGAGGCCCGCGCCTGGGGCGGGCGCGCCCTGCGCGTCGACCCGGCGAGCGACGTCGCCCGCTTCAACCTGTCGATGACGCTGCTGGCGCTCGGCGATTTCGCCCGCGGCTGGCCGCTGTACGAGGCGCGCTGGCGCATGGCCGGGGCGGCGTTTCCCGACCACGCCCCGGCCTGGGACGGCAGCCCGCTGGCCGGGCGGACCATCCTGCTGACCGCCGAGCAGGGGCATGGCGACACCCTGCACTTCGCCCGCTACGCCCCGCTGCTGGCGGCGATGGGCGGGCGCGTCGCGCTGCACGTCCAGCCCGGCCTGAAGCGCCTGCTGGCCCGCATGCCCGGCGTGGCGACGGTGACCGGCTTCGGCGAGCCGCCGCCGTCGGCCGACCTGTGCGCCCCGCTGATGAGCGTGCCCGGCCTCGTCGGCACGCGGCTCGACAGTGTCCCGGCCGCCCCCTATCTGCGCGCCGTCGCGGCCGATCGCCCGAAGTGGCGGGACCGGCTCGCCGGGGAGGAGCGCCTGAAGGTCGGGCTGGTGTGGGCCGGCGAGCCGCGCCCGGACGACTTCAAGGCCAACGCCGTCGACCGCCGGCGCAGCCTGCCGCTGGCGGCCCTGGCGCCTTTGGCCGCCGTCCCGGGCGTCGCCTTCTACAGCCTGCAGAAGGGCGAGGCGGCCCGCCAGATGCCGCCGGCGGGGCTGCGGCTGACCGACTGGATGGACGAGGTGGGCGACTTCGCCGACACCGCCGCGCTGGTCGAACAGCTCGACCTCGTGATCACGGTGGACACCTCGATGTGCCATCTGGCCGGCGGGCTGGGACGGCCGGTGTGGGTGCTGTCGCGCTTCGACGCCTGCTGGCGTTGGCTCGACAACCGCGAGGACAGCCCCTGGTACCCGACCATGCGGCTGTTCCACCAGGCGGCGCCCGGCGACTGGGGCCCGGTCGTCGACCGGGTGGCGGCGGAGCTGCGGCTGCTTTGAGGAGCTGGTCGTCGGAGTCGGGCGACGGTCGTCCGGCGTCGACGATTCCGTTCACGAACGGTAACGGTCCCGCACGGCCGCCGTCGCCCGGGGCGGGACCGGCACCCCGGGGCGATCACCCGCGGCCGCACGCCCGGCGTTTACAAGCTTACATTGCTGTAGTAAGGGCAACCCTATCTATAGTGGATCAGCGTCCCCCCTCCGGCGAAGTCGAGGGCAGCAAGGGGCCGTGCGTCGAATGACAGGTCGGCAATTCGATGCCGACCCCGGCACCTCTGGCGCGGCAAACCGAAGTACGGAAGGGAAGGTGGCATGTCTGGCGCCACGGCTGTGACCGTTGTCAGCTCCGGCGACACGGAAATCGACACGACGCTCTACGGCACGAAGTGGAGCACGACGACGCTGACCTACAGCTTTCCCACGTCGGTGGGCGACGTGTCGGACTACGCGTCGGCCGGTCCACTCGACTCGTCGTACTTCGGCGCGCTGACGTCGGACCAGCAACAGATGATCGAAGGGATTTTGGAGCTCTGGAGCAGGGTGTCCGGCCTGACCTTCACCGAAGCGGCCGAGCCGGGCGGCGGCGACCTGCGGATCTACTGGTACCAGGACGGGAGCAATCTCACCGCCCGGGTCCTCGATTTCCCCTCCGATCAGCCCGAAGGCGGCGACGTCCAACTCGGCTCGGCGATAAACCCCGGCGCGCTGGGCACCGGCGGCTACTCCTATTTCACGGTGCTTCACGAGATCGGCCACGCCCTCGGTCTGAAGCACCCGCACGACGCGGTGAACGGGTTTCCGGCCGCCGCCGCGGCGGAGGATTCCGTCGAAGTCTCGGTGATGAGCTACCGCAGCTTCCGCGGTGGGCCGATGAGCGGATACTCGATACTGGACGGCAGCTATCCGTACGGGCCGATGCTCAACGACATCGCCGCGCTCCAGCATCTCTACGGCGCGAACTGGAGCACCAACGCCGGCGACACCGTTTACACCTTCAACCCTGCGACGGCCGTCATTCTGCAGACGCTCTGGGACGGCGGCGGCACCGATATCTACAGCTTCGCGAGCTACACCACCGATCTGTCGATCAATCTGGAGCCGGGCGCCTGGTCCGACTTGGGCGGGCAATACGCGGCCCTCGATGGCGACGTGCTGGCGGACGCCAACCTGGCGAACCCCTACCTCCACGAGGGCGACCCGCGGTCGCTGATCGAGAACGCCCGGGGCGGCAGCGGCGCCGACACGATCGTCGGCAACCTCGCCGACAACCTGCTGTGGGGCAACGGCGGCGCCGACAGTCTGGTCGGCGGCGATGGCGACGACGTGCTGTCCGGCGGCGCCGGCGCCGACACCCTGTCCGGCGGGGCCGGGATCGACACCGCGGACTACGGCGCCGCCGGCGCCGGCGTGACGGCCGGTCTGGCCGGCGGCGGCGGTGGGGAGGCCGCGGGCGACGTCCTGAGCGGCGTCGAGAACCTGGTCGGTTCGGCCCATGCCGACACCCTCGCCGGCGACGCCGGCGCCAACACGCTGTATGGCGGTGGTGGCGGCGATTCGCTGGTCGGCGGTGCTGGCGACGACGTGCTGTCCGGCGGCGACGGCGACGACACGCTGGCCGGCGGCGCCGGGAACGATGCGCTGGACGGCGGGGCCGGTAGCGACACCGCCGACTACGGCGCCGCCACCGCCGCCGTGGTGGCGGGGCTGGCGGCCGGATCGGGCGGCGACGCCGCCGGCGACACGCTGGGCGGTGTGGAGAACCTGGCCGGCTCCGCCTTCGCCGACGTTCTCACCGGCGACGGCGCCGCCAACCGGCTGTCCGGCGGCGGCGGCGGCGACCGCCTGTCCGGCGACGGCGGGGACGACACGCTGGAGGGCGGCGACGGCGACGACACGCTGGCGGGCGGCGCCGGCAGCGATTCCCTGGTCGGCGGCGCCGGGATCGACACGGCGGACTACGCGGCCTCGGCGGCCGCGGTGGCGACCGATCTGGCGACCGCCAGCGGCGGCGATGCCGCCGGCGACACGCTGGTCGGCATCGAGAACGTGGTCGGCTCCGTCTTCGCCGACAGCGTGACCGGCGACGGCGGTGCCAACCTCCTGGCGGGCGGTTCCGGTGCCGACGTCCTCTCCGGCGGCGCCGGCGCCGACACGCTGGACGGCGGGGCCGACGCCGACGCGCTCGACGGCGGGGCCGATGCCGACCTCGTCCTCGGCGGTGCCGGGAACGACACGCTGTCCGGCGGCGGCGGCGCCGACACCCTGTCCGGCGGTGCCGGCGACGACCTCTTCCTCTTCGCCGCGGCCGGCGACGGCGGCGACACGCTGGCCGATTTCGGCGCCGGCGACGCCGTCCGGGTGGCCGGCCACACCCTCGTCGGACCGGTGAGCGCCGGCGACGGAACGCTCGTCGCCGCCGACGCGCTGCAGGTCGGCACGGTGGGCGGCGTCACCACCCTCTTCATCGACACCGACGGCGTCGCCGATGCCGCCGAGCTGAGCGTGACCCTGGGCGGCACCTACGGCGTCGATTCCTTCGCGCTGTCGGACGGCGCGATCGTCTACGTGCCGCCGCCCCCGCCCCCGCCCCCGCCCCCGCAGAGCGGCGGCGAGCAAGGCGGCGGCGACGGCAGCACGCGGACGGAAACCGTCGGCGGCGCCACCGTGCGGACGACGCTCGCCACCGTCGGCGGCACGCCGACCGTGTCGGTGTCGATCACGCCGCCGACCTCGCCGACGCCGATCGCGGTGAGCCTGGGCGGCACGGGCACGGGTGTGCTCAACGCCGCCGTGCCGGCGGGGGTCGGTCTCGCCGCGTCGGGACCGCAGAACCCGCAGAATCCGGCCGAGGCGGCGCAGACCCTGACCACGGCGGTGACCGCGCTGGCGGCGGACCCGGCCGAGGGGGCGACCCTCACGGCGGCGATCACCGCCTTCGCCGCGACGCTGCCGGCCGGCGCGACCCTGACCGTGCGCACGGTGACCCCGACGGTCGATGGCGCGGCACCGGGCACGCCGCTCACCATCACCGGTGGCGGCGCCGGCGGCGAGGCGATCGTCGTCGACGCCCGCGCCCTGCCGGCCGGCACAATTCTCAACTTGGACGACGTCGGTTTCGCGGTGATCGTCGGCGCCGTGCAGCTCGGCGGCGGCGCCGGGTCCCAGCACGTGGTCGGCGACGGCGCGGCGCAGCGCATCGTGCTCGGGGCCGACGACGACACCTTGAACGGCGGCGGCGGCGACGACGTCGTCGGCTCCGAAGGCGGCGACGACGTGCTCTATGGGGACACCGGCTTCGACACCGTCACCGGCGGCGTCGGCGCCGACGTCCTCTACGGCAACCAGCAGGACGATCTGCTGTACGGCAACCAGGGGGCGGACACCCTGTTCGGCGGCCAGGATCGCGACACCGTCTTCGGCGGCCAGGACGGCGACCTCGTCTACGGCAACCGGGGCCACGACGCGCTGTACGGCAACCGCGGCGGCGACACCCTGTTCGGCGGGCAGGGGGACGACGTCCTGTTCGGTGGTCAGGGCGACGACGAGCTCGCCGGCAATCTCGGGACGGACACCCTGTACGGCGGGCTGGGCGCGGACCTGTTCGTCATCGGCGCGCCGGGCGCCGGGGTGGACGTGATCGCGGACTTCACCGCGGGCGAGGATCGCGTCGCCATCGTCGGCCCGAATTTCGGTGCCCTTCCGGCCGGTGCCGTGGCGGTCGGCAATTTCGCCCTGGACCGGCCGGGCGACGCCGACGACTGGTTCGTCTTCGACACCGCCAGCGGCGTTCTGTCGTTCGACGCCGACGGTGCGGGGGCCGGGGCGGCGGTCGCCATCGCCACCTTGAACGTTCGCACCCTCGCCGCCGCCGACGTCGTCGTCCTCGGCGCGCCGGGATAGCCCGTCCCGCGCCGCTGCAGCGCAGCGCGGCGCGGGACGGCGCCTTTTCGGGGCCAGGGTCTGCTGTCCTTATCTGAAGACGTTTGGACTAAAACGGCAGGCCGCAGGCCCTGCGGATCGCGAACTGCACCGGGGACGGGGGCAGGGCGGGATCGAACTCGCCCTTTGGCACCAGGGGCGGCTGGGCCATGAAGCGCGGCTGCGTGCCGCGATGCGGCTGAGCGGCGTGGACGAGAAAGGGATGGCAGAGATAGACGGTGCCGGCTGGCCCAGTGGCCAGGATTTCCTCGCAATCGGCGGTAGCAGCGAAGTCGTCGGCCGCCAATTGGCCAAGGGTCAGGCCCGCTTCCCCGTGGGGAAGGAGCTGGCGTGCAATGGCCGCGTGCGAGCCCACCCGGATTCGGGTGGGGGCGTCCTCTGGACGGACGTCTGAAAACAAGAACAGCATGAGCAGCGCCCGGCCGCTGCTTTTGACGTTGGCCCGCCAGGAGAGGAAGTCGTTGGGATCGTCCCGGGGCAGCGAAAAGCTGGCGTCGATGTGCCATCCATCGTCCCCCGGCGTCTCGGGCGAGGGGAAGCGGATGGGGAAGGTGCCGAGCCCTTGCGGCGCGATCCAGCGGCCTTCACCCACCAGCGCGTCATAGGCGGCGTGGAGGGTTGGGGTGTTGGCGGCATCGCGGAAAGGCTTGTCGTGACAGCCGCCAAGGCGGACGACCGGCTTGGTCCAGGTGGCGGGGTCGTGAGGATCGCAGCCGGTAGCGCGCCAAAGTAAGACGCGGCCTTGCTCGGCGACGTCGCGCGGGAAGGCGTTGTCGATGCGGACGAAGCCATCAGTGACAAAGGAGACGATCTGCGCTTCGGTCAGCGCTTTTGCTGCAGCGGGCATAAGATGATCCACAAGTTCGCATGGCCGCAGCGTGTGCGGCGGGAGAGGCCGGCGAGGCCTGCGCTCTGTGCTTCCGGGGAAGCGCCGATCAGGTGGTCAGGAAGACGGCGAACTTGGTGGACGTCATGAACATGGGCGGCACTATAGGCAAGCCTTGGGGCCCGTCAACCCGGGGGTGACCCGCGCGCGGGGGCATCGCCCCCTGGCGCGCGGGCCGTTGATCAGCGGTTGGTCTGCCAGAAGGCGTAGAGCGCGTCGATGTCGCCCGTCGTCATCAGGGGCATGGCCTGGGCGAGCAGCGCGTCGCCCCATTCCCACCAGGCCATGTCGAGCAGCATGGCGATATGCTCCTCGGAGAACCGCTTGCGGATCGGCTTGGCCGGATTGCCGCCAACGATGGTGTACGGCTCGACATTGCGGGTGACGAGCGCGCGGGTGCCGATCACGGCGCCATGGCCGATGGTGATGCCGGGCATGATGATGGCTTCCGAGCCCACCCAGACATCCGAGCCGATGACGGTGTCGCCGGCAGGCAGATAACCGTTGGCGGCGCCGGCGAAGGCGGGCACTTCGGGCATGAAGTGGAACGGGAAGGTGGAAACCCATTCGTTCCGGTGGCCCTGATTGCCGGCCATGATGAAGGCCGCACCCGAACCAATGGAACAGAAGCTGCCCACGATCAGCTTGTCGGCATCGGGATCGGGCAGCAGGTAGCGGGCGCACTCGTCGAAGCGGTGGCCGTGGTAATAGCCCGAATAATAGGAATAGCGGCCCACACTGATGTTGGGGTGGCTGACCTGCTCGGAGAGCAGCTTGCCCTTGAACGGGCTTTCGAAAAAGTTGGTCATGACTGAATCCTGAAATCGGACAGCGCGAAGAAGGCTGCCGGTCGTACCAATCGGGAACGCGCGCAGGCTCAGGGCTGGCGGCGCCCCGCCCGGCGGATGCGCTTCAAGCGTCGGACGTCAGGCCGAGCGAAGCGCGATGGAGGTGGTACAATCTGCCGATTTCATGATGGTGGGCTTCTATCGACACGGCCCGGAAATGAAAAGGGGCGCGATGCGGGTCGAGCGCTTCCGGGCCAGGACGAAGGAGTGACGCGCCATAGCGATCCGCTGTGGGAAGACCGCCAACTCCTTCATGGGCGTGCTCCGTCTCAGGGCGGCTCTCGATTGGATCAAGCGCCGACAGGGCCTAAGAAGCTTCGCCCGGCCTGCACCACTCTCCTTAGAAGGTGTAGGTCAGGCCGAACAGAGCGGTCGGCTGTGTCGGCCGCTCGACGAGCGGGCTGTCCGCGGCGTCGCCGAGCAGGCGGGCGACGCCGATGGCGCCGACCGCGCTGATGCTGTCGGTGATGCGGTAGTTGGCGGCGACGCGGAAGGAGGCATCCCTGAAGCCGCTCGCTGGGTCGTAGCGATCGAGTCCCGATGCCGCGGCCTCGGACCGATCGATGCCGAAATAGCCCTGCATGTACCGTTGGTTTGCCCAGGTGAGGCCGAGCATCGGCGTGATCGTCAGACGGCCGGTCGCGTGGATGGGGTACGCGAGACCGGCGTTGACGAGGAGGCCGCGGTCGGTGTCGGTCACGGCCTGGGTGGCGGCGAGCGTGGCCACCGCTCCCCGGACTCGCGCCGACGCGAAGAGGCGCGCGCCCAGAGCCGAATCCACGCCGTCGATGCCGTCGGGGACGTCGTCCCCGTCGTAGCCCTGCACCCAGTTGACGCTCGCACCGGCGGTGAAGGTCGGGGTTTCGATGACGGTGACGCCGATGCCCTCGCCGGTCTTGGCGAAGAAGCGTCCGACCTGCACGTCGATGAGCGGCACGGGTTGCGCCGTGTACGCGTCGGACCCCAGGAACCGCGGGACCACCGCGACGCCCGCCCCGAGCGTCCAATGATCCGAGTCGTCCCGGTCGGGCGCGCCCGCGCCGAGATCCAGTTCGTCCGGTGGCTCGACATCGATGCCCGGTCCCGCCGCCGCGGTCGTCGGAGCGCCGAAAATCGCCGCAGCCAGGGTGAGCCACGCGCCGACGGCGATCGGCCGCCGCAGCGCAAAGACGGTCGTCATTCCTTCACTCCGCGAGTAAGATGCGCTGGCGCATCTCCTAACAGCCGCCAGCGTGGCCGTCAAGATGCGTTAATGTATCTTATTGGAGCGAAGATCCGATGAAGGGACGTCGACGGGGAACGGATCTCGAGGAGGCCCTTCTGGAGGCCACCTGGATGGAGCTGACGGAGCGTGGCGGCGGGTTGACGATGGAGGGCGTGGCGGCACGGGCCGGGACGAGCCGGCCGGTGATCGCCAGGCGCTGGAACGGGAAGGCCGAGCTCGCGATCGCGGCGATCCGACGGCAGATGGCGAAACACCCGCTCGACGTGGCCGACCACGGTGACGTTCGCACCGAGCTGCTGGAGTACCTGGAGCGCGCCTCCGCCCGCGCCACCGCGATCACCGCCGTCTTCACCCTGTTCTCGAGCGGGTATTTTCAGGAGACGTCATCGACGCCGGAAGATTTGCGAGCCACGTTGCGGGCGGGTGATACGGAGGCGCTTTCGCAGATCTTCAACAGGGCCGTGGAGCGTGGCGAGATCGATCCCCGGAAGCTCGTTCCTCCGGTCACCACGGTGCTGGGCGATCTGTTCCGTTGTCATGTTCTGATGACGTTTTCGCCGCCGCCACCGGCGTTGCGGGTGGACTGGGTCGACGCCATCTTCCTGCCGCTCGTCAGGACCGGTTGAGCCGGGACCGTCCCGATTTTCAGGGTTCGTCCGGCGTCGGGGGCGCGTCCGGCAGCGGCATCACGGGACCGACCTCCACGATGCCCGCCGGCCCGCCGGCCCGGCCTTCCTCGACGAGGGCGGCGCGGCGCTGGGCGTGCACGCTGCGCAACGCGGCGTAATAGTCGATGGAGTTCTTCTCCAGATCGTCGGTCATGGCGAGCATGCCGGCGCGCTGGTGCACGGTGCCGACACCGGTGTTGACCATCTGAACGGTCTCGATCGCGTCGCCGGGCACGAAGCCGAGCGGATTGGCGACCATTCCCGCCACCTCGCAGGCCAGATCGCGAACGTTCGACGGCCCCATCAGCGGAACCTGCAGGCTCGGGCCCGGACCCAGCCCCCAGACGCCGAAGGTCTGTCCGAAATCGGCGTCGTGGTGCGGAAGATCCCAGTCGGTCGCGACGTCGAACAGGCCGGCACCGCCGACCGTGGTGTTGACGACGAAGCGCTGGGTGGTGACCCAGGCGCGGTCGAAGTTCGCCTGCAGCACGTCGTTCACCAGGACTCCGGGCGCCGCGAGGTTGCGGCCGAAGTTGCCCAGACGGTCGCGGACGCCGTCCGGCACATGCTCCTGGTAGGCCCGGGCGACCGGCTGCAGGGCGTTGCGGTCGACCCACTGGTTGCCGGCGAAGATCACCCGGTTGGCGGGTTCGGCGGGGTCGTTCGCCTCCTCGTACGCGGCGCGCGCCTGCGGATCGGCCGGGACCTGCGCGCAGCCCAGCAGCGCCAGCAGGAAGACGGCCGCGGCGCCGCGACCGGGGCCGCCGGCCGCCGGCAAGGGGCTTGGCGTCGGGAGGGTGCCGTTCGAGATTCGTGATGGCATTGGAAAGCCCCCGATATAAGATCCATTTGCGCATCCTATCGCGCTTTCCGTGCTCGTCAAGATCCTTCAATGTATCTTATCGGGCCGTGCAAAGACGGTGGCGTCGTTTGCGCCGACGCGTCCGTGCGCAGCGGGGCGGGCGAGGGACGGCACGGGACGGCGTCGCGCCGGCGCCGTCAGGCGGTCCCGCTGCGCCGCCGCGCCGCGGGCTGCCGGGGAGCGTCCCCGGCGAGCGCGTCCGCCTCGACCACCAGCTCCCAGGCCTCGACGGCGGCGGTGCGGCCGGCCAGCGCGATCGCGCCGAGCGGCCGGGCGGGCAGCCGGTCGCCGACTCGGCGGTGCGTGTCGTCGCTGATGACGACGGCCACGCCGAGGCTCTTGGTCGCCGCCTCCAGCCGCGCGCCGATGTTCACGCTGTCGCCGACCACGGTGTAGTTCAGGCGCCCGGCGCCGCCGACGTTGCCGATCACCATCGGCCCGGTGTGGATGCCGACGCCGATGCGCAGTTCCTCCACCCCCCAGCGCCGCCAGCGCTCCCGTCCGGCGGCGGCGGCGCGCTGCATGGCCAGCGCGCAGCGGCAGGCGTCCAGCTCGGGCTGCGGGCCGGCGACGGGGGCGCCGAAGATGGCCATGATCCCGTCGCCCATGTACTTGTCGACGTAGCCGCCGTGGCGCAGCACCTCGGCGGCCATGGCCTCCAGATAGTCCCCCATCAGCCCGACCAGCGCCTCGGGCGCCAGCCGTTCCGACAGGCCGGTGAAGCCGCGGACGTCGGCGAACAGCACCGTCAACGTGCGCAGTTCGCCGCCCAGGCGCAGCTCCCCGGGGTGGCGGGCCAGGCGCTCGACCAGCGCGGGATGCAGGTACTGGGCGAAGGCGTCGCGGATGCGGCGCTGCTCGCGCCGGGTGCGGATGAGGGTGCCGCTGAGCACCGCCGCACCGCCCACCACCACCGCGGCGAGCGGGAAGGTCGCGGTCAGGATCAGGCCCCCGGCGACGAACGCCAGATGGACGGCGGCGGCGACCGCGAAAGCCAGGGCGCCCAGCGCCGTCAGCGCCGCCGCCGGCGGCAGCAGTGCCAGCGCGCCCGCCGCGGCGCCGGCGAGCGCGGTGACGCCGAGGTCGGCCAGCCTGGTCACCGCGTCGCGGCGCAGCAGGCGGTTGGTCAGCAGGCTCTCCACCACCGCGGCGTGCCGCTCCACACCCCACAGGGCCTCGCCGAAGGGGCTGGCGAGGCGGTCGGCCAGGCCGGTGACGGCGGCGCCGACCAGGACGGTGCGGCCGCGCAGCCGTTCCGGCACGACCGCCCCCTGCCAGAGGTCCGCCAGGCTGATCGTCTCGACCGTGCCGGCGGGGCCGAGATGGTTCACCGGCAGGCGCAGCGCGCCGTCGGTCGCCACCGGCTGCCCGCCGAGGTCGACGCCGAGCCCGGGCACCAGCCGCATCGCGTCGTGCGGGATGCCCAGGCGCAGGCGGGCGGTGACGAGGCTGAGGGCCGGGTACACGGCGTCGCCGCCGCGCACGGCCAGCGCCTCGTGCCGCGCCTGGCCGTCGGCGTCGGGGAACAGGTTGGCGTGGCCGACCGCGGCGGCGGCCCGCGCCAGCCTGGGGACGGGCACGACGACCCGCGCGGCGCCGGGCAGGGCGGCCAGTTGCTCCCGGCCGAGATCGACGTCGGGGAAGGCCGAGGCGCGCACCGCGGCGAGGCTGTCCGGGTCGGTGCCGTCCGCGGCGGCGCCCCCGGTGCCGCCCTCCGTGCCGGCCCCCAAGCCGGCGCCGGTGTCGACGTAGATCGGCAGCACGACGGCGCCCGAGCGTGCCATCGCCGCGGCGAGCGCGGCGTCGCCGCCGGGATCGGGGTCGGGCTCGACGAACAGCAGGTCGAGGACGATCGGCCCGGCGCCCGCCAGGCGCAGCCGGTCCACCAGCTCGGCCAGGCGCCGGCGCGGCCAGGGCCAGCGCCCGGCGGCCTCGACCGCCGCGTCGTCGGCCATCAGCACGACCACCTCGCCGCTGACGGGCTGCGCGCCGCGCAGATGGAAGCGCGCGTCGAGGGTCAGCGCCTCCAGCCGCGCCAGCGGCCCGGCGTCGCCGGCCACGACCTGCAGCACGACGAGGAGGAGGGTGACGGCGAGGCCGGCGCGCATGGCCGCGGCGCCTCAGGGCAGGGCGGTGGCGTCCGTCACCCCGCCGACCCGCGCCGGGCTCCAGCGCGCCGGCGGCGTGGGCGGCCGGCCGGGGGCGACGTCGGTCCCCTCGCCGGGCTCGAGCACCACTGGGCGGGCGGCGCCGGCGGCGGTGCCGCGGACGGCGACGCGGCCGTCCAGGGCCAGCACGCCGGTGCCCTCGGGCGTGATCACGACGATCCATTCGGTGGACCGCACGGAGGCGACGGCGGTCGGCGTGCGCACGTCGAAGCGCTGGCCGGGCCGCACCGTCTCGGCGATGCTGCGCAGGATGCCCCGGCCGAGCTCGAGGGCCGCGTCGCGCGTGCCGGCGCCGCCGGGCTGCGCGAAGCGGGCGACCGTCAGCGTCGACTCGACGCCGAGAACGCCGGTGCTGCCGTCGACGAAGCGGATGCGCAGCCGCCCCGCCGGGCCGGTGTTCAGCACGTCGCCGGGCTCCACCGCCATGCCGCGGACGACCGGCTCCGCCGCGCCGCCGCGCACCCGCTCGGCCTGGCCGATCAGCGTCACCACCTCGCCGACCGGCTGCGCCGCGGCGGCGCCGGCGAGCAGCAGCCACAGGACGGGAAGGAAGGCCAGACGGCGTGAGCGCACCATGGTCGCCTCCGGATCGCACGCCGCGGATGGTCGGGCCGCAATCGGCGGTACACAACAGTTTTCGCGACGCCCACCCGAAAGAGCGCGAGCGGGGCGGTCAGGCGCCCGCCGGGTGGTGCAGCACGGGCCGGGCGCGGGTGAAGCTCCGCCGTCCGGCCTTGAGGCCGAAGAGCGGCTGCGCCAGGGTGGCGACGGCGGCCGCCGGGTCCGGCGCGTCCAGCACCACGACGTCGGCCGGGGCGCCGGGGGCGATGCCGTAGTCCGCCAGGTTCATCAGCCGCGCCGCGTCGCGGGTGACCAGGGCGTAGCAGGCGGCGAGGTCGTCGGGCCGGCCGACCTGGGCGACGTTGGCGTAGAGGTTGGCCATGCGGACCAGCGAGGCGTCGCCGAACGGGGTGAAGGGGTTGAGCACGTTGTTGGTGGCGAGCGAGCAGGTCACCCCCGCGGCGGCCAGCCGGTGCACCGGCGTCACCCCCCGCGGCACCGCGTGGTCGTGCCCGCGCCCCATCAGGAACAGGTCGGTCGCCGGCAGGGCGGTGACCGCGACCCCGCAGTCGGCCAGCCGGCGGGCGACGGCGGCCAGCCGCGCCGGCGGCACCGCCGACAGCTTGGTGACGTGGCCGACGGCGACGCGCCCGCCCCAGCCGTGGGCCGCGGTCTGCCGGCACACCTCGTCCAGGTGCATCCAGCTCGGATCGGTGTCGAAGTCGAGATGGAGATCGACGTCGAGGTCGAAGCGCCGGGCCAGCGCGAAGACGCGGGCGATCTGCCCGTGCGGGTCGCTGTCGGTGTAGGGGCAGCCGCCGATCGCGTCGGCGCCCTCGGCGCAGGCCGCCTCCAGCAGCTCCTCGCAGCCGGGATCGTTGGTCAGCCCCTCCTGCGGGAAGACGCAGACCTGCAGGTCGACCGCCCAGGCGTAGGCGCGCTTCAGCCCGCGCACGGCGCGGAAGGCGCGCAGGCCGACGCGCGGGTCGACCTCGACGTGGGTGCGCATGCGCGTCGTCCCCTGGACGATCGCCCGCTCCAGGGTGCGGGCGCCGCGCGCTGCCACGTCCTCCTCGGTGAAGGCGCGCTTGGCGGCGGCGACCTCGCGGATGGCCTCGGCCAGCGTGCCCTCGCGGCAGGCGCAGCGCTCCTGGATGCAGGACTTGTCCAGGTGGATGTGGGTCTCGACGAACCCCGCCATCGCCAGCCGGCCGCCCAGCTCCTCCACCGGCCCGTCGCCGGGCAGGTCCGGCGCCACCGCGGCGATGCGTCCGCCGCGGATGCCGATGTCGACGAGGCCCGAGGCACCGGGGCCCGAGGCACCGGGGCCGGAACCACCGGCGCTGTCGAGGCGGGCGCCGCGGAGCAGGAGATCGAAGGCCATGGGGACACCCGTCGCAGCGCCGTGGCGAGGCGGACAGGATGGCGGCGACCGGGGCCCGTTGCCAAGCCGAAAGCGGGCGGCCCCGGGACGGTCGGCGCCGCTCCCGCGCTCAGCCGCGGAACCCGCCCCCCGCCACCAGCACCTCGCCGCTGATGTAGTCCGCCTCCGGCAGGCACAGCAGATAGACCGCGCCGGCCGCCTCCTCCGGCGTGCCGCCGCGGCCGAGCGGGATCAGCCCCTCCATGCGGGCGATCGTCTCCGGGGGAAGGCCCATCGGCACCGACCTGCCGGCGATCACCGCCGTCCCGCCGCCGGAGCCGACCGGCTCGGTCATGCGGGTCCTGATCCAGCCGAAGGCGACGCAGTTGACGCAGACGTTGTAGCGTCCCCACTCCTTGGCCAGGGTCCTGGTCATGCCGACCACCGCCGCCTTGCCGGCGGCGTAGGCGATCTGCCCGGGGTTGCCGGACAGGCCGGCGATCGAGGAGACGTTGACCACCTTGCGCGACACCACCCGCCCGGCCTCCGCCTCGGCCTTCGCGGCGGCGCGGATGTAGCCGGCGGCGGCGCGCAGGATGCGGAACGGCGCGGCGGCGTGGACGTCGAGCATGGCCTGCCATTGCTCGTCCTCGACCTTCTGCACGACGGCGTCCCAGGCGTAGCCGGCGTTGTTGACGATGATGTCGATGCGGCCCCAGCGGTCGAGGGCGGCGCCGACGAAGCGCGCGCCGAAGTCGGCGGCGACGACGTCGCCGACCACGGCGAGCGCCTGCGTGCCGGCCGCCCGCACCGCGGCCACGGTCTCCGCCGCCGGTGCCTCGTCGAGGTCGTTGACGACCACCCACGCCCCCTCGGACGCCAGCTTCAGCGCGATGGCGCGGCCGATTCCCCGGCCGGAGCCGCTGACCAGGGCCACCTTTCCGTCGAGCTTTCCCACGTCGTTCCTCCCCCGTTCGCGTCGGACGGACGCCGCCTCACATGCCGAGATACGCCCGCTGCACCGCCGGATCGTCGAGCAGGGCGGCGGCCGCGCCGGACTGGACGATCTCGCCGGTGCGCAGCAGATAGCCGCGGTCGGAGACCGCCAGCGCCGCCGCGGCGTTCTGCTCCACCAGCAGCATGGTCACCCCGTCCGCCCGGAGGGCGGCGATGGCGTCGAACACCTGGTCGACGAGCAGCGGCGACAGGCCGAGCGACGGCTCGTCGAGCAGCAGGAGCCGCGGCCGCGCCATCAGGGCGCGGCCGATGGCCAGCATCTGCTGCTGCCCGCCCGACAGCGCCCCGGCCGCCGTGCCGCGGCGTTCCGCCAGCGCCGGGAACAGCGCGTAGACGCGCTCCATGTCGCCGCGCACGCCGCGGTCGCGGCGGGCGTAGGCGCCGAGGCGCAGGTTCTGCTCGACCGTCAGCGGCCCGAAGACCTGCCGCCCCTCGGGCGACTGGGCGATGCCGCGGGCGACGCGCTGCGACGCCCGCAGCCGCTCGATCGCCTCGCCGTCGTAGCGGATGCGGCCGGCGGTGATCGGCTGCACGCCGGAGATCGCCCGCAGCAGGGTGGTCTTGCCCGCCCCGTTCGAGCCGACCAGCGCCACCACCTCGCCGGCCGCGACGGCGAGGTCGACGCCCTTGAGCACCTCGACCCGGCCGTAGGCGCTCCGCAGCCCCTCAACCCGCAGCATGGACGCCCGCCTCCTTCGTGCCGTGGCGGCCGAGATAGGCCTCGATCACCCGGGGATCGTTGCGCACCTCGGCCGGGGTGCCGGACGCCAGGACCGTGCCCCGGTTGAGCACCAGGATGCGGTCGGACAGGGTCATCACCAGGCGCATGTCGTGCTCGATCAGGACGACGGTCAGGTCGGGCCCGGCGATGGCGCGGACCAGCGCCTCGATCTCCGCCGTCTCGGTGGCGTTGCAGCCGGCGGCGGGCTCGTCGAGCAGCAGCAGGCGCGGTTCGGCCGCCAGCGCGCGGGCGATCTCCAGCCGCTTCAGCTCGCCGTAGGCGAGGGCGGCGGCGCTCTCGTCGGCCCGGTGCGCCAGCCCGACCCGGTCGAGCAGGTCGAGCGCGTCGCGCCGCGTCGCCGCGTTCTGGCGGCGCACCGACGGCAGGCCGAGCAGGTCGGCCAGCAGCGAGGTGCGTTCGGCGCGGTTGCGGCCGACCATCACGTTCTCGGCCACCGTCATGCGGAAGAAGATCTGCAGGTTCTGGAAGCTGCGCGACAGGCCGCGGCGGGCCAGCCGGTGCGGCGCCAGCCCGGTCACGTCGCCGCCCAGCAGCTCGATCCGCCCGGACCCCGGCCGGTAGAGCCCGGAGACGATGTTGAACAGCGTGGTCTTGCCCGCCCCGTTGGGACCGATGATGGCGAAGATCTCGCCCGCCGCGACGGTGAAGCTCACGTCGGCCAGCGCCTGCACGCCGCCGAAGCGGATGCCGACGTTGTCGGCTCTCAGCACCGCCGTCATCGCGCCGGCTCCAGCGCGCGGCGCAGGCCGGGCACGATGCCGTGGCGCATGAAGATCATGAAGAGGATGATGGTGAGGCCGATCAGCCCGGTCTCGTAGTCCTCGAACACCGTCAGCACCTGCGGCAGCAGGACCATGAAGGCGGCGCCGACGATGGCGCCGAACACCGAGCCGATGCCGCCGACGACGACCATCGTCACCAGCTCGACCGACTGCAGGAAGCCGGCCGTCGCCGGCGCCGCGAAACCGTTCATCAGCGCCAGCAGCGACCCCGCCAGCGAGGCGTAGCCGGCGGCGATGACGAAGGCGGCCAGCTTCCGGCCGGCCACGTCGATGCCCAGCACGCCGGCCGCCACCTCGCTGTCGTGCAGCGCGCGGAAGGCGCGTCCGCTCGGGCTGGCCTTGAGGTTGAGCGCCAGCAGCGTGCCGGCCAGCAGGAAGGCGGCGGTGATCCAGTACCACACGCTGGCCCCGGCCAGCCGCGTGCCGAACAGGACGACGCGCGGCACCGGCATGCCGTCGGGACCGCCGGTCAGCGCCGGCTCGCTGACGATGACGAGCGCCACCAGGTAGCCGAAGCCGAGCGTGCCGAGCGACAGGTAATGGCCCTTCAGCCGCAGCACCGGGCGGCCGATGGCGAAGGCGACCAGGCAGGACAGCGCCGTCGCCAGGGCTGCGCACGCCAGCGGGTCGAGGCCGAGGTGGGCCGGGCCGATGGCGACGGTGTAGCTGCCGATCCCCATGAAGGCGGCGTGCCCCAGGCTGACCTGCCCGGCCTCGCCCATCAGCACGTTCAGCCCCACCGCCGCCAGGCCGTAGACCCACACCAGCGCGGCGAGCCGCAGGTGGAAGCCGCTGCCGGACAGCAGCGGCACGAGGACGATCAGTCCGACCAGCACGAGAAGGCCGCCGTGGCTGGACATCAGCAGGCGCCGCATGGCTAGACCCTCTCGAGCTTGGAGGCGCCCAGCAGGCCGCCGGGCAGGAACATCAGCACGCCGAGCATGGCGACGAAGGCGACCGCGTCCTTGTAGGTGGAGCTGACGTAGCCCGCCCCGAACGATTCCAGGAGGCCGATGGAGAGGCCGCCGACCACCGCCCCCAGCGGGTTGCCCATGCCGCCCAGCATCGCCGCGGCGAAGCCCTTGAGCGCCAGCAGGGTGCCGATGTCGTAGCGGGTCAGCGTGATCGGCGTGACCAGGATGCCGCCGACGGCGCCGATCACCGCCGAGACGACGAAGGCCAGCGCGAAGATGCGCGGCACCTCGATGCCGACGAGGCGCGCCGCCAGCCGGTTGGCCGCCGTGGCGCGCACCGCGAAGCCGACCAGCGTGCCGCCGAGCAGCGCGCGCAGCGCCACGAACATCACGCCGGCGCCGAGGAGCACCCACAGGCTCTGCACCGGCAGCATGGCGCCGCCGACGGCGATGGCGGCGTCGCCGGTGAAGGACGGCAGGCGGTGGATCTGCTTGCCGAAGACGATCTGGGCGATGCCGCGCAGCAGCAGCGAGGCGCCGATGGTGATGATGATCAGCGTCGCCGGCGGCGCGTCGCGCACCGGCGCGATCGCCAGGCGCTCCAGCAGGAACCCGGCCGCCGCCGCCGCCGCGACGGCGGTGACCGCGGCCAGCGGCAGCGGCACCCCGGCGGCGAACAGCACCGCCGAGGTCATGCCGCCGATCATCAGGAACTCGCCCTGGGCGAAGTTCACGACGTCCGACGCGTTGTAGATCAGGGTGAATCCCAGGGCCACGAGGGCGTAGACCGAGCCGACCGTGACGCCCGAGAAGCCGAACTGCAGGAACTCGGCCATCGCCGCCCGCCCTCAATCCTCGAGGATGACGAAGGAGCCGTTCTTCACCTCGACCATCCGGAAGGCCGAGAGATCGAGGCCCAGGTGATCCTCGGCGGTCATGATGAAGGTGCCGGTGACGCCGACCTGCGGCCCCAGCGTCTCCAGCGCGTCGCGGGTCTTCGCCGGATCCGTCGTCCCGGCCTTCCGCCACGCCGTCATCAGGAGGTTCAGGGCGTCGTAGGCGAAGCCGCCGAACATCCCCGCCGGCTCGCCGTACTTTGCCTTGTATTCCGCGGCGTAGCGGGTGACCACCTTGTGCTGCGGGTCGTCCGGCGGGAGCTGGTCGGCCACCAGCACCGCCGGTGCCGGCAGCTTCACGCCTTCCGTCGCCGGGCCGGTGAGGGCGATGTAGCCGGGCGAGGCGACGCCGGCGCTCTCGTACAGCGGCAGGGCGATGCCGAGCTGGCGGTAGTTGCGGGCGAGGACGCTCGCGGTCTCGCCGAAGCCGGTGTGCACCACCGCCTGCACCCCGTCGGCCCCGCGCACCTTGGTGAGCTGGGGCGTCATGTCGCTGTCCTGCGGCCCGTGGCGCTCGTCGACGGCGATGGCGACGCCGTAGTCCTGCGCCTTGGCGAGGCATTCGCCGCGCATCGAGTTGCCGTAGCTGTCGGTGCCGGAGATCAGGGCGATCCGCGTCAGGCCGCGCGCCTTCAGGGTCTCGAAGATCTTCTGGCACTGCATGCGGTCGGTGTGGCCGATCTTGAAGACCCAGGGCTTGAGCGGCTCGGCGATCTGCACGCCGCCGCCCAGCGCCATCACCGGCACCTTGGCCTCGGTGCCGACGGCGCCGACGGCCAGCGACGGGCCGGTCAGGGTGGCGCCGACGATCGCCACGACCCCGTCGTCCTCGATCAGGCGCTGGGCGAAGAGGCGCGCCTTGTTGGCGTCGGCCCCGTCGTCGTAGACGGTCAGCGCGATGCTCTCGCCGTCGACGCCGCCGGCGGCGTTGATGGCGTCGACGTAGAGCTCGAGCGTGCGCTTCTCCGGCTCGCCGAGGAAGGCGGCCGGCCCGGTGACGGACAGCACCGCGCCCAGCCGGATCTCGGCCCGCGCCGGCGCCGTGGCGGCCACCAGGGCGGACAGGCCGGCGGCGGCCAGAATGGTCCTCTTCATGTGTTCCCTCCTTGCGGTTTCGCCGTCTTCACGCGGCGCTGATGGTGTAGGGGATGGGCATGCCGAGCAGGGCGCGCCGCGCCCGCTCCGCGTCGGCGGCGGCGACGCGGACGGTGGCGCCGGAATCCGACACCTCCAGCGCGCAGGCGGCGGGATCGATCCCGGCCGTGCGCAGCGCGTCCTCGACGCCGCGCCGGGCGGCGAGGACGCGCAGCGCCGGCTTGAAGATCTTGCCGACCGGGGTGAGCGGCAGCGCGTCCAGAACCGTGACGTGGCGCGGCCGCGCCGCCGGTTCGGCCACCAGCGGCTCGACGAAGCGGGCGAGGTCGCCGCCGCCGACACGGCTTCCCTCGCGCACGGTGACGTAGGCCACCGGAAGCTCGCCGGCGTAGGCGTCGGGCTGGCCGACCGCGGCGGCGACCAGAACGTCGGGATGGCGCAGCAGCGCGTCCTCGATCACCGCCGGGTCGATGTTGTGGGCGCCGCGGATGATCACGTCCTTGGCGCGCCCGGTGACGTGGACGCGCCCCTCGGCGTCGACGTGACCGAGGTCGCCGCTGACCAGCCAGCCGCCCGGTTCGAACGTGCCGGGATTGCGTGACACGTCGCTGTAGCCGGGGCCGACGTTGGGGCCGCGCAGGGCGATGATCCCCGTCTCCCCCGGCGCCAGGGGCGCCGACAGGTCGGCCCCGCCGGCCCCGGGGCGGAAGGCGCGCACCTCGGTGAAGGGCAGGCGCACGCCGGTCGAGCCGGGGGTGCGCGGGCCGTGGAACGGCTCGACGGTGACGACGCCGGCGCACTCCGTCATGCCGAGGACGTTGCGCACCGGCGCGCCGGTGTGGCGCTCGAAGGCGTCGGCCAGCTCGGCCGGCAGCGGCGAGCCGCCGGTCAGGGTGAGCCGCAGCGAGGCGATGTCGGCGTCCACCGGCACCGCGTTGCAGGCGGCGATGAAGGTCGGCACCGCGCCGAGGCAGGTGACGCGATGGCGCTCCACCTGCCGCCACAGGGTGGAGACGAAGGCGCGGTTGCGCATGCCCAGCCGGGTCGGGATCAGCGTGGCCGCGCCGGCGGCGATGGCGGCGAGCCCGTAGACGAAGCTGCCGGCGACGTGGAACAGGGGGAAGCCGTTGACCACCACGTCGGCCGGCCCGAGGTCGCCCATCGCCGCGACGCCGCGGGCGACGAAGGCCTGGTTGCGGTGGCTGTGCCGGGCCAGCTTGGGCGCGCCGGTGGTGCCGCCGGTGTGGAAGAAGGCGGCCAGCCGGTCGGGCGGCGGGGCGTCGTCGAAGCGGTCGGACTCGGCGGCCAGCAGGTCCTCGAACCGCCCGTCGGAGCCGGGGGCGTCGGCCTCGGCGCCGGCGTCGAGGATGTGGCGCACGCAGCCGGCCTCGCGGATCGCCGGCACGGCGCGGTCCCAGATGTCGACGTCCGGGTTGGGGCCGCAGACCACCGCCACGCTCGCCCGCGCCGCCCGCAGGATGCCGCGCAGATGGTCGGGGCGCAGCATGGGGTTCACGGGGCAGGCGCGGGCCGCCGCCTCGGCGCCCCACAGGGCGACCTGGCCGGCCGGGACGTGCGGCATGAGCAGCGCCACCGATTCGTCGGGGCCGACGCCGAGGCGGCGGAACAGGTTGGCGGCCCGGCACACCGACCGGTACAGGGCGTCGAAGGTGATCCGCTCGTCCTCCTCCGGCGCGCCGATGCGCCGCAGGTGGAGGAGGGCGGTGGCGTCCGGTCGGGCCGTCGCGGCGGCGCGCAGCAGGGCGAAGGGCGTCGGCTCCGGCAGGAACGCGTCCATGCCGAGGGCCTCGATGGCGGCGACGTCCTCGGCGCCGCGCAGGCGGAATCCTTCCTGCACCGTCTTCCTCCCGTGTCCCGTGGATCGGACCGCGTTGGCCGCGGCCCCCGTGTTCGGGTCAGGCCGCGCTCCGGGCGGCCTTGGCCTGTCGCAGGTTGTCGTCGACGCGGCGCAGCAGGCCCAGCAGCGCCGCCTTCTCCTCCTCGGTCATGCCGTGGGTCAGGCGCTCCTCGTGCTGGCGGACCAGCGGGCGGATGCGGGCGAGCGCCTTGGCGCCCTTGGCGGTCAGCCACACCCCCTTGGCGCGGCGGTCGGTGGGCGAGTCGCGGCGCGCCACCAGCCCCTCCGCCTCCAGCTTGTCGAGGATCGGCACCAGGCTGGAGCGCATGAGGTGGACGGCCTCGGCCAGCCGGGCCTGCGGCATGCCGGGGTTGTTCTCGATGAGGGTGAGCAGGCCGAAATAGCGCGGCACCACGCCGAACCGGCGCAGCCCCTCCTCGAAATCCTTGAAGGCGGCGATCTGCACCAGGCGGATGCGGAAGCTGACGAGATCGCCGATGAAGCTGAAATCCATTCGCCGTCCCTCCGGCGCCGATGATTGACAGAGCTGATTGGTTTTCACAAGATAGGTTTCTATCGAACAAGTTTGCGAAAATCAATATGGGAGTCGAGCGGAATGGGCGTGGTGCTGTGGGAGCGACGCGGCGCGGTGGCGGTGATCACCCTCAACCGGCCGGAGGTGCGCAACGCCATCGACCCCGAAATGGCCTGCCGCCTGGTGGAGGCCTACGCCCGGGCCGCCGAGGACCCGGAGGTGCGGGTGCTGGTGGTGACCGGGGCCGGGCCGGCCTTCTGCTCGGGCGGCGACCTGGAGAAGAGCCTGCCGTTGCTGACCGGGGCGCGGCAGCCGCAGGACGAGTTCGAGCGCCGGGTGGCCGCCGACCCCGACCTGCTCGTCCGGGCCGCGCTGCGCGACGCCCTGGACAAGCCGGTCATCGCCGCCGTCAACGGCCATTGCCTGGCTGGCGGCACCGAGCTCCTGCTCGGCACGGACATCCGCATCGCCGCGGAGGAGGCGGTCTTCGGCCTGCCCGAGGTGCGCCACGCCCTGGTGCCGTTCGCCGGCGCGCTCAGCCGGCTGCCGCACCAGGTGCCGCTGTGCGCGGCGATGGAGATGATGCTGGTCGGCGACCCGCTGCCGGCCGCCGACGCCCTGCGGCTCGGCCTGGTCAACCGGGTGGTGCCCGCGCACGCGGTCCTGCCGCACGCCCTGCAGGTCGCCGAGCGCATCGCCGGCAACGGGCCGCTGGCCGTGCGCGAGATCAAGCGCACCGTCCGGGCCAGCCTCGGGCGCTCCGAGGAGGAGGCGTTCCGCCTGGAGGACGCGGCGCGCGAGCGGGTGATGTCCAGCGCCGACGCCCGTGAAGGTCCGGCCGCGTTCCTGGAGAAGCGGCCGCCGGCGTACCGGGGGGCATAGCGCCCCCCGGTACGCCATCGCACCCGCCGCCGGGCCGGGCCCCCCGGAGGAGAGAGGCTCAGCCCGCGGACACGGCGTCGCGGATCGCCCGTCCCCCTTCAGTCCTCGCCGGCGACCGGCTCGGTGAAGCCGGCGAGGTGGCGGTAGAGGTCGAGCTTCAGGTGGTTGTTGGCTTCGGCCGCGGCCACCAGGGCGCGGTAGCGCTCGGGGTTGTCGCGCTCCACCATGCGGAAGCGCGCCTCGTTGGCCATGAACGTCGCCAGCGGCACCGACGGGGCGTCGCTGTCCAGCTCCAGCGGCGCCTCGCCGCGGTCGAGGCGGCGCGGATCGTAGCGGTAGAGCGGCCAGTGGCCGCTGTCCACCGCCAGCTTCTGCTGCGCCAGGCCGTTGGCGAGGTCGTAGCCGTGGGCGATGCAGTGGCTGTAGGCCAGGACCAGCGACGGACCGCGGTAGCTCTCGGCCTCGACGAGCGCGTTCAGCGTCTGGGAATCGCGGGCACCGAAGGCGGTGCGGGCGACGTAGACGTGCTCGTAGGCCATGGCGATCAGGCCGAGGTCCTTCTTGGCGACGGCGCGGCCGGCGGTGGCGAACTTGGCCGAGGCGCCGATGGGGGTGGCCTTGGACTGCTGGCCGCCGGTGTTGGAGTAGACCTCCGTGTCCATCACCAGCACGTTCACGTCGCGCCCCGAGGCCAGCACGTGGTCGAGGCCGCCATAGCCGATGTCGTAGGCCCAGCCGTCGCCGCCGACGATCCACACCGTCCGGCGCACGAGGTGCTCGGCCAGTTCGGCCAGCCGCCGCGCCGCCGGGTCGCGCCGGTCGGCGAGGAGTGCCCGCAGGTCGGCGACGCGGGCGCGCTGGGCGGCGATGCCGGCCGCGTCGTCCTGCCGGGCCGTCATCAGCGCCTCGACCAGGCGGCCGTCGAGACCGGCCGACAGCGAGCCGAGCAGGGTCTTGGCCTGCGCCGTCAGCTGGTCCAGTGCGACGCGCAGGCCGAGGCCGAACTCGGCGTTGTCCTCGAACAGCGAGTTGGCCCAGGCCGGCCCGCGCCCGTCGGGGCCGGTGGTGTAGGGCGTGGTCGGCAGGTTGCCGCCGTAGATCGACGAGCAGCCGGTGGCGTTGGCGATCAGCATGCGGTCGCCGAAGAGCTGGGTCAGCAGCTTGATGTAGGGCGTCTCGCCGCAGCCGGCGCAGGCCCCCGAGAACTCGAAGAGCGGCTGCAGCAGCTGGGTGTGCTTGACCGTCGTCGGGATGCGGTCGCGCGGCGCCTCGGGCAGGGTCAGGAAATAGTCGAAGGCGGCCTGCAGCCCCGGCTGCTCGGCGAGCGGCCGCATCTCCAGGCCCTTGCGCGTCGGGTCGGCCTTGTCCTTGGCCGGGCAGGCGGCGACGCACAGCGAGCAGCCCGTGCAGTCGCCGGGCGACACCTGCAGGGTGTAGCGCGCGCCGGGGAACTCGCGGCCGCGGTAGGGCAGGGTGGCGAAGCCGGCCGGGGCGTCGGCCAGCGCCGCGTCCGGCACCGCCTTGGCGCGGATCACCGCCTGCGGGCAGACCAGCGTGCACTTGTTGCACTGGATGCAGGCCGCGGCGTTCCACACCGGCACCTCGGTGGCGATGGAGCGCCGCTCGAACCGGGAGGTGCCGCTGGGCCAGGTGCCGTCCACCGGGAAGGCCGAGACCGGCAGCCGGTCGCCGTGGCCGGCGATCATGGCGGCGGTCACCCGGCGGACGAAGTCGGGCGCGCCGTCCGGCACCGCCGGCGGCCGGTCGTGGCCGGCCTCGGCGCGGTCGGGCAGGGGGATGCGCCTGAGGTTGGCCAGGGCCTGGTCGACGGCGGCGAAGTTGCGCCGCACCACCTCCTCGCTGCGCCGCCCGTAGGTCTTGGCGATCGCCGCCTTGATGTCGGCGACGGCGTCGGCGTGGGGCATCACCTTGGCCAGCGCGAAGAAGCAGGTCTGCATGATGGTGTTGATGCGCCGCCCCAGACCGGTGTCGCGCGCCACCGCGGTGGCGTCGACGGTGTAGAGCGCCACCCGCCGGTCGATGCAGGCCTGCTGCACCTCGCGCGGCAGCGCCGCCCACACCTCCTCCGGCGTGCCGGGGGCGTTGAGCAGCACGGTGGCGCCGGGTGCCGCCATCTCCACCACCTCCATGCGCTCCAGGAGCGGGAAATGGTGGCAGGCGACGAACTGCGCCCGGCCGATCAGGTAGGGGGCGTGGATCGGCCGCGGCGAGAAGCGCAGGTGCGACACGGTGGTCGACCCGGACTTGCGGCTGTCGTAGACGAAATAGGCCTGGGCGTACCCGCTGGTGTGCTTCTGGATGATCTTGATGGAGTTCTTGTTGGCTCCCACCGTGCCGTCGGCGCCCAGCCCGAAGAAGACGGCGCGCGACACCTCCGCGCCCTCGATGTCGAAGGCCGGGTCCCAGGGGATCGAGGTGTGGGTGACGTCGTCGTCGATGCCGACGGTGAAGCGCCGCTTCGGGCGGTCGCGCCGCAGCTCGTCGAACACGGCCTTGGCCATGGCCGGCGTGAACTCCTTGGACGACAGGCCGTAGCGGCCGCCGATCACCACCGGCTCGGCGACCCGGCTGCCGGCGGCGCGCGCCTCGGCCAGCGCCGCCACCACGTCGAGGTAGAGCGGCTCGCCGACGGCGCCCGGCTCCTTGGTGCGGTCGAGTACGGCGATGCGTCGCACGCCGGCCGGCAGGGCGGTCGCGAACTCGGCGACGGCGAAGGGCCGGAACAGGCGGACCACCAGGCAGCCGACCCGCTCGCCGCGCTCGGCCAGGTGGCGCGCCGTCTCGGCGCAGGTCTCGGCGCCCGAGCCCATGGCGACGACGACCCGCTCGGCGTCGGGGTGGCCGACGTAGTCGTAGAGGTGATAGCGCCGCCCGGTGCGGGCCGCCAGCCGGTCCATCATCTCCTGGACCACGGCGGGGCAGGCCTCGTAGTAGCGGTTGATCGCCTCGCGGGCCTGGAAGAAGACGTCCGGGTTCTGCGCCGTGCCGCGCACCGCCGGGTGGTCGGGGCTGAGGCCGCGGCGGCGGTGCGCGGCGACCGCGTCGTCGTCGAGGAGCGCGCGGAGGTCGTCGTCGGACAGCCGCTCGGCGCGGTTCACCTCGTGGGAGGTGCGGAAGCCGTCGAAGAAGTGCAGGAACGGCACGCGCGCCCGCAGGGTCGCGGCGTGCGCCACCAGGGCCAGGTCGTGCGCCTCCTGGACGTTGGTCGAGGCCAGCATAGCGAAGCCGGTCTGGCGGCAGGCCATGACGTCGGAATGGTCGCCGAAGATGGAGAGCGCGTGGGTCGCCAGGGTGCGCGCCGCCACGTGCATGCAGAAGGGGGTGAGCTCGCCGGCGATCTTGTACATGTTGGGGATCATCAGCAGCAGCCCCTGCGACGCCGTGAAGGTCGTCGCCAGCGTGCCCGCCTGCAGGGCGCCGTGGACGGCGCCGGCCGCCCCGCCTTCGGACTGCATCTCCACCACCTGCGGGACGTCGCCCCACACGTTGGTGGCGCCGTGGGCGGCCCATTCGTCGGACAGCTCGCCCATCGCGGAGGAGGGGGTGATCGGGTAGATCGCGATCACCTCGCTGGCGCGGTAGGCGACCGACGCCGCGGCCTCGTTGCCGTCCATGACGGCGATGTCCTTGCCTGTGCTCATCGGCAATGTCTTTCCCGGACGTTGTTCGCAGGATCGATGTCCAAGCCGCCGCCCGCGTCCCGACCTCGAACTGGGGTCGCCTGGAAGCCGGCGTTCGCACGGATTCCGGAGCGCATGCGGGCCCGCCTCGGGCCTTCCTCACGGACGGTTCTTCGCACTGTTTTTTTGAGCAACGGGCGGGCGCCGCGCCTCGCCTCTCAGCCGGACATCAACGATACGGCAGGGAATCGCGGTGCAGAAAGCGCGGAGTGGCCGCCGCCACCGTGTTGCGGCAGCGTGTCGCACAACGTGTCGGCACCCCACCCGTCGCCCTCGCCGAAACCGGCCACCGGCACCATGTATTACTTGAGCGCGGCGCGGTAATACGGAGGCGACGATGGCGACGACGGTGACGAGCAAGGGTCAGGTGACGATCCCGAAGCCGATTCGTGACTTTCTCGGCATCGAGCCCGGCAGCGCGGTCGACTTCCACCTCGCGGAGGACGGGCGGGTGGTGCTGACCAAGATCGATGCCGAGCCGCGGCGCAGCCGGTTCGAGCGTCTGCGAGGCAGCGCCACGCGACGCCTCAGCACCGAGGACATCATGGCCCTGACCCGCGGCGAGGGAGCGTGACGCTCGTCGACACCAACGTTCTCCTGGATGTCGTGACCGACGATCCCGTCTGGGGCTCCTGGTCGCTGCAGCGGCTCGAGGCCGCGGGACTCGGCGGTGCGCTGCTCATCAACGCCGTCATCTACGCCGAACTGTCCATCGGTTACGACCGCATCGAGGACTTGGATGCGGTGCTGGCCGACGCGGGCATCACCGTCGAGCCCATCCCCCGCGACGCGCTGTTCCTGGCGGGGAAGGCGTTTCTGAGCTATCGCGCGACGGGCGGGACAAAGACGGGCGTGTTGCCGGACTTCTTCATCGGCGCGCACGCCGCCGTCGCCGATCTCGCCCTGCTGACGCGCGACGTGCGGCGCTACCGCCGCCACTTCCCGACGGTGCGGCTGATCGCTCCCGATCGATGACGCGCCGTCGCCACGACCGTGGGTGGCGACGGCGCTTGCCCTCAGAACCGGTAGGTCGCGGTGAGCGACAGGGCGTGGTGGCGGACGTTGCCGGACTCCGTGGTCAGGCCGCCGGAGGACTCCGTCGTCGCCGAGTCCGTCCAGATGAAGCGGTAGCGGGCGCCGACGGAGACCGCGTCGGAGACCGCGTAGTCGAACCCGACCATGGCGTTGGCGGCGAAGTCGACGTTGGTCGTCTTCGAATCGACGGTGAAGCTGCCGATGTTGCTGACGGTGGCGCTGTCCACCTTGGCCTCGTAGGCGCTGGCGCCGATGCCGGCGCCGACGTAGGGGGAGAAGCCCTTGCGGCCGAGCGGCGTGACGATGGCGTTCACGAATCCCAGCCAGTTCGTGACGTGGCCGTCGAACTTGGTCCCGCTGACGGCGAACCCGCCGGCGGTCAGCGTGCCGTCGAAGCTGTCATAGGTGTAGCGGGAATAGGCGATGTCCGCTTCGGCCGCCAGATACGGGTTGAAGTGGTAGCCGGCGCGCAGATCGACGAGGACCCCGGGCTTGTACGACAGCTTGCCGGAGCCCGACACCGGCGCGCCGGCGAACGCTCCGGTGAGCGTCTGGTCGGTGTCGGTGGGGATCAGCACGCCGGCCGACAGGCCGACATAGGCATCGCCGAAGGTCGCGGTCACCGACTGCGGCGTCTGCGCCGCGGCGTGCGACAGCGTGGCGGCGGCGAGGACCGCCGTGATCGGTAGGATGTGTTTCACGGGCACGAATCTCCAGATCATCGGGTCGCACCGACAGGGTGGTACGGGCGGTCGTCACCGCGCGCGCGCATCGATCCCCAGAGGAATCAATACGCAATCGTACGAATGCAAGTTGAACATATCCTGCTTTTCGGTGATCGCGGGCCAGCGCCGGTTGCGGGGCGGAGTCGTCCCGCTCACGCGTGAAGCAGCGGCCGCACCGTGTCGCGGGCGGCGAGGAATCCCTCCATGGCGAGCGCGATGCCGCCGATGGGCACGGCGTCGGCGCCCAGCGGCGACACCATCAGCTTGAGGCCGGACAGGGTGGGCGCCAGGGCGTGGCGGGCGAGCGCCCGCTCCAGGGCCGGCAGGACGACGTCGGCGACCAGGGTCAGTGCTCCGCCGAGCAGCACCAGGGAGGGGTTGAGCAGATTGACGACGTGCGACACCGCCAGCCCCAGGTAGCCGCCGACCTCCTCCAGCAGGGCGGTCACCACGGGGTCGCCGGCCGCCGCCGCCGCGGCCACCTCGGCGAGATCGGGCAGCGGGCGGCCCTGCTCGGCCAGCCGGCTGAGGATCGCCGATTCGGAGACGTAGGTCTCCAGGCAGCCGCGCTTGCCGCAGCCGCAGGGCCGGCCGTCGGCCACCACCGTGACGTGGCCGATCTCCCCGGCGAAGCCCGAGGCGCCGCGGTAGAGCCGGCCGCCCAGGAACAGCCCGCCGCCGACGCCGGAATGGCCGGTGAGGTAGAGGAAGTCCTCGACGGCGCGGCAGGCGCCGAACAGGCGTTCGGCCAGCGCCGCCGCCTTGGTGTCGTTGTCGGCGTAGACGGGCGCGTCGAGGGCGGCCTGCAGCAGCGGCTGGATCGGCGCGTCGCGCCAGCCCAGGTTGGGCGCCAGCACCAGCCGGCCGCTGCGGTCCATCAGGCCGGGCAGGCCGATGCCGATGCCGCGCACCGGCCGGCCGCCGCCGCTGGCCGCCACCGCCCGGTCGATGCCCTCGTGCAGGCGCCGCAGCGCCTCGCCGATGTCGCGGCTGCCGGGGATCTGCACCTGCCCGAGCACCGTGCCGGCGAGCGTGGCGGTGAGGATGCGGATCGTCACCGGCTCCAGCCGCGCCCCCACCAGCAGCCCGGCCGACGGGCTGATCGCCAGCGCCGTCTCCGGCCGGCCGACCCGGCGCACCCGCCGGGTCGCCGCGCGCGCCGGCTCGGTGCGCTCGATCAGCCCCTCCTCCATGAGCTGGGCGACGATCGCCGAGGTCGTCGCCTTGTCCAGCCCGGTCAGCTGCACGAGGTCGCGCTGCGAGCAGTGCGGGTGCTCGCGCAGCGCATGGAAGGTCCGGATCACGTTGAGCCGCCGGATCGATGCCGAGTTGACGCTGGCGCGCATGCACGTCCTCTTCCCGAATCGCCGCCGATCATACGTCCTCTGGACGGTCGATCATACGTCCTCTGGACGGTCGCCGGTACGCCGTCGACGTCCCCTCCGCCCCCCTCCCGAAGCGGGTTGACGCCGCCGCCGAGGAAGCGTAGCGTCAAATTAGTTCGACCGTCTATCCAATTCGCAGCACGAACAAATGACTGCGGACCGGTCGGACAGGATGGGAGGGGAGTGGCCCCATGAGTGACGCGGTTCCGGGTGACGCGGTTCTGGCGGCGCAGGGCGTGTCGAAGTCGTTCGGGCCGGTGCCGGTCCTGTTCGGCGTCGATTTCGACGTGCGGCCGGGCGAGGTGCACGCGCTGGTCGGCGAGAACGGCGCCGGCAAATCGACCCTGATGAAGATCCTCGGCGGCTATCTGCCGCCGACGGCGGGCGGCGTGACGGTGGACGGCGCACCGGCGCCGGCGGACGGCCCGGGGGCGCGCGAGGCGCTGGGGATCGTCCTCATCCACCAGGAGTTCAACCTGGCCGACCACCTCAGCGCCGAGGAGAACATCTTCCTCGGCCGCGAGCTGCGGCGCGGCCTCTTCCTCGACCGCCGCGCCATGCGGGCGCGCGCCCGCGAGGTGCTGGAGAGCCTGGAGTGCCGGATCGACCCGCGCCGCCGGGTGCGCGACCTCAGCGTCTCCGAGAAGCAGATGGTGGAGATCGCCAAGGCGGTGTCGCGCGAGGTGCGCGTGCTGATCATGGACGAGCCGACGGCGGTGCTGACCGGCGCCGAGACCGAGGTGCTGTTCCGCCTGATCCGCCGCCTGACCGCGCAGGGCGTGGGCATCGTCTACATCTCCCACAAGCTGAACGAGGTGAAGGCCATCGCCGACCGGGTGACGGTGCTGCGCGACGGCCGGCACGTCGCGACCCGGCCGGCGGCCGGGCTCGACCAGGACGCCATCGCCCAGCTCATGGTCGGCCGCTCCATCGCCGACCTCTACCCGCCCAAGGAGCCGCCGCCCGGCGACTCGCCGGTGGTGCTGGCGGTGGAGCATCTCGACGTGCCGGGCTGGGTGCGCGGCGCCTCCTTCGCGCTGCGCCGGGGCGAGATCCTCGGGTTCTTCGGGCTGGTCGGCGCGGGCCGGACCGAGCTGATGGAGGGACTGCTGGGCCTGCGCCCGCACGCGCACGGCCGGATCACCCGCAACGGCCGGCCGCTCGCCGTCCATTCGCTGGAACACGCGGTGAACGCCGGCATCGCCTACGTGACCGAGGACCGCAAGGGCAAGGGGCTGCTGGTCCATCAGGGGCTGCGTCCCAACCTGACGCTGCTGGCGCTGCGCCGGTACGGCGCGCTGTTCATCGACGAGGCGCGGGAGCGGGCGGCGCTGGAGCGCGCCGTGGAGGCCTTCGACATCCGCGTGCGCGATCCCGAGGTGCCGGTCTCGGCGCTGAGCGGCGGCAACCAGCAGAAGCTGCTGCTCGCCAAGACCATGCAGGTGGAGCCCGAGATCCTCATCGCCGACGAGCCGACCCGCGGCATCGACATCGGCACGAAGCAGCAGATCTACCGCTTCCTGCACGACTTCGCCGGCCGCGGCGGGTCGGTGATCCTCGTCTCGTCGGAGATGCCGGAGATCATCGGCCTCGCCCACCGGGTGGTGGTGATGCGCTCCGGCGTCGTCACCGGCACCTTGGAGGGCGGCGAGCTGGAGGAGGCCGAGATCGTCCGCTACGCCACCGGCCTGAAGGGAGCTGCCCATGACCTCGTCCACGCCTGACGTGATGGCGCGGCGGACGCTGCCGAGCTTCGACCTCAAGCTCTGGGGGCCGTTCCTGGCGCTGGCCGCGCTGGTGCTGCTGGGCTATCTCGTCAACCCGGTGTTCCTCAGCCCCGGCAACATCGCCAACGTGCTGACCCGCACCGCCTTCATCGGCATCATCGCGGTCGGCATGACCTTCGTCATCACGTCGGGTGGCATCGACCTGTCGGTCGGCTCCATGGCGGCCTTCGCCGCCGGCGTGGTGATCGTCACCATGAACGCGCTGGTGCCCGACCTCGGACCGGGGGTCGCCACCGTGCTGGTGGGCATCCTGGTGGCCCTGGGGCTGGGGCTGGCGGCCGGCTTCGTCAACGGCGTGCTGGTGACCAAGGGGCGCATCGACGCCTTCATCGTCACCCTCGGCACCATGGGCATCTTCCGCTCGCTGGTCACCTATCTCGCCGACGGCGGCACCCTGTCCCTGAACTCGACCGTGCGGTCGACGTACCGGCCGCTCTACTACGGCGACGTGCTGGGCATCCCGGTTCCGGTGCTGGCCTTCGCGCTGGTGGCGCTGGCCGGGGCGGTCATCCTCTACCGCACGCGCTTCGGGCGCTATTGCGCCGCCATCGGCTCCAGCGAGGACGTGGCGCGCTACTCCTCGATCCACGTCGACCGGGTGAAGACGCTGGCCTTCGCGCTGCAGGGCCTGTGCGTCGGCATCGCCGTGACCATCTACGTGCCGCGCCTCGGCTCGGCCTCGGCCACCACCGGGCTCCTCTGGGAACTCGAGGCGATCGCCGCGGTGATCATCGGCGGCACCATGTTGAAGGGCGGCTACGGCCGCATCTGGGGCACGGTGGCGGGGGCGGTGATGCTCACCCTGATCGACAACATCCTCAACCTGACCGGCGCCATCAGCGTCTATCTCAACGGCGCCATCCAGGGCTCCATCATCATCGTCGCGGTGCTGCTCCAGCGCGGAGCCGCCTCGCGGCGCTGACCCCACGACCGGGCCCGACAAGACCCGGCCATTCACGGACCAACGGGAGGTTCGACCATGACGGTTAAGTTCGGTATCGCCGCGGCGCTCGCCGCCGGCCTGGCGCTCGCCGCCGGCGGCGCCGTGGCCCAGGACAAGGTGAAGATGGGGGTGTCCATCCCGGCGGCGACGCACGGCTGGGCCGGCGGCCTCAACTGGCACGCCCAGCAGGCGGAGAAGCGCCTGGAGACGCAGTACCCGAACCTGGAGATCCAGATCGCCACGGCGCGCGACGCCGGCTCCCAGGCCAACGACCTGGAGGACCTGGTGTCGATCCACGCCATCGACGCGCTGGTCATCCTGCCCTTCGAATCGGCGCCGCTGACCGACCCGGTGCGCGAGGTGAAGAACCAGGGCAAGTTCGTCACCGTCGTCGACCGCGGCCTCACCGACCCGTCGATCCAGGACCTCTACGTCGCCGGCAACAACCCGGCCATGGGCAAGGTGTCGGCCGAGTACTTCAAGAGCCGGCTCGGCAAGGGCGCCAAGATCGTCGTGCTGCGCGGCATCCCCACCGTCATCGACAACCAGCGGGTCGACGCCTTCAAGCAGGAGCTGGAGGGCTCGG
The DNA here is from genome assembly GCF_051225715.1 of Azospirillum sp. ST 5-10. Classification (NCBI taxonomy): domain Bacteria; kingdom Pseudomonadati; phylum Pseudomonadota; class Alphaproteobacteria; order Rhodospirillales; family Azospirillaceae; genus Azospirillum; species Azospirillum sp. ST 5-10. The sequence continues at coordinate 123,007 of NZ_JBPJSP010000006.1, forward strand.
GCATCGAGATCCTGGCGATGGAATACGCCAACTGGAACCGCGACGACGGCTTCAAGGTGATGCAGGACTTCCTGTCGCGCTTCCCGAAGATCGACGCGGTGTGGGCGCAGGACGACGACATCGCGCTGGGCGTCATCGAGGCCGTGAAGCAGGCCGGCCGCGAGAACGAGATGTTCGTGGTCGGCGGTGCGGGCATGAAGGACATGATCAAGCGCGTCATGGAGAAGGACAAGCTGGTCCCCGTCGACGTGCTCTATCCGCCCTCGATGATCGCCGACGCCATGGAGATCACCGCCAAGCACCTGGTGGAGAAGGCGCCGATCAAGAAGGAATACATCCTCGACGCGACCCTGGTCACGCCGGAGAACGCGGAGAAGTACTACTACCCGGACTCGCCGTTCTGATCCTGGCGGGCGCGTCGCGTCGGCCCCCCACCCAAACCCTCCCCCACTCACGCGGGGGAGGGCTTTTCTCCTCCCCCCGCGTGAGTGGGGGAGGTCGGGAGGGGGGACCGGCGCCACCACTCCGCATCTGGGAGACAAGCCATGAAAACCATCAAGGGGCCGGCGATCTTCCTGGCCCAGTTCGCCGGCGACGCGGCGCCCTTCGACAGCCTGCCGGCCATCGCCCGCTGGGCCGCCGGCCTCGGCTTCAAGGGCGTGCAGATCCCCTCCTGGGACGCCCGCCTCTTCGATCTCGCCAAGGCCGCCGAGAGCAAGGACTACTGCGACGAGGTCAAGGGGATCTGCGCCGAGGCCGGCGTCCAGGTCACCGAGCTGTCGACCCACCTGCAGGGCCAGCTCGTCGCCGTCCACCCCGCCTACGACGAGGCGTTCGACGGCTTCGCCGCCCCCGCGGTGCGCGGCAATCCCAAGGCGCGCCAGGAATGGGCGGTCGACCAGCTGATGAAGGCGGCGAAGGCCTCGGCCAACCTCGGGCTGACGGCGCACGTCACCTTCTCCGGCGCGCTCGCCTGGCCGTTCCTCTATCCCTGGCCGCAGCGCCCGCCCGGCCTGATCGAGACCGCCTTCGACGAGCTGGCGCGGCGCTGGCGGCCGATCCTCGACGCCTTCGACGCCGCCGGCGTCGACCTCTGCTACGAGATCCACCCCGGCGAGGACCTGTTCGACGGCGCCACCTTCGAGATGTTCCTGGAGCGGGTGGACGGGCATCCCCGCTGCAACATCCTCTACGACCCCAGCCACTTCGTGCTGCAGCAGCTCGACTATCTCGGCTACATCGACGTCTACCACCCGCGCATCAAGATGTTCCACGTCAAGGACGCGGAGTTCAACCCGACGGCGCGCCAGGGCGTCTATTCCGGCTACCAGCCCTGGATCGACCGGGCCGGCCGCTTCCGCTCGCTGGGCGACGGCCAGGTCGACTTCTCCGGCATCTTCTCCAAGCTGACCCAGTACGGCTTCGACGGCTGGGCGGTGCTGGAGTGGGAGTGCTGCATGAAGCACCCCGAGCAGGGTGCGGCCGAGGGTGCCGCGTTCATCGACCACCACATCATCCGGGTGACCGAGAAGGCCTTCGACGACTTCGCCGGCACCGGCACCGACCTCGCCGCCAACCGGCGCATCCTCGGCATCGGGTGAGGAGGACGCCATGACCATTGAAGGGAAACAGGGGGCTGAAGGGAAAGAGGGGGCCGGCGTCACCCGGCGCCTGCGCCTCGGCATGGTCGGCGGCGGGCGCGGCGCCTTCATCGGCGCCGTCCACCGCATCGCCGCCCGTCTCGACGACCGCTACGAGCTGGTGGCCGGCGCGCTGTCGGCCGACCCGCAGCGCGCCCGCGAGAGCGGCGCTGACCTGCGGCTCGACCCGGCGCGCTGCTACGCCGACTTCCGGGAGATGGCGCGGGCCGAGGCGGCGCGCCCCGACGGCATCGACGTGGCCGCCGTCGTCACCCCCAACCACGTCCACCACGACGCCGCCAGGGCGTTCCTCGACGCCGGCATCCACGTCATCTGCGACAAGCCGATGACCACCACGGTGGCGGACGCCGAGGACCTGGCGGCGGCGGTGGAGAGGAGCGGTCTGGTCTTCGCGCTGACCCACAACTACACCGGCTACCCCATGGTGCGGCAGGCCCGCGCCATGGTCGAGGGCGGCCTGATCGGCACGGTGCGGGTGGTGCAGGTGGAGTACCCGCAGGACTGGCTGACCACCCGGATCGAGGAGAGCGGGCAGAAGCAGGCGGCCTGGCGCACCGACCCGGCGCGCAGCGGGGTCGGCGGCTGCATCGGCGACATCGGCACCCACGCCTTCAACCTGGCGGAGTTCGTCTCGGGCCAGCGGGTCGCCGAACTGGCGGCCGAGCTGACCACCTTCGTCGCCGGCCGGCCGCTCGACGACCACGCCCAGATGCTGCTGCGCTTCGCCGGCGGCGCCCGCGGCATGCTGTGGGCGAGCCAGGTGGCCCCCGGCAACGAGAACGGGCTGCGCCTGCGCGTCTACGGCGACAAGGGCGGGCTGGAGTGGTTCCAGGAGCAGCCCAACCACCTGCGCTTCGCCCCCTTCGGCGAGCCGCCGCGCCTCATCACCCGCGCCGGCCCCGGCGCCGATGCGGCGGCCGGCCACGCCACCCGCATCCCCTCCGGCCACCCCGAGGGGTACCTGGAGGGCTTCGCCGTGCTCTACCGCGACACCGCCGACCTGATCGCCGCCCGCGCGGCGGGCCGCGATCCCGACCCGCAGGCGCTGCTGGTGCCGGGCGTGCGGGACGGCGTGCGCGGCGTGCGCTTCATCCACGCCGCCGTGGCGAGCAGCCGCGGCGGCGCCACCTGGACACCGCTTTAGAGGACCCCCGGCATGACGGACCCCTTCTTCGGCATCGGCCGCGTCCCCTACGAGGGACCGGACAGCGACAACCCGCTGGCCTACCGCTGGTACCAGCCCGACCGCACGGTGCTGGGCAAGCGCATGGAGGACCATCTGCGGATGGCCGTGTGCTACTGGCACAGCTTCTGCTGGCCGGGCGGCGACCCGTTCGGCGGCGGCACCTTCGACCGGCCGTGGATGCGCCCGGGCGACCCCATGGCCCAGGCCGAGGCGAAGCTGGACGTGGCGTTCGAGCTGTTCGAGACCCTCGGCCTGCCCTTCTTCACCTTCCACGACCGCGACGTGGCGCCCGAGCTGGGCGCCATGGCGGAGACGCAGGACGCCTTCCGCCGCATGCTCGACAAGATCGAGGCGCGGATGGCGCGCTCGCCCGTCAAGCTGCTGTGGGGCACCGCCAACCTGTTCTCCCACCCGCGCTACATGGGCGGGGCGGCGACCAACCCCGACCCCGAGGTGTTCGCCTGCGCCGCCGCCCAGGTGCGCGACGCGCTGGAGGCGACCAAGCGGCTGGGCGGCGTCAACTACGTGCTGTGGGGCGGCCGCGAGGGCTACGAGACGCTGCTCAACACCGACATGGCGCGCGAGCTCGACCAGCTCGGCCGGTTCCTGTCGGCGGTGGTCGAGCACAAGCACAAGATCGGCTTCCAGGGCACCATCCTGATCGAGCCCAAGCCGATGGAGCCGACCAAGCACCAGTACGACCACGACGTCGCCACCGTCTACGGCTTCCTCAAGCGCTATGGGCTGGAGGACGAGGTGCGGGTCAACATCGAGGTGAACCACGCCACCCTGGCCGGCCACAGCTTCGAGCACGAGGTGGCGACGGCGCTGGCGCTGGGGATCTTCGGCTCGATCGACATCAACCGCGGCGATCCGCAGAACGGCTGGGACACCGACCAGTTCCCCAACGACCACGTCGACCTGACCATGGCCATGGCGCGGATGCTGGAGGCCGGCGGCTTCACCACCGGCGGCTTCAACTTCGACGCCAAGATCCGCCGCCAGAGCCTCGACCCGCTCGACCTCGTGCACGCCCATGTCGGCGGCGTCGACACGCTGGCCCGGGCGCTGCTGTCGGCGGCGCGGCTGGTGGAGGACGGGAAGCTGAAGCGCCACGTCGCGGACCGCTACGCCGGCTGGGACGGCGACCTGGGGCGGCGCATCATGAGCGGGGCGTCGCTCGCCGACCTCGCCGACACCGGCCGGGGCCTCGACCCCAAGCCGCGCTCGGGCCGGCAGGAGATGCTGGAGAACCTGGTGAACCGGTACGTGTGACGGGAAAGGGACGCGCCGGTCCCCCACCCCACCCTCCCCCACTGACGCGGGGGGAGGAGCAAGCCCTCCCCCGCGTCAGTGGGGGAGGGTGGGGTGGGGGACCGGCGCGGACACTTCATTCGCGGGAGCTGCGCCATGTATCTCGGCATCGATCTCGGCACCTCGGGCGTCAAGGCGGTCCTCGTCGACGGGGAGCAGCGCGTCGTCGCCCAGGCCACCGGCCCGCTGACCGTCAGCCGGCCCCATCCCCTGTGGTCGGAGCAGGACCCGGAGGACTGGTGGCGCGCCACCGGCGCGGCGATGGCGGCGCTGAGGCGCGACCACGCCGCCGATCTCGCCGCGGTGCGCGGCGTCGGGCTGTCGGGGCAGATGCACGGGGCGACCCTGCTGGACCGCGGCGGCCGCGTGCTGCGCCCGGCCATCCTGTGGAACGACGGCCGCAGCGAGGCGGAGTGCGCCGAGCTGGAACGCCGCGTGCCCTCGCTCCGCGCCATCACCGGCAACCGCGCCATGCCCGGCTTCACCGCGCCCAAGCTCTTGTGGGTGGCGGCGCACGAGCCCGCGGTCTTCGCCGCCACCGCCACCGTGCTGCTGCCCAAGGACTGGCTGCGCCTGCGCATGACCGGCGAGCGCGCCTCCGACCTCTCGGACTCCGCGGGCACCCTGTGGCTCGACGTCGCCCGGCGCGCCTGGTCGGCCGAGGTGCTGGCGGCGACCGGGCTCACGGAGGACCACATGCCGCGCCTCTTCGAGGGCTCCGAGCCGACCGGCGGCCTGCGCCCCGAGGTGGCCGCCGCCTGGGGGGTGCCGGCCGGCACGCCGGTGGCGGCGGGGGCCGGCGACAACGCCGCCGGCGCGGTCGGCGTCGGCGTGGTGGGCGACGGCCAGGCCTTCCTGTCGCTCGGCACCTCGGGCGTGCTGTTCGTCAGCACCGGCCGTTTCGCCCCCAACCCGGAGCGGGCCGTGCACGCCTTCTGCCACGCCCTGCCCGGGCGCTGGCACCAGATGTCGGTGCTGCTCAACGCCGCGAGCTGCCTCAGCTTCGCCGCCAAGCTGACCGGGGCGGCCGACGAGGCCACCCTGCTGGCCGAGGCCGAGCGCGCCGGTCCCGACATCGGCCGTCTCACCTTCCTGCCCTACCTCTCGGGCGAGCGCACGCCCCACAACGACCCCCACGCCACCGGCGTGCTGTTCGGGATGACGCCGACCACCGACCGCGGCGCGCTGGCCCGCGCCGTGCTGGAGGGGGTGGCCTTCGCCTTCGCCGACGGGCTGGCGGTTCTCGAGGAGGCGGGCACCGATGTGGGCACCATGCAGTTCATCGGCGGCGGTGCCCGCAGTCCGCTGTGGGGCCGCATCCTCGCCAGCGTGCTGGGTCGGCCGCTGGTCTATCCCGTGGGCGGCGAGGTCGGCCCGGCGTTCGGCGCCGCCCGGCTGGCCCGCCTGGCGGCCACCGGCGAGGCGCCGGAGGACGTCTGCCGCACCCTTGCGGCGGCGCGCACCGACACGCCCGACCCGGCGCTCGCCGCCGCCATGGCGCCGCGGTTGGCGTTGTTCCGCGGCCTGTACGGCACCTTGAAGGAGACGTTCCGCAGCGCTGCCCATTGATGGGAGTCGGACGGTGAACCAAGTTTGGCGGACCAGGTCCATTCGCGCCGAGGCGTCATGCGCACCGTCGACATCCACGAGGCCAAGACTCACCTGTCGCGCCTGGTCGATCAGGCTGCGCGGGGCGAGCCGTTCGTCATCGCCAAGGCCGGCAAGCCGCTGGTCCAGGTGACGGCGCTCGTTGCGCCGGCCGGGACGCCGACGCGTCTCGGATTCCTGGCCGGCGCGATCGCCGTGCCGGACGATGTCGACCGGATGGGCGACGCCGAGACCGCGCGGCTGTTCGGCGACGGGCCGTGAGGCTGCTGCTGGACACGCCCCGCTGCTGCTGCTGCCGGCCGGCCGGAACGGTTGCCGGCGGCGGCGCGACCAGCTGCCCCGGCCCGATACGGCGGGTGTAGGGGGGACGACGATGACGGACGGTGCGCCATGATGGACTTCTCGCAACTCGGTGAACGTGAACTGCTCGCTCTGGCCATCTCGCTGGAGGAGGAGGACTCGCGCATCTACGACGAGTTCGCCGACGGGCTGCGCGACGCCTACCCCGACACCGCCCGCATGTTCTCCGCCATGGCGGAGGAGGAGAACGGCCACCGCCGCCGCCTGCTCGACCTCTTCCGCGACCGCTTCGGCGACCGCATCCCGCTGATCCGCCGCCAGGACGTGCGCGGCTTCGTGCGGCGCCGGCCGGTGTGGCTGTCGCGCCCGCTGCACATCGAGACGGTGCGCGAGCAGGCGGAGATCATGGAGGCGGAGACCCGCCGCTTCTACGCCCGCGCCGCCCAGCGCGCCACCGACACGGCGGTGCGCAAGCTGCTGGGCGACCTCGCCGCCGAGGAGCGCCGCCACGAGCGCAAGGCGGTCGAGCTGGAGGAGAGGTACGTGCCGGCCGCCGCCCAGCAGGCCGAGCACGACGCCGAGCGCCGGCTGTTCGTGCTGCAGATCGTCCAGCCCGGCCTGGCCGGGCTGATGGACGGCTCGGTCTCGACCCTGGCGCCGCTGTTCGCCGCCGCCTTCGCCACCCAGGACACCTGGGAGACCTTCCTGGTCGGCCTCGCCGCGGCGGTGGGGGCCGGCATCTCCATGGGCTTCGCCGAGGCGCTGTCGGACAACGGCTCCCTCACCGGGCGCGGCAGCCCCTGGCTGCGCGGCGTCGTCTGCGGGCTGATGACGGCGCTGGGCGGGCTCGGCCACACGCTGCCCTACCTGATCCCCGACTTCCACACCGCGACCGTGCTGGCGGTCGCCGTGGTGGCGGTCGAGCTGGGCGTCATCGCCTGGATCCGCAACCGCTACATGGACACGCCGCTGCTCTCGGCGGCGTTCCAGGTGGTGGTCGGCGGCGTGCTGGTGTTCCTCACCGGCATCTTCATCGGCAGCGCCTGAGCGAGGGAAACCCGGCGGCGGTTCCGCCTGTTCACGATGCGGAGGTGCCCGATCATGAAAGCATTCGCATCCGCCCTGGCCTTCTACCTCGTGGCGATGGTGGTGACCGGCCTGGTGTTCGACGACCTGATCACCGTCCCGTCGAGCGACGCCTATTCCCTCGGCAGCGTCCGCGTCGGCGACGACGGGTCGGAAGGCCGCGCGGGGTGGGGCGGGGAGCCGTGAGAGAGGTGGTCGCGGCGCAAGAGGGCCGTTGCGCCCCTTGCTGCCGACCGAAGGCGCACCGTCGATCGGCAGACACGATCCGGTGATGCCCGAAGCTCCCGCACGAGTGCCGGAGCAACGATGCCGTCTTCCGAAAAACCCTCCCTGTGTGCACGCCGGCATCGAAGATCCGCCAGGCTCGAATAGCTGCGTTTCCGGGAATCAGCTTGCTCGCCACCCCCCTTCGGAAAAGCATTCATGCAAGACCGCTTCATCGGCGGTGCGGCACGAAGAAGGTCGCCATGCAGAAGATCAAGATGTCCCTGTGGGGCTTGCTGGCGCTGCTGACCGTACTGTGGCTGACGGCCGAGTCCTCGGTGTTCCAATGGGCCGGCTATTTCGCGTTCCGCGCCAACATGGTCCAGCACAGCGGCGTGATCGCCATGGGCTGCATGAGCGTGGCCATGATCCTGGCGTTGCGCCCCCGCTGGCCGGAGGCGTGGTTCGGCGGTCTGGACAAGATGTACCGCCTGCACAAGTGGCTGGGCATCGTCTCCCTGGTGTTCGCGATCATCCATTGGCTCTGGGCCCAGGGGACGAAGTGGGCGGTGGGTGGGGGGTGGTTGGCTCGGCCGCAAAGGGGGCCGCGGCCGGTCCTGGAGAACCCCGTCGAGCAACTGTTCCAGACCCTGCGCGGCACCGCCGAAGGGGTCGGCGAGTGGGCTTTCTACGCGGTCGTGCTGCTGATCGCGCTGGCGCTGCTCAAACGCTTCCCCTACCGGCTGTTCTTCAAGACGCACCGCCTGCTGGCGGTCGCCTACTTGGTGCTGGTGTTCCATGCCGTCGTGCTCACCAACGTTGCTTACTGGACGGCACCCATCGGCTGGGTGATGGCGGCGTTGCTCGCCGGAGGCACCTGGGCCGCCGTCGTGGTGCTTTTGCGCCGCGTCGCCGCCGACCGGCAGGTTCGGGGCACGATCAGCGCCCTCCATTACTATCCGGGCGTGCGCGTGCTCGAAGCGGCGATCGCGGTGCCCCGGGGCTGGCCGGGGCACAGGGCGGGCCAGTTCGCCTTCGTCACCTCGGACGTCGCGGAGGGCGCCCATCCCTACACCATCGCCTCCGCTTGGAACGACACCGATCGCCGCATCACGTTCGTGATCAAGGAACTGGGCGACCACACCCGATGGCTGCGGGAGAAGCTGCGGGTCGGACAGGCGGTGATGGTCGAAGGGCCGTACGGCTGTTTCACCTTCGATGACACGTGCCCGCACCAGATCTGGGTGGGCGGCGGCATCGGCGTGACGCCCTTCATCGCCCGCATGAAGCACTTGGCGGCGAGCCGCGGGCACCCGTCGCAGACGATCCATTTCTTCCACACCACGCGCGACTACGACGAGGAGGCGATCGCCAAGCTCACGGCCGATGCCGCGGCCGTGGGGGTGCACCTGCACGTCCTGGTCGACGGCCGCGACGGCCGCCTGGACGGGGAGCGCATCCGCGCGGCGGTGCCGGAATGGCGCGACGCCAGCATCTGGTTCTGCGGCCCGGCGGGCTTCGGACAGGCGCTGCGGCAGGACTTCGCGATCCAGGGCATGCCGGTGGGCCAGCGCTTCCATCAGGAGCTCTTCGCCATGCGATGACGCCCGGCCGGCGCGGCGGCCCATCCGGGCTGCGGTCCGGCTTGTGCGCGACCCGAGCCGCGACGGGCCTTCTCCCGCGCTGGCAAGCACTGGGAGCGCTGCGCTCCCAAGCGCCCCGGGAGGCCGCCTCGGCGCCGCGCCTGGAGTCCGGACGCCGCGCCTCACGCGATCCGCTTCAGGCTCCGGCGGTGTCCGCGAACGCGGTCAGCGACTCGCCCAGGCGCCGCACGACGTCGGCTTTCGGCGAGCCGGCATCCCACACGAGATGGTAGGTGTGGCCCCCGCGGTCGACGGTCAGCTCGTAGGGCCTCACCAGGAGGCCCGACCGCACGTCGGTGTCCACGAGGTCCAGCTGTGCGAGCGCGATGCCCTGCGACGCGGCCGCCGCCTGATAGGCGAGCGCCGAACTCTCGAAGGACAGGAAGCGGAAGCGTTCGCATCCCCCCAGGCCGGCGGCGCCGAGCCAGATGGCCCAGTCGTCGGGACGGTGCGGGGTGGCGAGCAGCGTGTGGTCGGCCAGCTTCGCCGGATCGCCGGCGCAGTCCCGGGCGACGGACGGGCTGCACACCGGCGACAGGACGTTGCGGATCAATGGAATCGCCCCGAGGCCCGGCCAATCGCCGGGGCCCAGGCGGATGGCGGCGTCGATGTCGTCCAGCCCGAACCAGCCCGACGACATGGACAGCCGGACCTCGACGTCGGGGTGGGCGAGTTGAAACGGCACGAGCCGTGACAGCAGCCACCGCGTCGCGAACGTGGTGTAGGAGCGCAGGCTGATGACCGTCTTCGCGGACTCCGCCGCCAGCACGGAGCTGGCCTTGCGCAACTCCTCGAAGGGGCGGCGCACCGCCTCGTGATAGGCGCGCCCCTTCGCCGTCAGCGCGATGCCGCGGCCGGCCCGCTCGATCAGCGCGACGCCGAAATGCTCCTCCAGCAGCTTGATCTGCCGGCTCACCGCGCCCGGCGTCACCAGAAGCTCGTCGGCGGCGGCGCGCACGCTCAGACGCCGTGCCGCCACTTCGAAGGCGTGCAGGGCCGTCAGGGAGGGCAAGGTCCGCATCACGATCTCAATTGTTGATCACAGATCAATTGTTACCGAAATCAATTAGTTTGTCCAACATTCCCTGGGGCCGTAGGGTCGCAAAGAAGATCCGCAGCGAGGCGAAGGTCTCGCGCGAGCGTTCCAGGGAGACTCGCAGTGCTCGGCAAATCCCTCGAAGGACTCCTCGTCCTCGATTTCGGCCAGCTCATCGCGGCACCGGTGTGCGCGATGTGGCTCGCCGACCTGGGAGCGACGGTCATCAAGGTGGAACCCCCCGGGGGGGAACTCGCCCGCCGCCTCGGCCCGCCGTCCCGCAACGGCGAGAGCTTCGTGTCCCTGGTGTCCAACCGCAACAAGCTCGGCCTCGGCCTCGACCTGAAGCATCCCCGGGCGCGCGCGGTGATGGCGCGGGCGGGCGCCCGGGCCGACGTGGTGGTCCAGAACTTCCGCCCCGGCGTCGCCGCCCGGCTGGGCATCGGCTACCCCGAGCTGTCGGCCGTCAATCCGGACCTGGTGTACTGCGCGATTTCCGCCTACGGGCAGACCGGACCCTGGCACCACAGGCCCGGTGTGGACGGCATCATCCAGGCCGCCAGCGGCATCATGAGCGCCATGGGATCGCCGGACGGGGGGCCGGGCAAGGTGCCCCTGCCGCTGGCGGACATGACCGGCGCGCTCTTCGCCCTGATCGCCATCCAGGGGGCCCTGCGCAACCGCGACGCCGGCCGCGGCGGCGCCTTCCTCGACATCGACCTGCTGAGCGGCATGCTCATGCTGCAGCAGCTCGACCTCGCCGCCTACCTGACCAACGGCGAGCTGCCCGCCGTCACCGGCAACGCCGCCAGCTACGCCGCGCCCAACGAGGCGTTTCCCACGGCCGACGGCTGGATCATGGTGGCGGCCTACCAGCCGCCGCGCTGGGCGGCACTCTGCCGCGCCCTCGGACGGCCCGAGCTGGAAGGCGACGGGCGGTTCGCCAGCAACGCCCTGCGCGTGGCCAACCGCGCCGCCCTGCACGCGGTGCTCGACCCGCTGTTCGCCCGCCGCCCGGCGGCCGACTGGGCGGAGCGCCTGTCGCAGGCCGGGATCATGGCGACTCCCGTGGCGAGCCACGCCGACGTGGTGGCCTCGCCCGCCTACCGCGCCGGCGACGTCGAGGTCACGACCGTGCACCCCGTGGCGGGACCGGTGCGCATGCCGGGCTTCGCCTTCGGCGGATGCACCCGCCGGCCCCAGACCCCCGCGCCCCGCGTCGGCGAGCACTCCCGCCGCGCCCTGCAGCTTCTGGACTTTTCGCAACACGACATCGACGCCCTGGTCGGCGAGGGCGTCGTCATGGAGGGAGAAACCGTATGACAGGATTCATCGACCTGCAGATCGACGGGCCGGTCGCCACGCTGACGATGAACAGCCCCGACGACCGCAACGCCCTGTCCCGCCCCGGACAGTGCGAGGACCTCGCCGCCGCCCTGCGGCGGGCCGACGCCCTGCCGGAGGTCAAGGTGGCGATCCTGACCGGGGCCGGCCCGGCGTTCTGCGCCGGCGGCAACGTCAAGGACATGAAGGCGAAGACGGGCTTCATGGCCGGCCCGCCGGCGGACCTCGCCGAGGGGTACCGGCGGGCGCTGCACCGCATTCCCCTGGCCTTCCAGGCCCTGGAGATCCCCGTCATCGCCGCCGTCAACGGACCCGCCATGGGGGCGGGGCTGGACATCGCCTGCATGTGCGACCTGCGCCTCGCCTCCCGGCGCGCCCGGTTCTCGGAGGTCTTCGTCCGCCTCGGCATCATCTCCGGCATCGGCGGCGCCTGGTTCCTGCCGCGGGTGATCGGCCGGGCCCGCGCGGCCGAGCTGGCCTTCACCGGCAAGGTGATCGACGCCGGCCAGGCCCTGGACTGGGGGCTGGTGTCGGAGGTGACCGAGCCGGACGCCCTGATGGGCCGGGCACGGGAGACCGCCGCGGAGATCGCCGCGCATTCGGGAACCGCCCTGCGCTCCTACAAGCGCCTGCTGAAGATGGCGGAGCGCCAGGACCTTCAGGGAAACCTGGACGCCACCGCGGCGGTCCAGGCGATCGCCCACCTGACGCCGGAGCACGAGGCGGCGGTGGAGCGGCTGCTGGCCGACATGGAGCGCCGGGCGGCGCACAGGGAGGTCGGCTGATGGACCCGCTCCTCCGGGCCCTGCGGCGGGTCGAGCGGCTGGCCGCCGCCGCCGGCTGCGCCCTCCTGCTCGCGCTGATGCTGATCATCACGGCCGACGTGGTCCTGCGGTACGCGCTCCACCGGCCCTTCGAGTGGACCCACGACGTCGTCACGCTCTATCTGATGCCGGGCATCTTCTTCCTGCTCCTCTCGGACTCCTTCCGCGGCGGCGCGCAGGTGCGGGTCGACATCCTGCGCGACGGCTTTTCACCGCGCGGGCGGGCCTGGGCGGATGCGCTCGGCAACCTGTGCGCGCTGGGCGTCTTCGCCCTGATCGGCTGCGCGACGCTGCGCCGCGGCGTCGAGGCGCTGGCCGGGAACGACGTGGTCGCCGGGCCGATCCCCTGGCCCATGTGGCCCTCCGTCATGATCGTCCCGGTCGGTTGCGCGATGCTGCTCGTCCGCCTGGCCCTGTCCACGGCCGCCGGTTTCCGCTCCCCCGGGCCGGCGCCGGCGTTCGGGCAGGCGCTCGCCGAGGGAGGCGTCGAATGACCGCGCTGGCCATTCTCCTGCTGCTGCTCGCCCTTCTCGCCCTGGGCACGCCGGTCGGCTTCGCCATGCTGGTCTCGGGCTCCCTCGGCCTGCTGCTGATCGTCGGTCCCGACGGCCTGCTGGGCGTTCTCGAGACGAGTCCGCTCACCGTCGGCGGGACCTACGAGTTCATCACCATCCCCCTGTTCCTGCTGATGGCCGAGTTCGTCCTGCAGAGCGGCAAGGTGGACGACCTGTTCCGCACCACCGCCGCCTGGGTCGGTCGCACCCGGGGCGGCCTGGGCATGGCGACGGCGCTGGCCGGGGCCGGTTTCGGGGCCATCTGCGGCACCTCCACGGCCTCGGCGGCGACCCTGTCCGCCACCAGCCTGCCGGCGATGATCCGGCAGGGCTACGAGCCCAGCCTGGCGGCCGGCGTCGTCGCCATCTCCGGCACCCTGGCGATGCTGATCCCGCCCAGCGTGGCGATGATCGTCTACGGGCTGCTGGCCGACGTCGACGTCGGCAGCCTGCTGGTCGCCGGCGTGCTGCCGGGCCTGCTGGTCATGGCGACCATCATGGCCACGGTCTACGTCCTCGCCTGGCGCCGTCCCGAGCACGCACCCTCGGCCGGCGCGGTCGCCTGGCGGGAGAAGGTCCGGATGCTCGGCTCCGTGGGGCCCATCGTCGGCCTGTTCGCGCTCGTCACCGGCGTCATCTATCTCGGCCTCGCCACGCCGACCGAGGCGGCGGCCGTCGGCGCCTTCGGCGCGCTGGTCCTGCTGGCCGCCTGCGGCCGCCTGACCCGCAAGGGCCTGGGCGAGGCGCTGCGCCGCGCCGCCCACGGCAGCGCCATGATCATGGTCATCCTGCTGGGGGCGACGGTGTTCGGGTACTTCTTCGCCCTGACGCAGATCACCCAGTCCCTCGTCGCCTGGGTGGGCGGCCTCGGCGTGCCGCCCTGGAGCGTCCTCCTCCTGCTGCTGGTGGGCTACATCGTCCTCGGGTCGTTCCTCGACCAGATCGCCATCCTGGTGCTGACCGTTCCCGTGGTCGTCCCGCTGGTGGCGTCCCTCGGTTACGACCTCGTCTGGTTCGGCGTGGTGATGATCGTCACCGCCGAGCTGGGGATGGTGACGCCGCCGGTCGGCCTGAACTGCTTCATCGTCGCGCGCTACGCGGACCGGCCGCTGGCCGAGGTCTTCCGCGGCGTGGCGCCCCACGTGCTGGCGCATCTCGTCGCCATCGCGATCCTCGTCTGCTTGCCCCAGATCACCCTCTGGTTGCCGAGCATGATGCGCTGATCCCAATCGAACCGTCGCAAGGAGAACGCAAATGAATGGACTGGGAGGAACCGGCATGAAGGCCATCGCGGGGATCGCCGCCGCCGCCCTGGCCGGCTGGGCCGCATCGGCCGCGGCGCAGGACGTCACGCTGCGGATGGGGGATTCCCTGCCGGTGGGCCACGTGATCGCCGAGACGGCGACCCTGCCGTGGATCGAGCTGGTGGAGAAGAAGTCCGGCGGGCGGCTGAAGATCACCTATTACCCGGCCGAACAGGTGGGCAAGGCCAAGGACTTCCTGTCGCTGACCCGGGCCGGCCTGCTCGACATCGGCTACATCGGGCCGGGCTACGTGTCCGACAAGATGCCCCTGTCGGCCGTCGCCGAGCTGCCGGGCGCCTCGCGGACGTCGTGCGAGGTGATGCGCAGCTACTGGTCCATGGTCAAGGAAGGGGGATGGCTGTTCGAGCACGAGTACGCTCCCAACGGCATCCGTCCGCTGTTCATCGTCGCGCTGCCGCCCTACCAGATGGTCCTGGGCAAGGCCGGTGCGGTCGCCACGGTGGAGGGGCTGCGCGGCCGGAAGATCCGGGCCTCCGGCGGCGCCCAGAGCCTGACCCTGGAACAGCTCGGCGTCGTTCCCGTCCGCATGGCGCCGCCCGAGATCTACGAAGGCATGTCGCGGGGCATGATCGACGGCGCCCTCCTGGCCCACATCAGCATCGACTCCTACAAGCTGACCAAGCTGACCACGGCCGTGACGCAGGGCGAGAACTTCGGGACCGTGGTCGTCGCCTACTCCATCGGCGAGACGGCGTGGCGGCGCCTGCCCGACGACATCAAGGCGCTGCTGCAGGAGGCCGGAGAGGAGACGACGCTCGCCGCCTGTGCCGCCTTCGACCGCAAGGAGGCGGCGGCCACCGGCGAACTGGAGGCGCAGGGCATCTCGGTCATCCGCTTCGCCGGGGCGGACGAGGAGAGGCTGCGGGCGGCGAACGCGGCGATCGCCCGGGAATGGGCCGCCGCCCTCGACGACCGCGGCCTGCCCGGGAGCGAGGCCCTGGCGGCGTTCCACACCGCCCTCGACGGCGTGCGGGGGACGAACCCCGCCGACTGAGGGACCGCTGCGCCGGACGGACGCGGGGCTGGCGGCGCGGGGCGTTCCATCGGCCGCCCGCGCCGCCAGCCTCTCTTCCACCGTCCCGGCGCGTCGCCACCGGCCGCTGTGCCGACCCGGTCCGCCGAGCCCGAACTTGACGGTGCCCCCGTTCTCAATCGTCGCCGCCCTGGTGGCCGAGCTGGCTGCCTGGGATGATGCGGCCGGCGCGGCACTGTTCGTCGTACCAGCCCTTGTGGTGCTCGATCGCCCAGTTCTCGTCGACCACGCCGCGGCCCATGGCGTCGAAGGCGCCCTCCATGCCCACCGTGCCGATGTAGATGTGGCCGAAGATCGCCGCGGTCAGCAGCATCGCCAGCAGGGCGTGGATGACGTGGACGATCTGCATGCCGCCGACGCCGGTGTAGTAGAAGGGCGTCATCAGCAGGTAGCCGGTCAGCGCCATCGACGCGCCGCCGAGGATCACCAGCCAGAACAGCCCCTTCTGGCCGGCGTTGAAGCGCGCCGCCTCGGGGTGGGCGGAGCCGCGCGTCAGCAGGCCGCCGGCTTGGCGCAGCCAGACGAGGTCGGCGCGGGTCGGGATGTTGTCGCGGATCCACAAGGCCAGCATCATCACGAGGCCGAGCACGAAGGGCACGCTGGACACCGTGTGCAGGAACTTCGCCCCGTCCGCCAGCGGCGCGAAGACGCCGTGGCCGATCACCGGGATCAGCACGAAGCGGCCGAAGGTCAGCACCAGCCCCGACAGCATCAGGGTCAGGAACCCCAGCGCGGTGGTCCAATGGGCGAAGCGGTCGAGGCTGTTGAAGCGGGGCACCCAGCGGTTGGCGCGGCCGCGGTGCAGCTCGATCGTGCCGCGCCAGAAATAGAAGACGGTCAGCGCCGCCAGCGCGCCGAGCAGCACCACCCCGCCGATCCACTGCAGCCAGTCCATGCGGAAGGCGCGCCACTCCCGCCCCTCCGGCTGGATCAGGGTGGCGAGCTTGCGGTCCGGTATGCTGACCCGCCCGACGACCTGGTCCTCGTGGGGGATGTAGAGCGGCACGTCCTCCGGCCCGCGGATGGCGGGGGAGGGGGTCTGCTGCTCCAGCCCCGGCGCCACCGCCGTGTTGGGATCGCCGCCGGCGCCGACCGCCCCCGGCCCGGTCTGGGCGGCGGCGGCCAGGGGAAGGGCGAGGATCAGCACCGCCGCCAGGCGGGCGAGCGCGACCGTCATGACGTCCTCTCCGGTTGGTCGATGGCGATGCCGCCGGGCGCGTAGGTGCCGTCCTGGTCGGCGGCGTAGGCGACCGACCAGCCCCAGGCGCCGGACCCGTAGCCGCGCCGCGCCGAGCGTTCCTTGTAGATGTCGGCCAGCACCGGCTGGTCGCCGGCCATCAGCGACCGGGTCGAGCACATCTCGGCGCACAGCGGCAGCTTGCCTTCGGCCATGCGGTTGGCGCCGTACTTCTCGTACTCGATCTCGCTGTTGTCGGGCTCCGGGCCGCCGGCGCAGAAGGTGCACTTGTCCATCTTGCCGCGGCTGCCGAACAGGGTCGCCCGCGGGTACTGCGGGGCGCCGAACGGGCAGGCGTAGAAGCAGTAGCCGCAGCCGATGCACAGGTCCTTGGAGTGCAGCACCACCCCGTCCGCGGTGCGGTAGAAGCAGTCGACCGGGCACACCGCGGCGCAGGGCGCGTCGGTGCAGTGCATGCAGGCCATGGAGATCGAGCGCTCGCCCGGCTGCCCGTCCTGCAGGGTGACGACCCGGCGGCGGTTCATGCCCCAGGGCACCTCGTGCTCGTTCTTGCAGGCGGTGACGCAGGCGTTGCATTCGATGCAGCGCTCGCTGTCGCAGAGAAACACCATTCGAGCCATGCGCTCGCCTCCTCAAGCCTTCTCGATGCGGCACAGGGTGACCTTGGTCTCCTGCATGGCGGTGACGGGGTCGTAACCGTAGGTCGTGACCCCGTTGGCCGGTTCGCCCAACACGATCGGGTCGGTGCCCGGCGGGTAGTTGGCGCGCAGATCCTCGCCCTGCCAGAAACCGCTGAAGTGGAAGGGCAGGAAGACCACGCCGGGGCCGACCCGCTCGGTCACCAGGGCCTTGATCTTGGCCCGCCCCTCCTCGGGGCTGACCACCCAGACGTACTCGCCCTCGCGGATGCCCAGGCGTTCGGCGTCGCCGGCGTTGATCTCCACGAACATCGACTGCTGCAGCTCGGCCAGCCAGCGGTTGGAGCGCGTCTCCTCGCCGCCGCCCTCGTACTCGACGATGCGGCCCGAGGTGTAGATGAACGGGAACTTCGCCGGCACGTCGGCGTCGAGCGCCGCCTTCTGGACGGCCCGGTTGAGCAGCGGCAGGCGGAAGTCCCGCCGGTCCTCGTAGTTGAGGAACTCGCCGACCAGGGTGGGCCGCGGGCTGTACACCGGCTCGCGGTGGACGGGGACCGGATCGGGCAGGTTCCAGGCGACGGCGCGCGCCTTGGCGTTGCCGTAGGGCAGGCAGCCGTGCTTGATCGCCACGCGGATGATGCCCATGGACAGGTCGGTCGCCCAGGAGACGTCGTCCTCCTTGTCGCCGCCGATCAGCTTGATGACGCGGCGTTCCTCCGCCGTCAGTTCTGTGTCCCAGCCGAGCTTGCGCAGCACCGCCATGGTGAATTCGGGATAGCCGTCCTCGATCTCCGAGCCCTTGGAGAAGCTGCCCTCGGCCAGCAGGGTCTCGCCGTCCCGCTCGATGCCGAAGCGGGCGCGGAAGGTGCCGCCGCCCTCCATGACGTGCTTGGAGGTGTCGTAGAGCACGGGGCTGCCGGGGTGGCGCCATTCCGGATAGCCCCAGCACGGCCAGGGCAGCCCGTAGTACTCGCCCTTGAGCGGCCCCTCCGTCGCCTGCATGGTGATGCGGTCGAAGGTGTGCTGGTACTTCATGTGGAGCTTCAGACGCTCCGGCGACTGGCCGGTGTAGCCGGTGGACAGGCAGCCGCGGTTGATCTCGCGCGTGATGTCCTCGGCCAGCGGCGCGGTGCCCTCGACCTTGATGTGCTTGAACAGCGTGTCGGCGAAGCCGAGGCGGCGCGCCAGCAGGTACATGATCTCGTAGTCGTTCTTCGACTCGAAGATCGGGTCGACCACCTTCTGGCCCCACTGCACCGAGCGGTTCGAGGCGACGCGGCTGCCGTCGCACTCGAACTGGGTGCAGGCCGGCAGGATGTAGGTGCCGTTGCGCCGCTGGCGGACGGACGCGAAGCTGGTGGGGTGGGGGTCGGCGACCACCAGCAGGTCGAGCTTCTCCAGCCCCTTCAGCATGTCGGGCATGCGGGTGACGGTGTTCCCGCCATGGCCCATCACCACCATGCCGCGGATCGGGTTGGGCTGGTCGAGCTCGCCCGGCTCGGCCACCGCGGCATCGAACCAGCGGGTGGTGGGGATGCCCTTGGCCTCCATCAGCTCCTTCGAGCCGAAGCGCGCGAGCATGTGCTCGTACGGCACGTCCCAGACCCGCGCCCAATGCCGCCACGCGCCCTCCGCCAGGCCGTAGTAGGAGGGCAGGGAGGACACGTCGAGCCCCATGTCGGTGGCGCCCTGGACGTTGGTGTGGCCGCGGTAGATGTTGGCGCCGCCGCCCGGCACGCCGATGTTGCCGAGCGCCAGCTGCAGGATCGAGAAGGCGCGGACGTTGGCGGTGCCGACCGTCTTCTGCGTCGCCCCCATGCACCAGATCAAGGTGCCGGGCCGGTTCTCGGCCATCGCCTTGGCGACGCGGTAGAGCTGCTCGCCGGGCGCGCCGGAGACCTTCTCCACCACGTCCGGCGTCCATTTGGCGACCTCGGCGCGGATCTGGTCCATGCCGTAGACGCGCGCGGCGATGTACTCCTTGTCCTCCCAGCCGTTCTGGAAGATGTGCCAGAGGATGCCCCAGACCACGGGGATGTCGGTGCCGGGGCGGATGCGCACGTACTCGGTGGCGTGGGCGGCGGTGCGGGTGAAGCGGGGATCGATGACGATCCACGGCGCCCGGTTGCGCTCCTTGGCGCGCAGCATGTGCTGCAGCGACACCGGGTGCGCCTCCGCCGGGTTGCCGCCGATGATGACCAGGCACTTGGAGTGCTGGATGTCGTTGTAGCTGTTGGTCATCGCGCCGTAGCCCCAGGTGTTGGCCACGCCCGCGACGGTGGTCGAATGGCAGATGCGCGCCTGGTGGTCGACGTTGTTGGTCCCCCAGAAGGCGGCGAACTTGCGGAACAGGTAGGCGCCCTCGTTGGAGAACTTGGCCGAGCCCAGCCAGAACACGCTGTCCGGTCCGTAGGCGTCGCGGATCTGCAGAAGCTTGGCGCCGATCTCCTCGATCGCCTGATCCCACGAGACGCGGGTCCATTCGCCGTCGACCAGCTTCAGCGGGTATTTCACCCGCCGCTCGCCCTTCACCAGCTCGCGCACCGACGCGCCCTTGGCGCAGTGGGTGCCCTGGCTGATCGGGCTGTCCCAGCCCGGCTCCTGCTGCACCCAGACGCCGTTCTGCACCTCGGCGACCACGGTGCAGCCGACCGAGCAGTGGGTGCAGACGTTCTTGCGCAGGACGCGCTCGGCCCCCTCGACCAGCGCCCCGGCCTCGGCCTTGCGCACCATGCCGCCGGGCAGGGCGCCGAGCGCCGCCAGCCCGCCGGCGGCGACGCCGGAGCTCTTGAGGAAGGCGCGCCGGCCGACGCCGCCGGCGCCGCCGGGCCGCAGGGCGTCGGACAGGGTCTGGCGGGCGGGCGCGGCGCGGCGTTTGGTCAGCATCGGCGGTCCGTCCTTCAGAGGCGGTTCAGGAAATAGAAGCGCTCGACGTGCGCGTTCAGCCGGTAGCGGGACTCCACCTGCTCCTCCGGCGGCTCGTAGGCCTCGCCCGGCTGCGGCGCGGCGGCCAGCGCCGCGGCGGCGCCGGCGCCGGCCAGCCCGACGCCCTTGAGGACGTCGCGGCGCCCGGGCCGGCGGCCGCGGCCGGTCGCGTCCGTGCCCGTCCTGTCGTTGCTGCTCATGGTCGGTCTCCTCAGCGTCAGGCGGCGAGGGCGAAGGCGTCGGCCTCGATCTCCAGGAAGCGGCGGCCCAGGGTGCCCACCGGCCGGTAGAAGACGGCGGACTCGGCCCGTTCCAGGTCGGCGAAGAAACGCCCGGCCCAGGGGGCGAGGTGGGCGTCGTGGAAGCGCCTCTGCTCCTCCAGGCCGGCCGGGGGCCCGAAGCCGCCGTCGATCAGGCCGGCCATGGTCTCGGCCAGCGCGGCGACGTGGTCCTCGGGTTCCGGCACGCCCGGGGCACGGGCCACGCCCAGGCGCTCCAGGTCGGCGCGCACCAGGATCAGCGGCCGGTCCTGCAGGAAGCCGGTGCGGTAGTAGGAGGCGTAGGGCACCAGCTCGCCCCGCTCGACGCCGATGAACAGCCGGTTGAACTCCCGCTCGGCCGCGGCCGCCGCGGTCGCCGCGGCGGCCCGCGCCAGCCCCCCCACAGCCGCGCCGAAGGGCGTCGCGTCGCCGTCCAGCGCGGCGAGGCGGCGCAGCAGATCGTCCGACGGCGGCCGCGCCAGCACCGTCGCCAGCAGCCGGTAGGCCTGCGCCCGGTGGCGGTCCGCCTCGTCGACCGCGATCGTCGTGTCCTCCACCCGCACCGCTCCTCCGCCTGGCGTCCACGCTTCCCCTTCGACAACAAACGCCGCCGGGGAAGGTTGCCGCGGGAAACGAAGGGGCGTGCCGCGTGTTGAGGAAGCGACGTCCATGCCATCCGTCCCCGCCGCCTGCCCGGGAGTCCGTCCGTGCGTTGCACCCTGCCGATCGCCGTCACCGTCCTGCTGCTGCACGCCGCGGCCGCCGGCCTGCCCGCCCATGCCCAGCCGGCACCGCCGTCCCAGGGCCCGGACTGGCCGGCGGGCGTCCGGAGCTGGCATTCCGGCGAGGACGCCCCGAAGGGCGGCGATCCGGACGAGGCCGAACGGCGCGGCCTGACGTCGCCCGAGGTCAAGGACAGCCAGATGCCGGAGCCCACCCAGCAGGGCACCCGGCCGCCGGAGCCGTCCGACACGGAGCAGGCCAAGGTCGAGCTCTACGGGGCGCTGAACGAGGTCCGCCGGGCGCCGCCGGGGCTGGACGGGCGGCCGACCCCGCGTCCCAACCCCTTCGCCAGCGAGCCGGCCCTCGAGATGGAGCCCTCCGCCGCCGGCAACCCGGACGTCCTGTTTCCCGAGAATTACGTCGAATGAGCGCGCCGGCCGTGGCGCGCGTGGCGGCGCCGGTCCTGCCGCCGCCCTTCGAGCCCGTCGGCTGCGAGCCCGGGGAGGACGCGTTCCGCCGCGCCCTGGCGGAGGCCGGCGCGGGCGCCGGCGCCGGCCGCCTCGTCTGGGGCGCCGGGCCGGACCGGCTGGACGTCGCGGTGGTGCTGGAGCCCGACACGGACCTGCGGGGCGCGGTCCGCGCCGCGCTGGCGGCGCAGGTCGCCATGGCCGAGGCGCTGGCGGCGCTCGGGCCGCCGCACAAGCCGGTGTCGGTGCGCTGGCCGGACGGGCTGGCGGTGGACGGCGCGGCGGTCGGGCGCGTGCGCGCGGGCTGGCCGCCGCGCGCCGGCGCCGACGCGGCGCCGGACCGGCTGCCGGACTGGCTGCCGGACTGGCTGGTGGTCGGGGTCACGCTCCGGCTGCGCCACGACGGCGGCGAGCCGGGGCTGGAGCCGGAGCGGACCGCGCTCGCCGAGGAAGGGTTCGGCGACCTGGCGGCGGCCGACCTGGTCGAGGCCTTCGCCCGCCACCTGCTGCACGGCCTGCACCGCTGGGAGGAGGAGGGGTTCGCGCCCCTCGCCCGCCACTGGCTGGCGCGGCGGGACGGCGACGGCGCCCTCGATCCGGCGACGGGCGACCGCCTTGCCGGGACGGAGCGGCACGGGCTGCTCGCCGCGCTGGCGGCGCGCGCCGGGGGGACGGCGTGATGGTGGAGCGGATGGCCGTGGGCGTGGTGGTCGAGCGGCGCCCGGCGCACAGCCCGTGGCAGGACCATGTGTGGGCGACCGCCGGCGTGCTGGCGGGCCGCCCGGACCTGGCGCCCTGGTCGGTGCTGTCGGAGGAAGGCGGCGTCACCCGCTTCTTCGCCGGAACCGTCGCGCTGGTCGCCCACGCCGCCGACGCCGCCCTCTACAAGCACAACCTGGAGGGGCCGCGTCCGGCGGTGTACGTCGTTCTGCGTCCGGGCGGCGGGCCGCACGGCCTGCGCCTGCTGCTGGCCACCGTCGACCCGGCCGAGGCGCACGCCCACGCCGACGTCGGCGACGACCTGCTCGACGCGGTGGCGATGCCCGGGCCGGTGCGCGCCTGGCTCGCCGCCTTCGTCGCCCGCCACCACGTCGAGCGCAAGCCGTGGCGACGCGCCCGCGACCGCGCCGACCCGGAGGCGCTGGCGCCCCGGCCGCCCGGCGGCGGCCCGACGGGATGGGAGGACGGACCATGACCGACGACCCCGAGAGCGGCGACGGCGACGGCTTCCTCGCCCGCTGGTCGCGCCGCAAGCGCGCCGCCCGCGAGGACCGCGAGGCGGCGGCGCCGGCCGACACGTCCGGTGCCGCGGACGAGGAGGCGGTCGACCCGGCGACCCTGCCGGCGCTGGACACCCTGGGCGCCGACAGCGACTACACCGTCTTCCTGAAGAAGGGCGTGCCCAAGGCCCTGCGCCTCGCCGCCCTGCGCAAGGCCTGGGCGAGCGACCCGGCGATCACCGGCTACCGCACGCTGGCCGACTACGATTGGGACTGCAACGCGCCGGGCTACGGCGCGCTGCGCCCGACCGACGACGCCCGCAAGGTCGCCGAGGCGCTGTTCCGCCACCTGCGCGAGGACGGGCCGGCGGCCGACGGGGACACGGCGCAGGAACCGGCCGCCGGCGATCCGCCGCAGCAACCGGCCGCCGACGATGCGCCACCGCCAGGCGAGGAGGGCCCGGCCGCCGGTGTGTAGAGGACGACCGCCGGCACCGGACACGAGGGCGTGCGGGGCGACCGCATCGACCGGCCATTTGGGTTGATGTCGGGCTATCGGGCCCCTTATCCTGTGTTCCGGATGCTGGACGCGGAGGAGTCGGTCGTATGCCTGGTGCGATGAACCTCGCCTTTCTGATCGGGGCCGGTCTCATCGCCGTCAGCGCCTTCGTCCGGCGGCCGCTGCGGACCGGGGCGGCGCTGCTGCTGCTGCTCGTCCTCGGTGCCGGCCTGTTCGCCAGGGACGGGACGGCGGCTTCGGCCGGAAGCCTCCTGTACGAGCGGCCCGCGGACGAGGCCGGCAGCACCCGCATTGCCGCCCTCGCCACGCCCCGGGCCGCCCTTCTCCGCTGGGCGGTTCCGCGCGGCGCCGCGTGGCCGGCCGCCGCCGAGGTGAAGCAACAGCGGGGCCGCAGCGACGCCGGGGCACCGCCGCATCCGGCCGCCGCACCGGCGGTCGGTGCCGCCGCGGCGCGCTGGGACCGCGGCTCGCCGCCGGCACCGGCCGGCGAACACGGCCGGGCCGGGGCGGTCCGGACGCCGTTCGGCGCGCGGGCGCCGCCGCCGGCGCCGGTCTGACGCCGCTCCCGTCCGGTTCCATCGGGAATCGGAGCACGGCTCGCGCACGCGGGTCGCCGTGGTCCCGGCGTCGCCACCACCGGACGTCCGCCGTGCGCGGTCCCGCCCCCGCCCCGGCGCCAAGCCGACAGGCGCGGTGCGCGGGGGCTGCGTGTTCCCGATCCGTTGCATCCCCGGGTGACCTCGATGACGCTGCCTTCCATTCTCCTGGCCCTCGCCGGCCTTCTCACGGTCGTCGGCCTGGTCCAGCCGGTGGCGGTGCGGGCGAAGCTGCCGAACAACGTGGTGCTGGCGATGGTCGGCGTCGCCATCGCGCTCCTGTCCTCGTTCCTGCTCTACACCACGCTCACCGACGCGTTCAATTCCGTGGCGGAGATGATCCTCCACCTGCCGCTGAACTCGGCGGTGTTCATCTACATCTTCCTGCCGGTCCTGCTGTTCCAGGCCGCCTTCACCCTGGACGTCAACCGGATGATCGAGGATGCGGCGCCGATCCTGCTGCTGGCGGTCGTCGCGGTGGTCATCGCCACCGTCGCCGTCGGGCTGGCGCTGGCTCCGGTCTCGGGCATGCCGGTGGTGGTCTGCCTGATGCTGGGCGCCATCGTCGCGACCACGGACCCGAGCGCCGTGGTCGCCATCTTCCGCGACGTCGGCGCCCCCGGCCGGCTGTCCCGGCTGGTCGAGGGCGAGAGCCTGCTCAACGACGCCGCGGCCATCGCCATCTTCGGCATCCTCCTGAACCTGCTGGTGTCGGGCGCGGAGCCGGACATCGGCGGGGCCGTCCGGTTCTTCGTCTACGCCTTCGTCGGCGGCGCCGTGGTCGGCAGCGTCGCCGCCAAGCTGGTCCTGGCGGCGATGCCGCTGATGCGCGAGCTGCGCACGGCGCAGATGACGCTGACGATGGCGCTGCCCTACGTCGCCTACATCCTCAGCGACCGCTATCTCGGCGTGTCCGGCGTGGTGGCGGCGGTGACCGCCGGGCTGGTGATGAGCGCGTTGGGACGCCGCCGCATCGCGCCCGACACCTGGACCTTCCTGCAGGAGATGTGGGAGCAGATCGCCTTCTGGGCCGGCTCGCTGGTGTTCGTGCTGGCGGCGATCCTGGTGCCGCGGCTGATGGTGAACCTGACGCTGTTCGACCTCGGCCTGCTCCTCGTGCTGGTGGCGGCGACCCTCGCCGCGCGCGCGGCGGTGCTGTTCGGCCTGCTGCCGCTCCTCACCATGGTCGGCCTGGCGCAGGCGGTCAGCGCCCCCTACAAGGCCGTCATCCTGTGGGGCGGGCTGCGCGGCGCCGTCACCCTGGCGCTCGCCCTGTCGGTGACGGAGAACCTCGTCCTGCCGGCGGAGACCAAGGCCTTCGTCGCCGTCCTCGCGACCGGCTACGTGCTGTTCACCCTGTTCGTCAACGGGCTGACGCTGCGGCCGCTGATCCGGCTCCTCGGCCTCGACCGGCTGTCGCCGGTGGACGTCGCCCTGCGCCGCCAGGTCCTGGCGCTGTCCCTGGGCAACGTCCTGGACGCCGTCAAGGAGACCGCGCGGGAGTACGAGATCGCCCCGGCGGTGCTGCGCGCCGCGACCAGGGCCTACGAGGCGCGCATCGCCGACCCGACGGCGGCGGGGGAGGAGGAGCCGGCCATCGCCGACCGCGACCGCATCACCATCGGCCTGGTGGCGTTGACCAACCGCGAGACCGAGCTGATCCTCGACCACCAGCGCCAACGCACGGTGTCGCCGCACATCGTCGAGCGCCTGCTGGTGAAGGTCGGGCGCATCGCCGAAGGCGCGCGGCAGGGCGGCCGGGTCGAGTACAACCGGTGCGCCCGCGCCCTGTTCGGCTTCCCGCCGTCCTTCCGCCTGGCGCATCGGCTGCACCGCCATCTGCGCGTCGACCGCCCGCTGATGAGCGAGCTGGCCGACCGCTTCGAGATGCTGCTGGTGTCGGCGCTGGTGCTGCGCCAGCTCGAGGAGTTCACCGACCGCAAGCTCGCCCCGCTGCTCGGGCGACGCATCGCCGACCTGCTGAAGGAGATCGTCGGCGGGCGGATCGAGGCCACGCGCAAGGCGCTCGACGCCCTGCGCCTCCAGTACCCGGACTACGCCGAGGCGCTCGAGCGACGATTCCTGCAGCAGACGGCGGTGCGGCGGGAGCACATGGAATACCGCGCGCTCTTCGAGGAGCACCTCATCGGGCAGGAGCTGTACAACAACCTGGCGCACGAGCTGCACGCCGCCCAGGAGGCGCTGGCCGAGCGCCCGCGGCTCGACCTCGGGCTCGACACCCGCGACCTCATGGGCCGGTTCGAGATGTTCTCCGGCCTCGACGAGGACAGCCTGAAGAAGATCAGCCGGCTGTTCGCCGCCCGCTTCGCGGTGCCCGGCGAGCGGATCATCCGGCGCGGCGATCCCGGCGACAGCGTCTACTTCATCTCGTCCGGCGCGGTGGAGGTGGCGCTGCCGGGGCACAAGGTGCGGCTCGGCCGCGGCGACTTCTTCGGGGAGATGGCCCTGCTCAGCGGGCGCCGGCGCAGCGCCGACGTCGTCGCGCTCAGCTATTGCCAGCTCCTGGTGCTGCGGGCCGACGAGTTCCGCCGCTTCCTGCGGATCAACCCGGACCTGCGGGGACGCTTCGAGACGACCGTGCGGGCCCGCCGCCAGATGAACGAGGCCTCGACGGACGAAGAGGCGGCACCGGCCGCCTTGCCGCCGCCGCGGGCCGGCGGCGACAGGGGGGCGGCATGAAGCGTCTGCTCGTGGCGTCGGACCTCTCCGCGCGCAGCGACCGGGCCGTCGCCCAGGCCCTGTTCCTGGCCCGGCGCTTCGACGCGCCGGTGACCGTCCTGCACGTGGTCGACGACGAGCTGCCCTCCGCCATCTTCACGGCCGCGCGGAAGACGGCGCTGGCGTACCTGCGGGCGGCGGCGGGGCCGCAGCCCCACGGCGGGTCCGCGCGTGTCGAGGTGCGGGCGGTCGGCGGCCTGGACTTCCAGGCCATCGTCGCCGCGGCCGACGCCGAGGACGCCGCGCTGGTCGTCCTCGGCGCGCACCGGCGCAACCTTCTGAAGGACGTCCTCACCGGCACGACCGTCGAGCGCGTCGTCCGCAACACGACGCGGCCGGTCCTGGTGGTCAAGCGCCGGGAGCCGGGCGAGTACCCGTGCACGGTGGCCGCCGTCGACCTCGTCGAGGAGGCGGCCGAGGTGGTGAGGCTCGCCCGCCGCATGGCCGCGGGCCGGACCCTGTACCTTCTGCACGTCCTCGGCGACGCGGCCGCCCTGCCGGGGCGCCTGTCCGGCGGCGCCGGCGAGGGAAAGGCACGGCACCGGGCGGCGATGGAGGAGCGGTGCCGGGACTGCCTGCGGACGATCGCCGGCCGGGCCGGTCTGCGCGACGGCGACTACCTGCCGATGGTCGAATGGAGTGCGGCCGCCCCCCGGCTGCACGACGTGCTCCGTGCCCTGCCCGCCGAGCTGTGCGTCGTCGGCACGCGGACCCACGCCAAGGGGGCCGTCGAGCGCCTCGTCCTGGGCAGCGTCGCCGAGGAGGTCCTGCGCGACGCCGAGTGCGACGTCGTCGCCCTTCCCCTGTCCGGCCATACCCCGCTGCCCGGCTCCGAGCCGCTGACGGCGCTCGGATGAACCGCCGGCCGGGGGGCGCCGCGGTGTGTGCGTTGCAACATGCAGGCATGCCCATTCCGCGCATCTCGGTGCCGTCGTCTCGGCCATAATGATCCGGCCGAACCGGTCCCCATCGTGGAAATGGTGGACCGGGTCAGGAGCGTTCCTGAAAGGACGAGGCGTTCTGGTGATCCACAAGATCCTGGATAAGTTCGACCGGCATGTTGCTCGCAAGCGCCGGAACGGTGAGCTTGGCGAGTGGATCGACAGCGGTGCGGCCAGACGATACTGCAAGCAGGTGACGTCCGGCCACAGGCACGACTACCCGGCGCCGCTTCTTTACCTGGAAAGGCACGCCGAGAAGCGGTGACGTGGCGGGCGGAACGGACGGGCCGCGCCGGCTGCGGCCCGTCCGTTCCGTCGTTCCGCTGTTCGCCGGCGGACGCCTGCGGCGGCATGCCGCCGCCGCTGGTGGCGCGGACGCGCGGAGCAGGCCTCCTCCAGGGGAGGTGCGGCGTGTGCCCGCCGCGGTCCGGTGCAGGGCAGATATGTTTGGCATTCGTTCGCTTGATATTCCTGTTTTGTACCAGCTGTTAACGCTTTGTTAAGGAATTTCCGGCTAAGTGGAGCCCATCAACGCCATACGAGCGTCTGCACCTGAAGCCGCCCCGGAGAGATCCGCGGGCGGCTTCGCCGTTTCTGGAGCCCGCTCATGCCGCAAAGCCTCTTCGCCGCCGCGCCCGGTGCCGGCGTCCCGCCGTCGTTCCGCAACCGAGGGTGAACGCGATGCTGGGACCCGTCATCGCGCTGATCCGCGCCAAGCTGGCGACCGACGCGCCCCTTCCCGCCGCGGACGTCGCCTTCGCCTGGGAACCGTTCGAGCCGCCGTCGCCACCGCGGCCGTGGGCCCTGGTCCGCGTCGTCGGCGGCCGCGACACGCTGCGCACGCTCGCCCCCGCCGGCGCGGCGCGCGGCGAGCAGGCCGGCGTCGTCGCGGTCGCCGTGTACACGCCCAAGGGCAGCGGCCAGCAGCTCGGCGCCGAGATCGCCGACGGCTTCGCGGCCGTCCTGCGGCGCCTGAACGAACGCCGTCCGGACGGCACCCAGCTCGTCACCGAGGACGCCCGGATCGCCCACGAGGACGACGAGGTGGCGGAGCCGGCCGAGGCCTACGACGCGATCCCCGTGTCCGTCCCCTTCGCCTTCCACTATGGCCGGTGACGGTCTGCCCTGGCTCGTCGTCGGGTGCGCCGCCGCCGTGCGCGACGACCTCGCCGCCTGGGGCGGCCGGCCGGCCCGCGTGCTGGCGGTCAACCGCATGATGGCCGACTTTCCCGGCGCGATCTGGGGCGGCGCCACCCTGCACCCCGAGTTCGCACCCGCCTACCGGGCGGGGCGGGCCGGCGACTGGCCGCTGGTCGCGCCGGAGCCGGCAGCCGGCGTCAGCGACGTCCACCCCAAGCTCGACATGTGGAACGGCTCCTCGTCCCTCTACGCGGTCCGGGTGGCGCTGGCGCGCGGCGCGCGGCGCGTCGTGCTCGCCGGCGCCCCTCTGGACGCGGGGCCGCACCACGACGGCGCCCCGTCGCTGCGCCGGCACCTGAGGCAGTACCGCCTGGGGTGGGAGCGGGCGCTCCCCGACCTCGCCGGCCGCGTCCGGTCGCTGTCCGGCTGGACCATGGGTCTGCTGGGCCGGCCGGACGACCGCTGGCTGGCGCGCTGATCCGCAGCCTTCCACCCATCCCCCCGAACACCCGCATACGCCCTCCCGTCCGGGAGCGGCGTCCCCCTGGCCGCGTCCCTGCGGCCGTCATCACCATCACGAAGGAGAGAATGCCATGGCGGTTACCACGGCGGCCGGCACGTCCATCAGCATCGGCACCGCGGCGGGCAGCCCGAGCGGCGACACCTACACCCTGATCGGCGAGGTGACGTCCATCGGCGAGTTCGGCAAGGAGTTCCAGGAAATCACCCACCAGCCCCTGGACACCCGCGAGACGCAGAAGTTCAAGGGCAGCTTCAACGCCGGCACCATCACCCTGAGCCTCGGCGGCGACCTGCAGGACGCCGGCCAGGAGGCGCTGGCGCAGGCGCTGGACTCCGACGAGCTCTACAACTTCCGGGTCGAGTACCCGGACAAGGCGACCCCGTCGGGGCACGGCTCCTACCGCGTCTTCCAGGCCCGCGTGATGTCCTACAAGGAGGGCGTCTCCGGCACCAACGACATCGTCAAGGCCACCGCGACCCTGAGCATCCAGGGCGCCATCACCCGCGTCGCCGCCACCTGAGCGGGGCGCCCGCACGGGCGCGGGACGGCGGCGCCCCGGCGCGCCGCCGTCCCTTTCCCCGTTCCCCGCTCCGTTCCCCCGTCCCGAGCCCACGACCGAAAGGCCCCGACATGTCCAGGCTGACCCGCGGCGAAGTCGCCCTCACCCTCGCCGGCGCCGAGCACACCCTGAAGCCGTCGCTGAACTGCTACCAGCGCCTGGCCACGCAGTACGACAACTACGGCGTCCTGCTGGGCAAGATCGCCGCCGGCAACATCCCCGCCATCATCTTCGTGCTGCGCCACGGCCTCGGCTTCACCGACCAGCAGGCGAAGAAGCTGCCGCAGCTGGTCATGGACACCGGCCTGGCCGGCCTCGCCGATCCGCTCAGCGACTTCGTCTTCCGCCTGTTCAACGCCGGTAAGTCGGTGGACGAGGTGATGGCCGACAAGGCCGGTCCGGCCGACCTGGCGGATGCCGGCGGGGAGGCCGGCGGGGAGGACGGCGCCGACCCTTTGCTGGCCGGCTGACCCACGCCGAGAACGCCGAGCGGCTCTACGGCTACGCCACGGGCTGGCTCGGCTGGTCGGACGGGGCGGCCCTGCGGGCCAGCATCTTCCGCCTGGCCGTCGCGATCGACGCCAAGGTGGATTTCCTGCAGCGGACGAACCCCTGGGGCGCCGCGGACGACGCGGCCGGCCGGCCGGCCGGCGCGCCGCCGATGAGGGACGGGACGCTGGACCGGGAGGCGGTGCAGGCCCGCCTGGAACGGGCGTTCGACGTCCTCGGCTGAAGCGCGGCCCGCCCGCCCGGCGCGCGGCGACGCGCCCGTCCGACCCCAAGCACCCACGCAACGGGCGCCCGGCTTGCCGCCGCGGCGCCTTCCTTCTTTGGAGAGGCGGCCCCATGGCGCAGATCGCACAGACCTCCGTCACCGAACTCGCCGCCGGGGCCGTCAAGGCCTCGGCCGCCGTCGCGACCTACGAGACGGCGGTCGGCCGCGCCGCCGTCGCCTCCGGCCGGCTCACCGCGGCCAGCCGGGATGCCTCCGGCGCGATCCAGACGGTCGCCGCGGCGCAGCGGATCGCGCTCAGGCAGACCGAGCTGGCCGAGCGCGCCCTCGCCCGCTACGCGGAGCGCCAGGAGGCCGTCCGGCGCGCGTCGCCGGCCGTGGACCCGGCCGCCACGGCGGCGTACGAGCGCGCGCAGGCGAGCGCCCTGGTGGCGGCACCGGCGCAGGAGCGGGCGCAGGCCGCGGCGGCGCCCGCCCCGTCCACCGGATCGAACACGAACGAGACCGAAATCGAGGAGCTCAGGAAGAAGATCAAGGAGAAGGCCGCAGAGCTCGCCAAGGACTTCACGGACAAGATCCTCGACCAGGGCGAGCCGATTCTCAAATGGTGGCACGAGACCCTGCGGAAGATGGCCCTCGATCTCGTCAGGACCAAGTTCATCCTGCCGATCACGCAGGAGATCGTCGAATTCGTTCCCGAATTGTTCGGCATCGAGCTGCCCGCGGGCGCGCAAGGCACCAAGGCGGGCGGCGGGACGCAGGCACAAGGCGCCAGCCTCTTCTCCGAGGGGGGCGTCGGCGGCGTCAACACCTCTCTCCTCAACGGAACGTGGCTGGACCGACAGCTCGGCGGCGTGTTCACGGATCTCAACCGCTGGCTGGACACCCCGGTCATTTTCTCCGCGCCGGCGACGGCGCCGGTGGCGACGGCAACAAATGGGATGCTCGCCGGTGGGGAGGGCTCCCGCATCGTGGCGGGAGCGCCCGGTACCGGAATCACTCCCGGCAGGATCCTCGGTGCTGCCGGGTACGGGTTCAATGCTTATTCCAACTTCCAGAGCGGCAACGTCGTCGGCGGCCTCGGCAACACGGCCGCCGCCATCATGTCGTTCATCCCCGGCCTCCAACCGTTCGCGCCGATCGCCGCCATCGCCGGCAGCATCCTCGGGGGCATCTTCGGCGGCGATCCCGGCCCGCCCACCCTAGAGGCGGCGACAAGGTACAACTCCCGCGGGCTGATCGCCGCGGACAGCGGTGCGGACAACGAGGCCGATCCGGAGCAGGCCGCCCAAATGCAGCAAACCATGGTCGCGGCCATGGAGACTGTACTACAGGCGTCCGGTGGACGGTTCACCGAAGAAACGTACAGCCGGATCAATGCCCGCAAGGGAAAGTTCACGTACAAAATCGACGACGAGTGGGCTACTGAAAAGTACGGCTCATTCGATGAGGCGCAAATCGCCCTATATCGCGATCTCGTGGAGCGCGGATCTGTCAATGTCGCCAACGAGGATGTCGAGACGGCCCTTGAGAACACAGACGCAACAACTCTTGACGACTTCGTTTCAGACCTAAACTTGGCGCAGACCTTCCGCCAGACCTTCGACGCGATGAAGGACGGCTACGCCGTGTCGGAGCAGATCGCCGACATGATGGCGGCGGCGAAGACCGCGGGCGAGCAGGCGAAGGAGCAACTCGTGGAGTGGCGGGACACCGCCGTCCGCCTCGGGCTGGAATCCGAGGAGACCCTGAACTCGGTGCTCGAACAGCAGGTCGAGGCCATGCTTGGCCTCGGCGACGCGGGAGACGGGTTGCGCGGCCTGGAGCGGGTGACGACGCAGGCGAGGATCAACTTCGAGGCGTTCGTCCCGGTGCTGACGGAGCTCGGCGTCGCGACGTCCAAGCAGTCCGAGCTGCTGTCGCGGGTGACGCAGCAGGCCATCGACGACTACAACGCGGCGAACGACAACGTGATCCGGCAGGGCGACATCCGGGTGGCGCAGGCCGTCGACCCGAACTTCAAGATCGGGGCCACGGACACGCTGCTCGACCTCGGCCTGGACGCGTCGGGCTTCCCGGCGCTCGTCGCGGCGTTGGACGGGTTCCTCGCGAAGGCCGACGCCGGAACGGCGACGGTGCAGGACCTGTACGCGGCGCAGGGCGAGCTCAACCAGCGCCAGCGCAACGAGCGGATCTCCGCGGAACAGTACGGCGCCGTGCTCGGCATGCTCATCGAGCGCTACCGGGACGGGGCCGCGGCGGCACAGGCGATGCACGACGCCGAGGTGGAGGCCGGACAAGCGATCGTCCGGAGCATCGACCAGACGTGGCAATCGCTCCTGCAGTCGGCGCGGCAGACCGCCCAGCAGACGGCGGACGCCTGGGACGCGGCGGGCGAGACGCTCGGTGCGTACCGTCGCAACCTGCTGCTGTCCGACCACACGACGCTGTCGCCGCAGGAGATGTTCCTGGAGGCGCAGCGGCAGTACCGGAGCACGCTCGCCGCGGCGCAGGGCGGCGACCTCGACGCGGCGGGCCGGCTGCAAGCGACGATCGACGCCTATCTCCAGGCCAACCGCTCGCTCTACGCCAGCGCCAACCCGGCGGTGATGGAGGAGGTGCAGCAGGGGCTGGCCTCGGTGGAATCGGTCGCGGCGCAGCAGTCCAGGGCGGCGCGGGACACCGTGTCGCGCCTGGACCGGCTGATCGGCGTCACCGACGACGGCATGGCGGCGATCGAGGCGGCGCTCACGGCGACGCTGGCCGAGGGCGATTTCCGGGACTACGGCACGAACCAGGCCCTGAACCGGCTGATCGCGCAGGCCAACCCGACCTTCGTCGGGGATTTCGGGGCCGGCGCCTTCGATGCGTTCTCGCAGCTCTGGGTGAGCCAGCACGGGATCGACCTCGGCGCGAACCGGGACCTCAACCGCGTCCTGGCGGCGGCGACGGGCTTCACCGGCGATTTCGGGACCGGGGCGTTCGACGCCTACCGCCGCAGCAACCCGCTCTACGACGCGATCGCCCGCATGATCATCGGCTACGAGGAGGGCGGCGTCGTCGGCACCGGCCTGTGGGGGCGCGACAGCGTGCTGGCCCGCTACGCCGACGGCGGGCTGATCGCGCTGGCCGGCGGCGAGCACGTGATGCCGGCCGACATGACGGCCCGCTACCTGCCGCAGCTCGAGGCGATGCGGGCCGGGCGGTACGTCGCCGCCAACGACCGCTGGCCCGGCGTGGCCGACCTGCGGCCGCCGCGCGGCGGCGCGCCGGTGGCCGACGCGGCGGCCGACGCTGCGGCCGGCGAGGTGCGCCGGCTGCGCGGCGACGTCGGCCGGCTCACCCAGACCGTCGACCGCATGGCCCGCATGCTGGGCGACCAGGGGGCCGAGCAGATCGAGGTGCAGCGCGACATCGCCGACGCCGGCCGCCGGATGGCCGCGGCCGGCCAGCGGAAGGTGGTGTGATGGCCGACGAACTCGTCTTCCTGGTGGAGCTGGACGCCGTCCACGCGGCGTCCGGCCACCGCCACCGCTTCTATTTCAGCACGCCGCCGGGCTACCAGTGCCGGCGCACCGACGCGTTGGCCGACCTGCCCTACGTCCCGCTGGTCGAGCAGGCGGCGGACGTGTCGCTCACCATCGCCAGCTATGGCGGCGTGGCGGGAGCGTCCCAGGCCGAGGTCGGCGAGACCATCCTCTCCAACCGCCTGGACTGGCAGCGGCGCATGCCGATCCGCGGCCGCGACCTGGACACCGGCGGCTGGGTGGTCCTGCCGGCGGCGGCGCGCCCGCTCAACGCGCTGTGGACCGACTACGCGCTGGCCGGCCGGCGGCTCGCCGTTTTCGTCGGGCCGCGGACGGGGCGGCGGGACGTCGATTTCGTGCCGGTCGTGGTCGCCGGCCAGGAGATGCCGCGGCTGACCCGGACCGGGATCGTCCTCACCCCGCGCGACCGCACCGTGGACTTCGACACCGCGCTGCAGGCCGAGACCTACGGCGGGACCGGCGGCCTCGACGGCACCGCCGACATGAAGGGACGGACGAAGGAGCGGTGCTTCGGGCACGTGCTGTCGCTGCAGCCGAGCTATCTCGGCATCGTCGGGGGGCTCCACACCTTCAGCGTCAACGGCGGGCATCCGATCGAGGGCATCGTCGCCGTGCGCGACGGCTACGTCGACCTCGTCGAGGCGACGGGCACGCCGGCGGCCGGCCAGTGGGCACAGGACAAGGCGACCGGCATCCTCCGGCTGGGCGGCGGGGCCGGCCAGAACCCGACGGCCTATCCCCTGACCTGCGAGGTGAAGGGGGACAAGACCGGCGGCGTCTGGCGGCAAACCATCGCCGACCTGGTGCGCTTCTGGGCGACCGCCAGCGGCATCCTCGACGAGCCCGCGGGCGTCGACGCGGCGGCGTTCGCCGCGTTCGCCGCGGCCGCTCCCTACGCCATCGGCCTGTGGCTGCCGGCCGGCGACACCACGACCCTGCGCGACGTATTCGACCGGGCGGTGCAGTCGGCCCGCGGGTTCTGGCTGGTGGACGAGGCGGAGCGGCTGACCGTCGGGCAGGTGCTGCCGGCGGCCGGGACGCCGGTGCGGCGCCTGCGCCGCGGCATCGACCATGTCGGGCTCAAGCCGCTCGACCGGGCGGGGCGCGACGTGCCGGCGCGGGCCGTCCTGCTCCGCACCGGCCGGAACTACGCCCCCCGCGACGCGGCGACGCTGGACCGCGCCATCACCGACGACGCCCGCTCCATCGCCACCACGGAATGGCGCGAGAGCCGGACCCCCGACGACCCCGGCGCGGTGGCGGCCTACGGCGCCAACATCGCCCGGCTGATCGAGCGCGACACCCTGCTGCGCCACGCCGCCGATGGCGACGCCGAGGCGGCGGCGCTGCTCGACGACGCCCGGGTGCCGCGGCAGCTCTACGAGCTGCCCTGCACGCGGCTGTTCGCCGACATCCGCCGCCTCGACGTGGTCGTCGTGGAGGACGACCTGCCCGGCTTCGAGGCCGGCCGGCCGCTGCGCGTGATCGGCGTGCGCGTCAACCAGCGGGCCAACCTGTCCACCTTCATCCTGCGGGAGTAGCCCATGGCGAACCACACCTTCGCCGACCGCAACCGGATCGTCACCGGGGCGGCCGACGAGACCGGCTGGTCCGACACCGCCCCGGCCGCCAACGCCCTCGTCCTGCCGCTCGGCGTCAGGGCACGCTCGACGGGCCCCGGCACGGAGGCGGCCCCGGTGGTCTTCCGGGGCACCTTCGACGGCCGCTATCCCATCACCTACGCCGGCCTGTTCGCGACCAACCTCAAGCAGGGCGACCGCATCCGCCTGCGGCTCTACGCCGATCCGGCGATGACGGCGGTGCTGTTCGACAGCCGCCCGGCGAGCGGCCTGGACCGCCGGGTGATCCCCAGCCTGTACGGCTGGCGGCAGCTGCGCTGGGGGGCCGCCAACGTGTTCCGCGGCGACCTGCCGCCGGAGGATTTCGCCCTCTACCCGACCAACGTGCACGTCGTGCTGCCGATGGTGCGGGCGGCGGCGTACCGCTGGGACCTGGTGGGCAGCGGCGCCGCGCCCGACCCCGACGATCCCGACGTCGCCACCGACGCCGGCTATCTGGAGATCGGGCACGCCTGGTTCTCCGACAGCCTGCAGGTCCGCATCCCGCCTGGCTACGGCGCCGGCTACAGCGACAATTGGACCCCCACCGACGAGATCACGCGCACCCCGGGCGGCGGCACCTTCGTGGAGCCCGGGACCGGCTACCGCTCCGTCGAGATCCCGCTGGAGCTGATCGCGAAGGAGGACGGCGACGCCCTCTTCGACCAGTCGAAGCGGGTGAACTGGAGCAAGCCGGTGGTGTCGCTGCCCGACGTCGACGATCCCGCCGCCCTGTTCCGGCGCGGCTTCATCGGCCAGCGCCGCGACGCCTTCCGCAAGACGTGGAAGCACTACGGGTTCGACGGTGCCACCGTCCAGATCGAGGAGATCACCAAGTGAGCGCAGCAACCGAACGGCTCGCCCAGTACAACGGCGGGCTCTACAAGGCCGACACCAACCCCTACGGGTTCGACGGCGCCGACGGCGGCGTCACGGGCTTCGAGGTGAACCTGCCGCGGGCCCTCAACGACATGGGCGCGGCGGCCGGCGAGGTTGTCGAGGCGGCCGGCGCCGTGGCGACGCTGGCGGCGCAGGTCGACATCGACGCTACGACCGCGACCACCCAAGCCGGCGTTGCCACCGCCAAGGCTGGCGAGGCGGCGGACAGTGCAGACGCCGCGGCACAAAGCGCCGCCGATGTCCAGGGGCTTGTAGACAGCATCGCCGGGGGGCCGGTGGCGACGGTCAATGGCCAAGCCGGGCCGAACGTCGTACTCGATGCGGCCGCCGTCGGTGCCCTGCCCAGCACTGCGACGGCCGCGGACATCGGCGCCGCCAACACGTCGCTGAGCAACGTTCCCGCGTCCGTGATCGCGGCCAAGGCCGAGAACGACGCCTTCTTCTTTGCTTCCATGTGAGAACCCGAGGACCCCATGAGCACACCCAAGAACGCCCGCGCCGCCCTCGGCACCTCGGCGGCCGACGTCTACACCGCCCCGGCCGGGGGCGCCAAGGTGACGATGATCCAGGTCGCCAACGTCGACGGCACCAACGCCGTCAACGTCACGGTGCAGTGGACCGACGCCAGCGCCGGCGCCGCCATCACGCGCCTCTGCTACCAAGCCGAGGTCAAGGCCAAGGACAGCATTGCCGTGCAGGCCGGCGGCCTGATCCTGGAGAGCGGCGACAAGATCCAGGCGCTGGCGTCGGCCGCCGGGGACGCCGAGATCACCGTCTGCGTCCTGGAGGGATGAGCGATGCCGAGCTTTCGTAAGGTTGGTTCGGGACTGTCCCGCCTCAGTGCGGCAGGCGCTGATGGCGGCTTTATCATGCCTGCCGCTGTGGCTGGCACCGGCTTCGGCACGTTCATGGCTGTGATCGATAAGAAGATATGGATCTTCTACGCGGCCGGCGACTCCGCGGCGGCGGCCGTTCCCCCGGCGGGCGCGACCGTCAGCCGAATTGGCAACCACTTCGCCGCCGCGCCCTTTGCCAATGTGCCCGCGGGAACGCGCCTGAAGCTGTGGGGGGCTGGCGGTGACGGCAGCAGCAGCGGCGGCATCGACGGCGGCGGGGCGGGCGGATACACAACCGGCACCCTGATTGATGCCGCCGCCACGCTGACGTTGGTTCCAGGCGGCAGTGGATCGTTTGCGCAGCGCTCTGGCGGGTTCAATGGCGGTGGCTATGGCGGTTTCTCTGGCAGCAGCTATGGCGGCGGCGGCGGCGGGCGCACAGATGCGTACGTCGGGGCGCTTCTTGTCGCAGTTGCCGGCGGGGGCGGTGGCCGAGGCGCGGGTAGTTCTTCCAACCTAGGCGGCGCCGGTGGCGGATCATCTGGCCAGAATGGCGCTGGTACCTCCCCTGCGCAGGGCGGCACACAATCCGCCGGCGGTCAGGGCGGTGATAGCGCCGCGGCCGGCGGCGGCTCGCTGGGGCAAGGCGGCGGCGGTGTGGTCAGCGCGACCAATTTCGGGGGTGGGGGCGGTGGCGGTTGCTACGGCGGCGGTGGCGGTGGCGGCACGGGCGGCGGGGCAGGCGGGAGCGGCTATTTCGACTCCAACGTGCTGTCCAGCGCCTCGACCACGGCCGGCAACTTCACCACGCCCGGCAACAGCGCAGATACGGATCGTCGGGGATACGGTGGTGCCCATGCCCACGGCATAGCCGTGCTGATCCTGCCGTGACCGGCTCACTCAGGGGAATCATCGTGTCAAATGCATATTCCCACCGCGGGGCGATCCCGACTTCCCTGCCTTTCGCCATCCGGCTCTCCGATGGCCGTCTGCGCACCGACCCCAGCACCTTCACCGAGGACGAGCTGACGGACGCCGGCTACGTGCTGGCCCCCGCTCAGCCGGCCTACGACCCGGCGACGCAGCACGCGCCGGTGTGGACCGGTGCCGGTTGGCAGGTCGTCGATAAGACGCCGGCAGAACTCGCAGCCGAGCTGGCGGCCGCCAAAGAGGCGCGCTGCGTCGAGCTGGAGACCCTGCGCCGGCAGAAGGAGGAGGCCAGCTATCTCACCTGGGATCGCTCCGACGGCGAGACGTACCTGATCTACACGGACCCCGGCAGCCAGGCCAAGCTCGACGCCGAGTGGGCCGCGGCGGCGGCGGGGCTCCGGCAGCCGCCGGTCGAACCGTGGAAGTGCGTGGACGCGGGTGCCGGGAAGCGGGCGTACCTGTCGCTCACGGATGCAGAGGTCATGGACATCGCTCAGCGCGCCCGGTCGGACGTCATCGCACCCCTGTTCCGGCGTGAGGCGGAGCTTTGCGCCGCCATCGACGCCGCGACGACCGTGCAGGCTGTGGCCGCTGTGGCGATCGAGACGGGCTGGCCTACCTAGGATGTGCGGCCAAGACGACCCCCCGACGGTCCTGGCGAGAGACGTTAAGGTGCTCCAATCTTATGCGTCTCTCACTCCAATCTTATGAGGCCCGCTACACCCGAGGTGCAGGTCAACGCCGGGGCGGAGTGGGACGCCCCGTTCCTGCCCGGCCTGACCCTGTCGGGGCGGGTCATCCACACCGGCGCGCAGCACGTCGACACCGCCAACACCCAGAGCATCCCGAGCTGGACGCGCATCGACATCGGCGCGCGCTACACCTTCGACGCCGGGGGCACGCCGATCACCATCCACGCCAACGTCGAGAACCTGTTCGACAACGACTACTGGGCCTCGTCCTCCTACGCCCCGGGCTGGCTGGCGCCGGGGGCGCCGCGCACCGTCCTGCTGTCGACCGCGTTCGAGTTCTGCGGCGCACCGGGTCCCGGCGGCGCGCGGCCCGGCCGGCGGGGCGGCTCAGCGGAACAGGTCGGGCTCGCGCTCCAGGCGCGGCGCGGTGAGGTCGCTGCAGCCGATGCCGATCAGGCGGAACGCGCGGCCGTCGGCCTCGCGCTCCAGGAGGGGCAGCGCGGCCTCGACCAGGGCGGCGGCGGAGCGGGTCGGCGGGTCGACCCGGCGCGAGCGGGTCAGCAGGTGGAACTCGGCGGTCTTCAGCTTGAGAACGACGCTGCGCCCCAGCACCCCCTCCTTCTCCATGCGCCGCTCCACGGTGGCGGCCAGCCGGGGCAGGATGTCGGCGAGGGCGGCGGCGTCGGCGGTGGGCCAGTCCAGCGTGTCCTCGGCCGACACCGACTTGCTCGGGCTCTCCGGCTCGACCCGGCGGGGGTCGACGCCGCGGGCGAAGCGGTGGAGCTGGCGGCCCATGGCGCCGTAGCGGCGCACCAGATGGACCTCGTCGCGGCTGCGCAGGTCGGCCACCGTGCGGATGCCCTCGTCGGCCAGCTTGCGCTCCAGCGCCGGTCCCACCCCCCACAGGATCTTCACCGGCTTGTCCGCCAGGAAGGCCGCCGCCTCGGCCCGGCCGATGGCGGAGAAGCCCCGCGGCTTGTCGAGGTCGGAGGCGATCTTGGCCAGCAGCTTGTTGTAGGAGAGGCCGATCGAGGCGGTGATGCCAAGCTCCCGCTCCAGCCGGCGCACCACCTCCACCAGCGCCTGGGCGGGGGAGATGGCGAGGCGCTCCGCGACGCCGGCGAGGTCGAGATAGGCCTCGTCGATGGAGAGCGGCTGGACCAGCGGCGTGAACGCCTCCATGACGGCGCGGGCGCGGTGGCCGACGGCGCGGTACTTCGCCATGTCCGGCGGCAGGATCACGGCGTCGGGGCAGCGCTCCAGCGCCCGGGCGATCGGCATGGCCGAGCGCACGCCGGCCAGCCGGGCGACGTAGCAGCAGGCCGCCACGACGCCGCGCCCCTCGCCGCCGACGATCACCGGCCGCGCCGCCAGCTCCGGCCGGTCGCGCTTCTCCACCGTGGCGTAGAAGGCGTCGCAGTCGATGTGGCCGATCGTCAGCGCGTGCAGCTCGTCGTGGCGGAACAGCCGCCGGCTGCCGCACTTCGGACAGCGCCCCGGGGCGGCGTCGCGGGCGCCGTCCAGCGTGCCGTCCAGGGCGGCGGCGCAGTCGCGGCAGACGGTTCGGCTGTCGGGGTGGAGCGGCATGCGACCGGCGGTCCTTCCCAGCGTGAGAACACGTCGGGAACATGGGCGCGCCGGCCCGGGCTTGTCAATGCACCGCTGCCGTCGCGGCGCGTCCGTCGTGCGGCCGTGGCACGGCCCGTCTCACCCCGCCCCGTCGACCTCGACGTAGAGAACGCCGTCCTCCTCCCGGACGGGGAAGCTGCGGATCGGCTCTGTGCAGGGTGCGCCGGCGGGTGCGCCGGTGCGGACGTCGAACAGGCCCTGGTGCAGGGGGCATTCGATGAGATGGCCGTCGAGATAGCCGTCGGACAGGAAGGCCCGCCCGTGGGAGCAGACGTCGGCGGTGGCGTAGTAGGCGCCGTCGACGGCGTAGAAGGCGAGGCGGTGCCCGCCGACCTCGGCGCCGGCGACGCCCTCGGCCTCCAGGGCGGCGGCGGCGATGGCCTTGACCCAACTCATGGCGTGCTCCTCAGGCGGGATAGATCAGGCTGTTGGGAATCATTTCGGAATCGAACACGACCACGCGCTCCTTGAAGCGCAGGCGCCCGCCGTCGGCGACCACCAGGTCGTGGCAGACGCCGCACAGCACGATGTCCGACTGCTTGTCGATCAGCGTCTGCACCATCAGGAGGTTGTGCCGCGTGCGCACGCCGCCCGCCGTCTCCGCCACCCGCAGCGGGCCGGGGAAGCGCCGGTAGTAGCGCGGGGCGTACATCTGCGTCCGCAGGAGGCCGGTGACGCGGTCCTGCAGCATGCCGCGGCTCTCCGCCTGCATGGTCGCCAGCGCGTAGCCCCGCTCGGCATTCTCCCGCGGGACGACGCGGTAGAGGCAGTCTTGCGTGAAGAAGTCCGGCCAATCCTCCAGGCGGACGTCGTCCAGCGCCGCGTAATAGGCGTCGTAGAGGTCGCGCACGCGGGCGCGCAGGTCGTCGCCCGGGGCGGCCATCGCCGCGGTCGCGGCCGTCGTCGCGGTCGTCGTCGCGGTCATAGCCCCATCACCTCCCGCCAGTAGCGGTACATGCCGCGGATCGCCGTCTCGGTGACCATGTAGTCGGTGGGGGCCACGTCGCGGCCGCCCATCAGCACCAGCGCCTCCTCCTCCGCCGCGGCGGCGAAGCCCTGCTGGCTCATCTCGATGATCTCGCCGTCGTCGGCGGAGACGAAGCCGGCCGGCCCGAACAGGTTGGCCTGGCGGGTGCGCCGCCGCTTCATCTCCGGCGGGTCGTCGGCGTAGCACCAGTGCGTCCAGTGGAAGTCGAAGCCGCCGGGGCCGGTCGGCACGATCTGGCGGGTGGTGAGCGAATTCACCTGCTGCTGCAGGATGACCGAGGGGAAGACGGTGATCATCCCCACCGTCTCGTCGCCGGGGAACTCCTTGACGACGTCGAGGATGCGCGGGTCGGCGAGCGTCAGGTCGCCCTGGAAGTTGCGCAGGTCGGCGGTGACGTCGTTCACCTCCTGCTCGCCCTTGCGGCTGATCAGGATGCCGTGGCGGCCGGTCTCGTCCATGTCGACCGCCGACTTCTGGTCGGCGCGGAACAGGCCGAAGGTGACGAAGAACACGTGCAGCAGGCCGGCGTGGTAGGGGTCCTTGATGTTCTCCTGCATCAGCTTCCAGTTCGCCGGAATGTGCTGGCGGTTGTAGCCCAGCACCTCCAGCTTCCGGCCGTCGTAGACGCGGGTGTAGTGCGCCCAGAACCGCTCCCCGAGATACTCGCGGAACGGCGGCGTGCCGTCGCAGAAGGTCGCCCAGACCACGCCGTTGACCACCTCGACCCGGAGGCGCCGCAGGCCGTGCCGCGCCGGGTCGAAGTCGGCCGGCATGCCGCCCTGGCGGCGCACGCCGCGGCGGAACGGCACGCCGACCAGCGCGCCGCGCAGGTCGTAGGCCCACTGGTGATAGGGGCAGAGCAGGTCCTTGGTGCGGCCGGAGCGGGCCTGGCAGAACTTGACGCCGCGGTGGGCGCAGCGGTTCTCGACGACGCTGATCTCCTCGACGCTGCTGCGCACGACGATGACCGGGCGCTCGCCGAGCGTCGTCGTCTTGAAGTCGCCGACCTCCGGCACCTCGGCCTCGAGCCCGCAGTAGAGCCAATGCGGCCCGTACCAGATGCGCTCCAGTTCGCGCCGGTAGACCGCCTCGTCCGTGTAGACCCAGTAGGGAACCCGGCCCGCGTCCTGCGGGCCCCACGTCCGTGGTGCCGGATCGGCCATGGTCGTCCTCCTCCCCGATGGTCGGCGTCGGTGATTGCATATTATGCAACGATTTGTATGATGAGCAACAGGCGCCGTCAAGGCGTCCGTCGGGAGGCGCCCGTCGGGAGTCGGATGCGGGAGGCCGGTCATGAACAGGGCAGGGCGGGGCAGGGCGGGGGAGGGCGGCGGCATGACGGCGGGAACGGTGATCGTCGGTGCCGGGCAGGCCGGGGGCCGCACCGCCCTGCTGCTGGCCGGCCGGGGCCATGGCGGGCCGGTGACGGTGATCGGCGCCGAGCCCCTGGCGCCCTACGAGCGCCCGCCGCTCTCCAAGGGGATGCTGGCCGATCCGGCGGCGGCACCGGCCTTCCTCGCCGCCGCCGGGACCTACGCCGAGCGCGGCGTGCGCCTGCTGACGGGGCGGCGCGTCACGGCGATCGACCGGCGGGACCGCCGGGTCGCGCTGGACGACGGCGGCAGCGTGCCCTACGACCGGCTGGTGCTCGCCACCGGCGGCCAGCCGCGGCGCCTGCCGTTCCGGCTGGCGCGACTGTTCGTCCTGCGGACGGTGGCGGACGTCCGTGCCATCGCCGCGCGTGCCGGCACGGCGCGGTCGGCGCTGGTGGTCGGCGGCGGGGTCATCGGCCTGGAGGTGGCGGCGACCCTGTGCGGCCGCGGCCTCGCGGTGACGGTGGTCGAGGTCGGCTCGCGGCCGCTCGGCCGCAACGTTCCGGAGCCGGTGGCGACGCTGATCGCCGAGCGACATCGATCCGCTGGCGTAACGATCATCTGCGGGGAGCGGGTGCGGGCCATGGCGGAGGACGCGGAGGGGGTGGTGGCGACGCTGTCCGACGGCGCCGTGGTGCGCGCCGACTTCGCCGTGGCCGGGATCGGTATCGTTCCCGAAACGACCTTGGCGCGCGACGCCGGGCTGGTGGTGGACGACGGGGTGGTGGTCGATGCGGCGATGCGCAGCTCCGACCCCGCCATCCTCGCCGTCGGCGACGTCGCCGCCCGGCCCGGCCCGGACGGCCGGACGATGCGCTGCGAGACTTGGCAGAACGCCGAGGCGACCGCGGCGCGGGCGGCCGCCACCCTCCTCGGCGAGCCGCCGCCGCCGGCCGAGGCGCCCTGGTTCTGGACCGACCAGTTCGACCTGAACGTCCAGCTCTGCGGCGAACTCGATGCCGGCGCGGCCGGTGCGCGCCTGGTGGAGCAGGGCGCCTCGGCGGCCGGCGGCCGGCTGTTCCTGGCGCTGCGCGGGCGGCGCCTGGTGGGGGCGGTCGCCGTCAACGCCGGGCGCGACATGAGCCTGTGCCGGCGCCTGGTGGCCGCCGCGGCGGAGCTGCCCGACACGCTGGCGGCGGCCGGCCGGTTCGACGCCCGCGCCGCCCGCGCCCTCCTCAGCCCGGCTCCGGCTCCGGCTCCGGCCAGCGCCCGCCCAGCCGCCGGGTGAGGTCGCGCGCCGTCGCCAGCAGGCGGTCGCGGATGCGGGCGTCGTCGGCGGGCGCGAAGGCGGCCGAGGCGATCGCCGAGGCCACCAGCACCAGCTCGCCCTGCAGGTTGAACACCGGGGCGGCGGCCGCCCGCAGGCCCGGCACCAGGGTGCCGTCGACGGCGGCGACGAGGTCGCGGCGCACGCGCCGGCGGATGGCGTCGAGGTCGACCGGCCCGGCGGTGCGCTCGCGCACCAGCTCGCGCTGCAGCAGGTCGGCCACGAAGGTGTCGTTCTGGAAAGCCAGGAACACCCGGCCCGTCGCCGACTGGGTGAGGGAGAGATGGGAGCCGATGGCGAGCGTGGTGTAGACCGGCGGGTTGCCGGCGTACCAGCGGATGACGGTCGGGCCGAGATCGGCCCAGACCGCCAGCAGCACCGTGCGGCCGGTGCCCTCCACCAGCGCCTGGGCGGCGCGGCCGGCCTCCTCGAACAGGTCGAGGCGGGCCATGGCGGCCAGCCCCAGGCGCAGCGCGCC
This sequence comes from Azospirillum sp. ST 5-10, assembly GCF_051225715.1. NCBI lineage: Bacteria > Pseudomonadati > Pseudomonadota > Alphaproteobacteria > Rhodospirillales > Azospirillaceae > Azospirillum > Azospirillum sp. ST 5-10. Next base: position 167,567 of record NZ_JBPJSP010000006.1, read on the forward strand.
GGTGTGCAGGTCGTAGAGGGTGGTGGCCGGGTCCTGGCGCAGCAGGCCGGTGTTGACGAAGCTGGCGAGGTAGCGGTGGGCTTGGCTGGCCGAGAGGTCGGCGGCCCGGGCGATCTCCGACAGGGTGGCGGGCCGGCCGAGGCGGACGAGGGCGTCGAGCACGCCGACGCCGGTCTCGACCGATTGGATTCCCTTGCGCTTGCCGACCACCGCAGCCTCGTCCGCCGTTCCGGGCCGGCAGTCTAGAGCGGGATCGCTCCAGGTGGAATCGCCTGGAGTGTGAATCGTGCTCTCGCACGCCGTCGCCGCGCGGCACCGCCCGCCGACCGTTCCCTCCCCCGGCGCCGCCGGGGGAGGGGCGATCCTCAGTACGGCGTCACCGCCTTCAGCGCCGCGCCGTCCAGTTTGCGGCGCATGGCGTGGGCCAGCGCGCCGTGCTCGGCCACGCCGTGCAGGGCGGCGATGGCGACGGGGTCGGTGTAGCCGAGCCAGACGCGCCCGTTCTCCTCCCACGCCATGGCGCGCAGCGGCAGGTCGAGGGCGGCGGTGGGCCGCTCCTGCATCAGCCGGGTGCCGGCCGCGGGGTCGCCGAAGACGATCTGCTCGGTCGGCGGCAGGTCGAGGCCGGCGGCCCGGGCGCCGGCGGCGTGGTCGATGCGCGCCATGACGCCGACCTGGCCGGCGCGCAGCACCGCCTCCAGCCGGTCGATGGTCTCGCGGACGGGGTAGGGGCTTTCCTGCAGGCGCATGGTCGGCGGCGCCGCGGGCGGGCCGAGGCGGGCGTCGTAGGCGCCGGCGATGCGGCGGGCGAGCTGGGTGAGGTCGACGCCGTCGCGGTTGGCGAGCAGGGTGACGCACACCAGCTCCGAGGGGTCGGTGAAGCGGCTGAGGAAGGCCGACTGCCCCTGGCCGTCGCCGCGCGTGTACATCAGCCCCTTGTGGCCGGGGAAGCGCCAGGCGCCCATCACCGGCGCCGTGCGGCCGCCGGCCAGGCCGGCCGGCGCGTACAGCACGGCGCGCAGGGCCGGGTCCTTCACCAGGATGCCACCGGCCAGCCCGATGTCCCACAGGCTGATGTCGCGGGCCGAGGCGAGAATGCCGCCGCTGCCCGGGCGCGCCGTCGCGTCGACCGCGGCCGCGGGAACCAGCGCGTCACCCTCGGCGCGGTAGCCGGTGGCCGGCTCGGTCGGGTCGACGAACACGGGATCGGCCAGGAAGTCCTTGTGGCGGTTGCCGTTCCTTTCCACGGCTTCGGCATGGACGCGGTCGCGCTCGTCGACGAACACGGTGTGCGCCAGGCCGAGGCGGTCGAACTGGTTCTGCCGCACGAAGGCCTGGAACGACTGTCCGCTGGCCTTTTCGACGAGTTGCGCCAGCAGCAGGTAGTCGGTGGCGCTGGCGGCGACGTCGTGCCCCGGCTCGAACGCCAGCGGCTTGCCGGCGACCGATTCGATCAGCGTCGCCGCCTTGTGCGGGGCGGAGGGGTCGAAGCCCGGCTCGACGCTGTAGTCGGGAAGGCCCGAGGCGTGCGCCAGCAGGGTGCGCACGCTGATCGGCCGCCACGCCTCCGGCAGGTCGGGCAGGTGCGTGCCCACCGCGTCGTCGAGGCCGAGCCGGCCGGCTTCCACCAACTGCATCACCGCGACGGCGGTGTAGGCCTCGGCCATCGGCCCGACGTCGAACAGGGTGTTGGGCGACACCAGCAACTTGCGGTCGCGGTCGGCGACGCCGAAGCCGGTGACGCGGGGGATGTAGGGGGCCTGGACGATCGCCACGGCCATGCCGGGGATGTCGTTCTCCGCCATGAACTCGGCGATCATCGCGTCGATCGTCTGTCCGCCGAAGCTCATGGCCGGGTTGCCGCGCTCGGCCCGGGCCTGCGGGGCGCCCAGGACCAGGGCGGCGGCGAGGCCGAGGGCGAGCGGGCCGGACGTGCTGATGGGGGGCATGGTGTCTCCAACTCCCGAACGGAGGGCCGTCGTTGCGGCCGACACGGCATTGGGCCGGAGATAGTGTTGCCGTTGCAATCACATGTTGAACCCGGCGATCCCTCCCTCACTGGGCGGTGGCCAACGCTTCGCCGAGCGCGGCGGCGCGGCGCAGATGATCGCGGACGCGCGCCGCATCGCCATCGTCGACGCCGTAGAGCATGGTGGTGGTCACCGAGCGGAGGCCGCAGTAGCCGAAGATGCCGCGCACGATCTGGCTGTCGAAGCTGGCGGTGTGGCCGTGCCGGTCGAAGCCGTCCTGGTCGGCGCCGGCGAGGGCGACGAGGTGCACCGGCCGCTCGCGCAGCAGACCGACGACCTTGCCGTCGCGGTCCGAATAGGCCCAGTCGCGGCCGAAGACGCGGTCGATCCAGCCCTTCATCAGGGCCGGCATGGACCACCAGTAGACGGGGAACACCAGCGCCAGGGCGTCGGCGGCGTCGATGCGCGCCTGTTCGCGCGCGACGTCGTCGGGCAGCGGTCCGGTCCCGAGGAAGGCGGCGCGATCGCCGGCCGTGAAGCGGGGGTCGAAGCCTTCCGCCGCCAGGTCGGCGATGGCGGCGCCGACGCCGGCGCGCCGTGCCCCCTCGGCGATCGCCGCGGCCACGGTGGCGGTCAGGGACGAAGGGTCGGGGTTGGCGGTGACGATCAGGGCGGACATGGCATCGGCTCCGTAAGTTACCAATAGTAAGTTACGAAACGTAGGTTATGCCGCGGGGCGGCCATGTCAAGGGGCCGTGCCGGCCTCCTCGGGGTGATCGCATCGGGTCGTCGTGCCCTCTCCCGCCGCGGGTCAGGGCGAATTCCGGCGCCGGCCTCCGGCGCGAAAACGGCGAGGGGGAGGGACCGCGCGGACCCCTCCCCCTCTGGCGGCCCTCTGGCGGCCCTGCCTACTCCGCCGGCGCCCCGGCGTAAGCGCCGCCGCCGGCCCGCCGCTCCGCCCCGGCGAGCCGGCGCAGGACGACGTAGAACACCGGGGTGAGCAGCAGGCCGAACAGGGTGACGCCGATCATGCCGGCGAACACCGCGACACCCATGGCCTGGCGCATCTCGGCGCCGGCGCCGGTGGAGGTGACCAGCGGCACCACGCCCATGATGAAGGCGATCGAGGTCATCAGGATCGGCCGCAGGCGCAGCCGGCTCGCCTCGATGGCGGCCTGCACCACCGAGCGCCCCTGGGCCTCGAGGTCGCGGGCGAACTCGACGATCAGGATGGCGTTCTTGGCCGACAGCCCGACCAGCACCATGAAGCCGATCTGGGTGAAGATGTTGTTGTCGCCGGCCGTCAGCCACACGCCGGCCAGCGCCGAGAGCAGGCTCATGGGCACGATCAGCAGGATGGCCAGGGGCAGGATCAGGCTCTCGTACTGGGCGGCCAGCACCAGGAACACCAGCAGCACGCTGATCGGGAAGATCCAGTAGGCGGCGTTGCCGGCCAGGATCTGCTGGTAGGTGAGGTCGGTCCACTCGAACTTCATGCCGCGCGGCAGCACGTCGGCGGCGATGCGTTCGGCCGCCGCCTCGGCCTGGCCCGACGAGAATCCCGGCGCCGGGCCGCCGTTGATGTCGGCGGCGGTGTAGCCGTTGTAGCGCACCACCATCTCCGGCCCGTAGCTGGGGGCGACGGTGACCAGCGACGACAGCGGCACCATCACCCCCTGGTCGTTGCGCGTCTTGAGCTGGCCGATGTCGTCGGCGTCGGCGCGGAACGGCGCGTCGGCCTGCACGCGGACCTGGTAGACCCGGCCGAAGGCGTTGAAGTCGTTGACGTAGAGCGAGCCGAGGTAGATCTGCATGGTGTCGAACACCTCGCCCACCGGCACGCCGAGCTGCTTGGCCTTCACGCGGTCCAGCTCGACGTCGAGCTGGGGCACGTCGATCTGGTAGCTGGAGAAGGTCGGCCCCAGCTCCGGCGTCTGGGCGGCGCGGGTGACGAAGGCCTTCACCGCCTCGTTCAGCGCCTCGTAGCCGAGCGCCCCGCGGTCCTCGATCTGCAGCTTGAAGCCGCCCAGCGTGCCCAGCCCCATCACCGGCGGTGGCGGGAACACGGCGACGAAGGCCTCCTTCATGGCGGCGTACTTCTGCTGCAGCGCGCCGGCGATGGCGCCGGCCGACAGGATGGGGTCGTGGCGCTCGGCGAACGGCTTCAGGGTGACGAAGACGATGCCGGCGCTGGAGCTGTTGGTGAAGCCGTTGACCGACAGGCCGGGGAAGGCGACGGCGTGCTCGACGCCGGGCTGGGCGAGGGCCGTCTCGGTCATGGCGCGGATCACCCCCTCGGTGCGGTCGAGCGAGGCGCCGGTCGGCAGCTGGGCGAAGCTGATCAGGTACTCCTTGTCCTGGGCCGGCACGAAGCCGGTGGGCACGGCGCGGCCCAGCACCACCGTCAGGCCGAGCAGCAGGGCGTAGACCGCCAGCATCGCCCCCTTGCGGCGCAGGACGCCGCCCACACCCCGGCCGTAGCCCTCCGACGCCCGGTTGAAGACGCGGTTGAACAGGCGGAAGAAGGGGCCGAGCACCCGGTTCATGATGCGGGTGAGGCGGTCCTGGGGATCGTGGTGGCCGCGCAGCAGCACCGCCGACAGGGCCGGCGACAGGGTCAGCGAGTTGAAGGCCGAGATCACCGTCGACATGGCGATGGTCATGGCGAACTGGCGGTAGAACTCGCCGGTCAGCCCGGTCATCGCCGCCAGCGGCACGAACACGGCGACCAGCGTGAGGGCGATGGCGATGATCGGGCCGCTCACCTCGCGCATGGCCCGGTGCGTCGCCTCGCGCGCCGACAGGCCGGAGGCGATGTTGCGCTCGACGTTCTCCACCACGACGATGGCGTCGTCGACGACGATGCCGATCGCCAGCACCATGCCGAACAGCGACAGCGCGTTGATGGAGTAGCCGAAGGCCAGCATCAGCGCGAAGGTGCCGACGATGGAGACCGGCACCGCCAGCAGCGGGATGATGGAGGCGCGCCAGGTCTGCAGGAAGACGATCACCACCAGCACCACCAGCGCCACCGCCTCGAGCAGGGTGTGCACCACCGCCTCGATGGACGAGCGGACGAACTGGGTGGGGTCGTAGACGATGGAATAGTCGACGCCCGGCGGCATGTCCTGCTTCAGCTCCGCCATGATCTCGCGCACGGAATCGGAGATGGCGAGCGCGTTGGCGTCGGGCGTCTGGTTGATGCCGAGCGCCACCGCCGGCTTGTTGTCGAGCAGCGAGCGCAGGCTGTACTGGGCGGCCGCCAGCTCGACCCGCGCCACGTCGCGCAGGCGGGTGACGCCGCCGTCGGCGCCGACCTTGAGGACGATGTCGCCGAACTCCTCGGCGGTGCGCAGCCGGCCCTTGGCGTTGACCGAGAGCTGCAGCGGCGTGCCGTCGGCGGCCGGGGCGGCGCCGATCACGCCGGCGGCGACCTGGACGTTCTGCTCGCGGATGGCGGCCACCACGTCGCCGGCGATGAGGCGGCGCTCAGCCACCTTCTGCGGGTCGAGCCAGACCCGCATGGCGTAGTCGCCGGCCCCCCACACCTGCACCTCGCCGACGCCGGCGATGCGGCTCAGCCGGTCCTTGACGTTGAGGACGGCGTAGTTGCGCAGGTACGTCATGTCGTAGCGGTCGTCCGGCGACAGGACGTGCACCACCATGGTCAGGGTGGGCGAGCTCTTCACCGTCGTCACGCCCAGGCGCTGCACGTCCTCGGGCAGGCGCGGCAGCGCCTGGGCGACGCGGTTCTGCACGAGCTGCTGCGCCTTGTCCGCGTCGGTGCCGAGGCGGAAGGTCACGGTCAGCGCCATGTTGCCGTCGCTGTTGGCCTGCGACTGCATGTAGAGCATGTTCTCGACGCCGTTGATCTGCTCCTCGAGCGGGGCGGCGACGGTCTCGGCGATGACCTTGGGGTTGGCGCCCGGGAACTGGGCGCGCACCACCACCGAGGGCGGCACGACCTCGGGGTATTCGGAGATGGGCAGCCGGACGACGGCGATGAGGCCGGCCAGGAAGATGGCGACCGACAGCACGCCGGCGAAGATCGGCCGTTCGATGAAGAAGCCGGAGACGTTCATGGCGGGATCCCGTGAAGCCGGTTACGGCGTCTCGGCGGACGCCGTCTCGGTGCGCTCGCCGACCATGGCGACGGCGCGCGGGCGGACGGCGTCGCCGGGGCGGGCGTGCTGCACGCCGTTGACGACGATGCGCTCGCCGGCCGCCAGGCCGGACGTCACGGCGCGCAGCGCTCCGTGGCGGCGGCCGAGGCCGACGGCGCGGTAGCTGACCCGGTCGTCCTCGCCGACGATCAGGACGTACTTCTTGTCCTGGTCGGTGCCGATGGCGCGCTCGTCGACCAGCACCGCGTCGTGGGGCTCGGTCCCGCCGACCAGGATGCGGGCGTAGAGGCCGGGCACCAGCAAGCCGTCGGGATTGTCGAAGCGCGCCCGCACGCGGATGGTGCCGGACACGGTGTCGAGCCGGTTGTCCACCGACTCCACGGTGCCGGTGCGGGGATGGCCCTCCTCGTTGGCGAGGCCGAGGCGCACCGGGATCGCTTCGCTGTCCTTCACCGGGGCGATGGTGGTGAGGTAGGTCTGCTCGTCGACGTCGAAGGACGCGTAGATCGGCGAGACCGAGACCAGGGTGGTCAGCGGCTCGGCCGCGGCGCCGGCCGCCACCACGTTGCCGACGGTGCGCTCGGCCCGCGACACGCGGCCGGCGATCGGCGCCCGCACCTCGGTGTAGCCGAGGTCGAGCCGGGCGATGTCCAGCGCCGCCTGGGCGGCCTTGAGGTTGGCGGCGGCCTCGCGGGCGGCGCTCTCCTTCTCGTCGAGCGTGCTGCGCGAGATGGTGGCGCCGCGGGTCAGGCCGCGGGCGCGCTCCAGGTCGGCGGCGGTGTAGCGCACCCGCGCCTCGGCGGCGGCGACCTGCGCCTCGGCGCGCGCCACCTCGGCGGCGTAGGGCGCGGGGTCGATGGTGAACAGGACGTCGCCCTGCTCGACCCGGGCGCCGCTCTCGAAATGGACGGCGACGATGGTGCCGGGCACGCGGGGGCGCACCTCGACCCGCTCCACCGCCTCCAGCCGGCCGGAGAAGGCGTGCCAGTCGCGCACCGGGCGGGCGACGACGGAGGCGACGTCGACCTCGACGGCCGGCGGGGCGGCCGGCGCCGTCTGGGCGCCGGCCGGGCTGCGCAGGGCGAGGAACCCGGTGACGGCGGCCATGGACACACCGGCCGCCAGCAGCAGGGCGAAACGCACACGCCGCGCCGACACGGGCGTTTGGGACACGGGCGTTTGAGACACGGGCGCTTGGGACACGGACGTCGTGGACATGGGGTCTCCTGATGAAGGCGGCACCGCAGGCGGCGGCCGGTGTCCGGCGCCGATCCCGCAGTGCAGCAGATGCACTGTGTCCGAGCATGGCGCTCGGATAAAGACGGCGGGTTCGGGAACACAATTCGGATCGTCCGAACAATCATGGTCCGGAGGGCCCGTCTGTTCGGCCAATCGAGGGGTTGCGGAGGGTTCGGGCGCCGGAAGCCGGCGGTGGCGTGGGTCAGCGCAGGGCGGACGCGCCCAGGCCGGCGTCGCCGGGCCGGCCGGCGGGCGGCAGCCCGGCCCCGCGCGGCCGGCCGGCGTCGCGCGCCGGCGGCAGGCCGTAGAGGCGGCTGTAGTCGCGGCTGAACTGCGACGGGCTCTGGTAGCCCACCGCATAGGCCGCGGCGGCGACGTCGAGCCGCTCGACGAGCAGCAGGCGGCGGGCCTCGTGGAGCCGGAGCTGCTTCTGGTACTGCACCGGCGTCATCGCGGTGACGGCCTTGAAGTGGTGGTGGAGCGAGGATTCGCTCATCCCGACCTGGTCGGCCAGGGCGCCGATCCGCAGCGGCTGCGCGAAGTTCGCCCGCAGCCAGGCGATCGCCTTGGCGACCTTGTTGCTGGGGCTCTCCGCCATGGCGAGTTGGAGCAGGCGCGCGCCGTAGGGGCCCGACAGCAGGCGGTAGATGATCTCCTGCTCGAACAGCGGCGCCAGGACGGGGATGTCCTGCGGCCGGTCGAGCAGCCGCAGCAGCCGCAGCGTCGCGTCGACGAGGTCGGCGGGCGCCTTGGCGACGACGACGCTGCGGGTGTCCGCGTCGGCCGTGGCGCGGTGGGGGATCCGCATGCGGGCGAAGACCTCGGCCTGGCGTTCCGGATCGATGACGAGTCCCATGCCGAGCTGGGGCTCGTCGGGCCGCGCGTGGGTCACGCAGGAGGCGACCGGCAGGTCCAGGGACACCAGCAGATAGTCGCCGACGCCGTAGGTCAGGTCCTCGTTGCCGACGGTCAGGCTCTTGGCCCCCTGGACGACCAGGGCGAAGGTCGGCCGATGGGTGGTGTGGACGCGCTTCGAGGGCGTCGGCTGGCGGCTGACGAAGAGGTCGGCGATGGCGGTGGCGGTGGCGCCCTCGCCGGCCGCGTGGCGGGAAATGATCGAAGCCATCTCGCGAAAGGGATCGGTCACGAACGGTCTCCTGAGCTGGCGTCGACTCCTCTCTATCGGTCCTTTCGCTCGTGCGAAACAGGAAGTTGGCCCGTTTGCAGGATCGGGCATGAAACTCGGAGCATCGGGAGGACGGTCCCGGTGTCACATGGCGGCGAAGTGGCGGAGCATGCGCCCGGCGTCGGGCTCGCGCCCGGCGAAGAGGCGGAAGGCGCCGACCGCCTGGAAGACCGCCATGCCGCCGCCCGCCAGGGTGCGGCAGCCCAGCGCGCGGGCCCGGCGCAGCAGCTCGGTCTCCAGCGGGAAGTAGACGATGTCGGCCACCCACAGGCCGGGGTGGAGCAGCGCCTCCGGAACGGCGCTGCCGGGGTATTTCGCCATGCCCAGCGGGGTCGCGTTGACGATCCCGTCGGCGCCCGCCATGGCCGCCGCGGGGGACGGCGCCGTGGCGGCGCGATCGGCGCCGAAGCGGGCGCACAGGGCGGCCGCCAGGGCCTCGGCGCGGCCGGCGTCGGTGTCGACGATCACCACCCGCCCCGCACCCGCGGTCAGCAGGGCGTGGCCGACCGCCGCCCCGGCGCCGCCGGCGCCGAACAGGACGACCCGGTCGCGGCGGACGTCGGGCAGCTCGCGGCGGAAGCTCTCGGCGAAGCCCCACCAGTCGGTGTTGTGGCCGACGCGGCGCCCGTCCTTCAGGACGACCGTGTTCACCGCGCCGAGCGCGCGCGCGTCGGGCGACAGGTCGTCGAGCAGCGCGATCACCGCCTGCTTGCAGGGGTGGGTGACGTTGAGCCCGGCGAAGCCGAAGCGCTCGGCCGCGGTCAGGATGTCGGGCAGGGCGCCTGCGTCGAGGCCGAGCGCCTCGAGGTCGATCAGCCGGTAGAGGCAGCGCAGGCCCAGCTCCGCCGCCTCGCGCTCGTGCAGGGCGGGCGTGCGCGAGGCCTGGATGCCGCTCCCCACCAGCCCCAGCAGGAGGGACGGCCCGGCGAACGGCGGCGCGGGCATCGCCGTCACTCCTCCAGCAGGTCGCGCACGGCGCGGACCGCGACGGGATAGCCGCGGGCACCGAGGCCGGCCACCACCGCCGTCGCGACCGGCGAGACCAGCGACTTGTGGTAGAGCGGCTCGCGGCGGTGGATGTTGGAGATGTGCAGCTCGATCAGGGGGCGGCGGACCATCTTCAGGGCGTCCATCAGCGCCATGGAGGTGAAGGTGAAGGCGGCGGGGTTGATGACGACGCCGGCGTCGGCGTCGACCGCCTCGTGCACCCAGTCGATCAGCTCGTACTCGCGGTTCGACTGGCGGAACACCAGGGGATGGCCGCCGGCCGCCTCCCGGCACATCGCCTCCACCTCGGCGAGCGTGGTGCGGCCGTAGATCTCCGGCTCGCGGGCGCCGAGGCGGTTCAGGTTGGGTCCGTTGAGGACGTGGATCGGTGTGCTCATGGGCTCGTTTCTCGGGCAGGGGCCGGTCAGCCCTGGTAGCCGAACAGCCGCGGCAGCCAGAGGACGGTCTCGGGAACGAAGGTGAGGACGGCGAGCGCGACCAGCATCGCGGCGAGGAAGGGCTGGGTGTCGCGGACGATGGCGTACACCGGGGCGCCCGAGATGCTCCGCATGATGAAGAGGAGCAGCCCGTAGGGCGGCGTCACCAGCCCGATCATGATGTTGACCACCACGACCACGCCGAAGTGGACGAGGTCGATGCCCAGCGCCTGCGCCGTCGGGATGAAGACGGGGACCACGACCAGCAGGATCGCCGTGCCCTCCAGCACGCAGCCCAGCACCAGCAGCAGCACGTTGACCAGGATCAGGAAGCCGGCCGGCGACAGGTCCCAGGCGCCGAGCAGGAGCCGCACCGTGTCGGGGATGTTCTCGACGGTGACGACGTAGTTGAAGACGACCGAGCCGGCGATCAGCATGCCGATGGACACCGTCGTGCGGGCGCTCACCGCCAGCGACCGGTAGAACGTCGTCCAGCTGACGCTGCGGTAGACGACGGCCGAGACGGCGAGGGCGTACGCCGCGGCGACCGCGGCGGCCTCCGTCGGCGTCATCACGCCGCCGTAGATTCCGCCGAGCAGGACCGCCGGCATCATCAGCGACGGCAGGGCCCGCCAGGTGATGCCGGGGAGCGCGCGCACCGGGACCGGCGGTTCCACGGGGAAGTTCCGGCGGCGCGCCGTGATGGCGACGATCGCCATCTGGCTGGCCGCCATCAGCAGCCCGGGGACGATGCCGCCGAGGAAGAGGAAGCCGATGGAGGCGTCGGAGACCAGGGCGTAGAGGACCATCGGGATCGAGGGCGGGATGATCGGCCCGATGATCGAGGAGACGGCCGTCACCGCCGCCGCGTAGCTCGGCGTGTAGCCGCCGTCGCGGGTCATCATCACCTGCATCATGCGCCCGGTGCCGGCGGCGTCGGCGATGGCCGAGCCCGACATGCCGGCGAAGACGATGCTCTGCAGGATGTTGACGTGGGCGATCCCGCCGCGGAAGCGGCCGACCAGGGCGTTGCAGAACGCCGTCAGCCGGTCCGTCATGCTGCCGATGTTCATGAACTCGGCGGCCAGGATGAACAGCGGCACCGCCAGGATGACGTAGTTGCCGTACATCCCGTTGAGGATCTGCTCGGCGGCGATCCCCATGTCCTGGCCGGCCAGCAGCAGATAGAGGATCGAGCCGGCGATCATCGCGTGGCCGATGGGCAGCCCGATGACGGCGAGCGCCGTGATCGCGACGACCGCCAGCGAGAAGGGGCTTGCGACGGTCATTCGCCGCCCACCCGGACGACGCCCGCGGCCTCCTCCCCGTCGTGGCCGAACAGGGCCTGCCAGCCGAGCCAGAGATGGCGGGCGATGGCGGCGACCGCGAAGACGACGTAGATCGAGAACAGCCAGTCGTAGCGGATCTTGAGATAGGTCGTCTTCTGCACCTTCATGAAGGCGACGTAGTCGACGACCGCAGGCAGCGACACCAGATAGAGCGCCACCAGCGCCAGCGCCGAGACGGCGCACATGGCCCGGCGGGCGCGCGGACGGGCCGTGCCGTAGACGATGTCGAAGCGGATCTCCTCGGCGTCCGTCAGGACGAACGCCGCGCCCCAGAGCACCAGCCAGATCCACAGCGTGGCGCTGAGCTCGTGGGTCCACCCGATGGGCAGCCCCAGGACGTATCGGAAGGCGATCTGCAGGATGAACGCCGCGAACATGGCGGCCAGCATGGCGGCCGCGACGTTTTCGGCGCGGCGGGCGAGCCACGGCCCGGCCTTGCCAAGATACCCGGTCATCGGGACGGATCTCCGCGTGGGCGGTCACGGATCGCCGGGCGCGGCCGCCGGGAGCGAGCCCCGGCGGCCGCGCCCGGTCGTCACATCGCGTTGATCTTCTCCAGCATGCCGGGGATCCAGCCCGCGGCCAAGTCGGAGGCGAGATACTTCTTCTGGGCGTAGGCCCGGAAGGCGTCGACGTCCGGCTTGTAGACCTCGAGCCCCTGCGCCTTGAAGAAGGCGGCGAGTTCGTCCTCGCGCTTGCGGTGCTGCTCGGTGCTCCAGGCGATGGCCTCGTCGGCGGCGGCCTGGAACGCCTTCTGCTGCTCCGGGGTCATGGCGTCCCAGACCTTGTTCGACACGGCGAGCAGGTCGAAGGCGACGAGATGCGAGCTCAGCACGACCTGCTTCATCACCTCGTAGAACTTCATGTTCTGGACGTTGGGCAGCGGGTTGTCCTGACCGTCGATGGCGCCCGTCTGCAGGCCCGTGTAGACCTCGGCGTAGGCCATCGGCGTCGGGTTGGCGCCGATGGCCTCGCCGAGGAACTGCCAGGCGTCGCCGCCGGGCATGCGCAGCTTGATCCCCGCCATGTCGTCGGGCGTGGTGATCTTCTTGTCGACGCGCAGGCCGATCTGGCGCGAGCCGTAGTAGGTCGGGCCGAGGATGTGAATGCCGAGCTGCTCGGACGCCATCGTCTTGAGCCGTGCGCCGACGTCGCTCGCGAACACCGTCTTCAGGTGCTCGGCGTCGCGGAACAGGTAGGCCGACGTGACGATGGACCAGGCCGGGATCTGGTTCGAGACGTCCTGCGGCGCGACGTTGCCCATCTCCAGGTTGCCGCGCTGCATGGCGACCAGCTCGGTGCCCTGCTTGAACAGCGTCCCGCCGAGATAGGGCTGGATCGTGAAGTCCTTTTTCACGGCGTCGGCGAAGCGCTTCATCATCTCGGCGCGGATGTCCTGCTCCGAGAACACGGCCGAGAAGCGCAGCTTCTTCGCGTCCTCAGCCGTGGCGATCCCGCCGGCGCCCCAGGCCACGAGGGCCACGCCCGCGGCCACGACGAATCGTCTGGTGATGGTGGGCAGCATCTGTCTCCTCCTCGATCGTATGCGCAATATGGTTGCGTCTTAGGAAGCACTATTGACTCGGATGGAAAAAGGATCAATAGCTGATTGCGTAATCACATGACATTTTGCCGTTGATCGGATAAGATCCGGTCACGCATACGGAACGGCGCCGTCTCCGACGGCGCGGCGGGAGCCGAACGTGCCCGAAGCAAGGATGGAAGCCGCATGAGCGTCGAGTTGCTGGCGCCTTCGATCGCAGACCGGACCTACGACCGGATCCGGACGGACATCATCTTCGACCGGCTCGGACCGGGAGCGCGGCTGCGCCTCGACCGGCTGGCGACCGACTACGGTGCGAGCGTCAGCACCCTGCGCGAGGTGCTGAGCCGGCTGTCGTCGGAGGGGCTCGTGCACGCCGAAGGGCAGCGCGGCTTTCAGGTGGCCCCGGTGTCGCCGGACGGGTTCCGCGACGTGGCGGCGATGCGGCTCCTCCTGGAGACCCATGCCCTGCCGCAATCCTTCGCCGCCGGCGACCTGGAGTGGGAGAGCCGCGTCGTCGCCGCGCACCACAAGCTGAAGGTCATGGAACGCCGCATGATGGCCGGCGACCGCACGGGCACCGAGCTGTGGAAGCGCTACGACCGCGAGTTCCATCAGGCGCTGATCGAGGCGTGCGGCTCGCAGACCCTGCTGGACCTCTTCGGCGGCGTCTTCGACCAGTATCTGCGCTACCAGATGGTCGCCGTGGTCTTCCGCGGCGCCGCGGCGGCGTCGGAGCACCAGGAGCTGCTGGACTGCGCGCTGGCGCGCGACGCGGCGGCGGCCTGCGCCGTGCTGACGCGTCACGTCGACGGCTGCGTCGCCCATACGCTGGAGAGCGGAGCCCTGCCGGCGGCGCACCGGCGCGGACCGGCCGTCGCGCGGATGGACGTCGACCCCGCGGCCGGCGAGGCCTTCCAGTCGGTGGGCGAGACCGCCTACCGCAAGATCCGCGCCGACATCATCTTCGGGCGCCTGCCGCCCGGCCGGAAGCTGAAGCTGGAGGCGCTGAAGGCCGACTACGGCGCCAGCGTCAGCACCCTGCGCGAGATCCTGAACCGGCTGTCGTCGGAGCGTCTGGTGGTCGCCGAAGGCCAGAAGGGCTTCGAGGTCGCTCCCGTGTCGATCGCCAACCTGCGCGAGATCGCCGACCTGCGCCTGATGCTGGAAGGCCGCGCGCTCGAGCAGTCGTTCCGCGCCGGCGACATGGACTGGGAAAGCCGCGTCGTCGCGGCCCACCACCGGCTCGCCCGGATGGAGGAGCGGATGGCCGCCGACGACCGCACCTGCACCGAGAGCTGGAAGCAGTACGACTGGCAGTTCCACCAGGCGCTCATCTCCGCCTGCGGCTCGCGGATGCTGATCGAGGCCCACGCCGCCGTCTTCGACAAGTACCTGCGCTATCAGATGATCGCGCTGAGCTACCGCGGCGACATCGCGGCGCACGAGCACACGCTGCTGCTGGACTGCGCCATGGACCGCGATTCGGCGCGCGCCTGCGAGGTGCTGCGGCGCCACGTCGCCGGCGGGGTCGAGCACGCGCTGGCCGCCGGAACCATCGCCTGACCGGCTGGCCCGCGCAGGGAACGGGCCGGCACGAGCAACGGGAGAGACGACCATGCGCACGGCCATCGCCACCGTCTGCCTGAGCGGCACGCTCGCCGAGAAGATCGAAGCCATCGCCGCGGCCCGGTTCACCGGCGTCGAGATCTTCGAGAACGACCTGCTGACGTTCGACGGCACCCCGGCCGATGTCCGCCGGATGATCGCCGGCCTCGGCCTCGGGGTGATCGCCTTCCAGCCGTTCCGCGACTTCGAGGGCATGCCCGAGCCGCAGCGCAGCAAGGTCTTCGCCCGTGCCGAGCGGAAGTTCGACGTGATGCGGGAGCTGGGCTGCGACCTGCTGATGGTGTGCTCCAACGTCTCGCCCGACTCGCTGGGCGGCATCGACCGGGCGGCGGCCGACCTGCGCGAGCTGGGCGAACGGGCGGCCCGGCGCGGCCTGCGCGTCGCCTTCGAGGCGCTGTCCTGGGGGCGGCACATCCACGACTACCGCGACGCCTGGGAGGTGGTGCGGCGCGCCGACCATCCCGCCGTCGGGCTGGTGCTCGATTCCTTCCATGTGCTGGCCCGCGGCACCGACCTGTCGGCGATCCGCGCCATCCCCGCCGACCGCATCTTCCTGGTCCAGATCGCCGACGCGCCGCGGCTCGACATGGACTGCCTGTCGTGGAGCCGGCACCACCGCTGCTTCCCCGGCCAGGGGGAACTGCCGGTCGACGCCTTCATGACCGCGCTGCACGCCACCGGTTTCGACGGCCTGCTGTCGCTGGAGATCTTCAACGACCGCTTCCGCGCCGGCTCGGCGCGCGGCGTCGCCGTCGACGGGCAGCGGTCGCTGATCGCCATGCTCGACGGGCTGCGGCGGCGCACCGGCGCACCGGTGCCGGGCGTGCCGGTGCTGCCGTCCAAAGGGGTCTGCTCCGGCGTCGAGTTCATCGAGTTCGCCGTCGACGAGCGCGGCGCCGCCGGCTTCGAGGCCACCCTGCGGGGCCTCGGCTTCCGCAAGGCCGGCGTCCACCGCTCGAAGGCGGCGACCCGCTGGCGCCAGGGGGCGGTCAACATCGTGGTGAACGCCGAGGCCGAGGGATTCGCCCATTCCTTCCACATCACCCACGGCACGTCGGTGTGCGCCCTGGCGCTGCGCGTCGACGACGCCCGCGCCACCGTCGACCGCGCGCTGGCGCTGCTGGACCAGCCGTTCCGCGGCGCGGTCGGGCCGGGCGAGCTGGACATTCCCGCGGTGCGCGGCCTGGGCGGCAGCCTGCTCTATTTCGTCGACCGGGCGCACGGGCTGGACCGGCTGTGGGACGTCGACTTCGCGCCGGTCGCGGACGACGGGGCGGGAGAGGCCGGGCTGACGGCGATCGACCACGTCTCCCAGTCCATGCAGTACGAGGAGATGCTGAGCTGGCTGCTGTTCTACACCTCGCTCCTGGAGGTGCGGACGACGCCGGCCCAGGCGGTCATCGACCCCGGCGGCGTCGTCCAGAGCCAGGCCGTGGAGACGCCCGACGGCGCGCTCCGGCTGATCCTCAACGCCTCGCAGAGCCGCCAGACCCTGTCGTCGCGCTTCGTCGACGAGTTCTTCGGGTCGGGCGTCCAGCACGTCGCCTTCGCCACGGACGACATCCTCGCCACCGTCGACCGCCTGAAGGCGGGCGGCGTCGACCTCCTGGCGATCCCCGAGAACTACTACGACGACCTCGAGGTGCGGGCCGACCTGACCGCGGCCGAGGTCGACCGCCTGCGCGCCGGCAACATCCTGTACGACGGCCAGGGGACGTCGGCGTTCTACCACGCCTACACCGGCATGCTGGAGGGCGGCTTCTTCTTCGAGATCGTGCAGCGGCGCGCCTACCAAGGCTACGGCGCCGTCAACGCGCCGATCCGTCTCGCCGCGCAGACCCGGTGGGCGGCGCGCCCGCCCGTTCCCTGACGCGCCGGCCGGCGCCAAGCAGCTTTGCTCAGGTCGCCGGCAGCTCCAGCATGGCGGGGTCGATCGTCAGCCGCAGCGCGTCGAAGGGGGCGAGCAGCGATGCCGGATCGCCGCCGGTCCCGCACACCCGCCACTCCAGGCGGATGGACGCGATGGTCTCCGGCAGCACCCGCTCGCGATCGGTGATCTGCTGCCAGGCGAGCACGCAAGTGACGGTGCCGTCCGTCGCGTAGGCGTGGTCGTACACGCCGTAGCGGTTGTGCCGCTCGATCTCGCCGACGTGCGGCTCCAGCCCGGGAAACTCGGCGGCCAGCGTCTCGTTCAGGCGCTCCAGCGTGTAGAGCGGCAGCGGGTAGGGGCGGGCCGGGCGGTCAAGGGACGAGAGGATGTCCGTGGCCATCCACTCGACGTCGACGTCGAGACGGTTCTCCTGCGGCAGCGTCGTCGGGTTGCTGAGCACCACATGGTAGGAACGGTAGATCGTGCCGATGTCGCGCGCCTGGGCTCCGACGACGGCCACCGGACCCGGCGACAGGAAGACGGGCACCTCCTCCGGCGCGATGCGCGTCCAGGTGGTGGGCACGCGCCAGCTCTCGTCGCGCCGGAAGCCCGGCGCGCAGCCGCCCAGGGCCACGGCCACGATCAGCGCCGCGGCGGCGCCGCCGGGAAGCCTCACACCCATCCTCTCAGTCCCAGGCCCCGTACAGGGACATCCGCACCACATCGACCGCCTCCCGTGTTTCGGGCGTGCTGAGGCGGCGGTCGAGCTCCTCGAACACCGCCAGCGCCTCGCCGCGCCGTTCCGTGTGGTAGAGGGACCAGCCGCGCATCAAGGTCAAGCCCCGCGTCTCCGGCGCCAGGGCGCGGCGCGCCTCCAGCATGCGCAGCGCGTCGCGGAAGCGCTTCTCGTCGTAGGCCTGCAGCGCCAGCTTGGCGTAAGCGTCGGCCTGGACGTCGGTCTTTTGCGACGGCGTCAGCCCGGACCCGGGCAGCGCCTTCAGCACGCGGGCCGCGCCGTCGAGCTCCAGGCGAGCCAGCATCTGGCCGTAGCGCGCCTCGTCGGCGATGCGCGCGCTGTCGGCGCCGCGCCCCTTGGCCGCCAGCGCCGCCGCCTCGCCGAAGGCGAGGTCCGCCTCGGTCGTGCGCTTCAGCTCCAGCAGGCACCAGCCGCTCTGCTGCACCAGGGCCGCCGTCACCCGTCCGGCCTGGCGTTCCGCCCGGACGATCTCCAGGCAGCGGCCCCAGTCGCGCACCTGCACCGCCTGGCGCAGCGCCGCCGCGGCCCGCGCACCCGGGGCGTCGCCGCCGCCGCTCCCGGCCCCTCCGCCGCCCCGCCGCAGGCTCTCCGCGGCACGGGCGACGCGCGGCGACTTGGACAGCCACGGCTTGGCCGTCGCCAGCGCCTCGTCGCGCCGGCCGAGTCCGGCCAGCGCCAGCACCAGGCCCTCGGCGGCGCGGTCGCTCGGCGCCCAGTCGGCGGAGCGGGCGAACCAGCGGCGGGCGTCGTCGTAGGCCCGGCGGTTCTGGTAGAACCAGCCGATCGCCAGGGCGCCGTCGGCGGACTTCCGGTCGGCGACGAAGGCCTCGGCCTGCTCCAGCTCGGCGGCCGACGGGGCGGCGTTCCTGGCCGACAGGCGCTGCAGGATGCGCCCGGCGCTCAGCTCCGCCAGGCCCTCGCGCACGCTGGCGCCGTTCCCGTCGCCGTTTGCGGTCGCCGGCGCGGCCTCGCCGGGCCGCGTGCCGAGCTCGGCCAGGGTGCGCAGCTGCTCCTCGCTCAGATAGGGGCTGGCCTTGAACAGGGTGGCGCGGCGGTCGGCGGCGTTCGGGCAGTCGCTCATGACGGAGCGGTAGAGGTCGAAGGCCCGCTCCGTCCGCTTGAGCTCGCCGTACGCCTGGGCCGCCCGCCACATGGTGTCGAGCCGTGCGCAGCCCAGCACCTGCGGGTCGGCCTGCACCGCGTCGACCACCTCCTGCCAGTGCCCGGCGTCGCTGGCGGTGCGGACGCGCTGGGTGGTCTCGGCGCGGGTGAGCTCGGCCGTCAGCTTGTCCGACGGCGTCCAGGCCGGCGTCGTGCGGCGCTGCTCGGCGACGGCGGCGCGGGCCTCCGCCGTCTTGCCGTCGGCGAGGAGGGCCCAGATCGGCGTCTCGTCGACGCCGCTCGGCGTCGCCTGCGGCGCGAACAGGTCGGCGGGCGGCTGCCAGTTCGGATCGATCGCCTTGAGGCGGGCGATCTCGGCCTCCAGGCGGGCGACGTCGCCGGTGCGGGCGTAGTGGCGCAGCGCGGTCTCGTCGATGCCGCCGGGCGCCGGCGCCGCCGGCGCGTCGAGCTGGACCTCGACGCCGGGCGCCAGGGCGTGCGGGGCGCCGCCCCCGGCTTGCGCCCAGGCCGGCGCCGACAGGCAGGCCAGGGTCGCGGCGAGGAGGGGGAGGCGCATCATGGCGTCGATCCGAGGCTGCGTTCGGCCAGACCGGTGAGCAGACCGAGCACGGTGGAATAGTAGCCGTCCTCACCGGCCGCCGCCGGCACGGCGACCGTGTTGCCGGCGTTGGCCAGCCGCGCCGCCAGCCGGTGGACGGCGAGCATGCCGCGCGACGCCCCGACCTGGGCGGTGGTGCCGCCGGGCAGCGACACCGTGGCGGGGATGGGACGCTCGCCGAACTGGGCGGCGAAGGCGCTGTAGGGGCGGAAATAGTACGGGTCGCGGTAGCCGGCCCAGGCGAGGTACAGGGGCACCCGGATGGCGTCGTAGCCGAACTGCTTGGTGAAGCCGTCGGGCAGCGAGACCGTGCCGTCCTCGGCCACCGCCGCCCAGTCCGGCGGCAGCTGCCAGCGCCCGAAGCGCGCCTTGGCCAGCAGCACCAGACCGGAGCGGATCAACTCCTCCCACGGGCCCGCCGGGTCCGCCGCGGCGAAGGCGCGGAACGCCGGCAGCACCAGGTAGCTGGGGTTGACCACGATGCCCGTGTCGCGCCGGAACCCGGCCGCGCCGGGAAGCAGCAGGGTCATGTCGGCCAGGCGCGTCACCACGCGGTCGCGCACCGCGCCGAGCAGCGCCAGCGCCGCCGCGCGCAGCTCGGCGTCGTTCCACCGCTCCGCCCCGGTCAGCAGCGCCCAGGCGATGAGGACGTCGCCGTCGCTGGCGTTGTTGCGGTCGGGGATGCCCTTCCCCTCCTCCCATTTCCAGGCCATCAGCCCGTCGTCGCGGACGGCGAGGGTGCGCCGGGTCCACGCCCACAGGCGGTCGAAGACGGCGCGGTCGCCGGCGGCCACCGCCAGCACCATCCCGTAGCCCTGCCCCTCGGAGTGGCTGATCCCGCCGTTGCCGATGTCGACGACCCGGCCGTCGGCGGCGATGAAGCGGCTGACGAAGCCTCGCCACGCCGGGCCGGCGACGGGCGGCTCCGCGGCCGCCGCCGGCCACCGGCAGCCGGCCGCGGCGGCGAGCGCTCCGGCGCCGGCGAGCAGCGCCCTGCGGGTGGTGGACGGGAATGGGGGCATGGCGGTCACCGGGGTCTAGAGCCGTCGGCCGCGGCGGAGCAGGGCGTGCAGGGCGAACGCCAGCGTCAGGACGGTCGCCAGCAGGATGATGAACAGCATGCCGATCCGCTGCGACAACAGGTTGGCCAGGATCAGGAAGAGGTTCCGGACGTCCCACCAGTCGTCGATGGTTGCGTAGATGGACGTCGGGTGGGCGATCCGCATCGCTCCGCTGGTGCTGCGCCACAGCGCCGTGCTGCCGTCCACCTCCGACCAGGACGGCTCGGCGACGAGGCGGGCCGCGGCGCGCTCCAGGGTCGCCCCGTCGGTGCCCGTCAGCACCGTCCAGACCCGGCGCGACGAGTCCGGGCCGGCGATCTGCAGCAGGGCGGCGTCCGGCAGCACCCCGTCGATGTCCAGAAGCGTCGGCGCGTCGTTGCCGACATGGTCCATGAACGCGACGGTGAAGCGGCGCACGGGAGCCAGCAGATCGAGGAGCAGGGTGCGCCACGACGACGGTTCCGCCGCGTCCGGCTCGCCGGAGTCGGGTCGCGCCCAGCGCGACGCCGCGCCGGTGCCCTCGGCAAGCCGGCCGGATGGCGCCGGCGTGTCGCGCTCCGCGTCGACGTCCTTCCCGGCGAGGCGCAGCAGACGCTCCGCCACCCGCCGCTGCGCCTCCTCGGGAAAGCCCGGATCGGCGGACGCGAGCTGCGTCAGCCGGGTCCCCGCCTCGAGGACCCGCGACAGCCAGTCGGGCGTCACGTTGTCGTTGCGCAGGGCGGCCTGCGGCAGTTGCCCGACCGGCCCGACCACCAGCGCGCTGCGTTCCGTCGGCTGCACCCAGCCGACGTGCGGCACCGGCCACAGCAGGGTGCCGGCGCGCTGGCCCAGGCGCGCCAGCAGCGTCAGGGCGGCGCCGGTCCAGCCTTCGCCGTCGCCGGCGACGACCAGATCGAAGGGCCGGGTGCGGCCGTCCCGGTCGCCGCGGCCGGCCGCCAGCGGGAAGCCGGTGCGCGCGGTGAGGCCGAGATCGGGCACGAACGCCAGGCGGGCGAACGCCGGCACCTCCAGCTCGCTCGATCCGTAGAGCGTGAAGACCGGCCGCCGCACCGCGTAGGCGCAGTCGACTTCCCGGTCGGGCGCCAGCTCGGCGACGATCTCGACGCGGTTCGGCCCGGGGCGGAACGCGCTCATGGGAAGGTTGATCTCGGCGTGGCGGAGTTCGTTGCCGGACCGTTCCGCCAGGCCGAGGGAGCCGGCGACGCGGTCGTTGATCAGCACGTTGACCACGGCCGCCGGGCCCAGCTCGCCGTCGAAGGAGGCGTCGAGCCGCAGGACGGCGGTGCTGTCGGCGATCGCCTGGAAGTCGCTCGGCAGCGGCAGCTCGAAGGAGCGGCGGAAACGGTAGCCGCCGTGCGTCGCCGTCTCCAGGCCGAGCTCCCGCAGGCGGTAGCGCCCCTGCCGCAGGTCGGCCGCCGCCGGGCTCGCCGCCGGGTCCGCCGCCGCCTCGTCGACCACCATGGTCGGGCGGGAGGGCAGCGGCCGGTCGGTCCGGTAGAGGCGCACCACCGCCCGGTCGACCTCCGCCGCGGTGCGGCCGCTGGCCACCACCGTGAACCCGCCGGGGTCGCCGGGGACGGCGAAGACGCCGAGGAAGGGCCCGGTCACCTGTTGCAGGATCGGTGCCGCGACGATCCCGGCCAGGTCGTTGCGCGTGCCGACCACCACCGACTTGGCGGGGAGCGGGTCGGCGGGCGCGCCGCCGTCCGGGCGGGCGGCGGCGTCCCAGCTCTCGACCCGCGGCACCTTGGCGCCGAGGGCGCGCCCGTAGGCCTGGGCGACGATCGCCGCCCAGCCCAAATGGTCGGTGCGCGCCGTCCCCCCCGACCGGACGATGGTCAGCGGCACGGCGGCGCGGTCGCTGGCGGCGAACAGATCCGGCAGCATGGACAGGGTCGGCGCCGGCGGGGCGCCGTCGCTGTCCAGCCGCAGGGTCGAGCGCGCGAGGTCGATGCGCGACCACAGGTCGAAGGTGCCGCGCACGTTGCAGAAGACGCGGTGCTGCGCCTCCTGGCGCACCGTGAACCGGTTGGCGCCGGCCCGCAGGTGTTCGACGGGCAGGGTGATCGATGCGGTCACCGGACCGCGGATCGCCGCCATCGGCAGCTCGGCGACCGTGTCGCCGTTGACGCCGACCAGCAGGTGGCTGCGTTCGGGCAGCACGTCGATGCCGTTCTCGTAGACCAGCGACAGCACGACCTGGGTCAGCGGCGCGGTCGGCGGCAGCACCAGGACGAGCGTCGCGGCGTCCGTCTCGCCCGACAGCTCGACCCGCTCCAGCCCGTCGTGCAGGTTCGACAGCGGGATGACCCGCTGTTCGGCCCGCGCCGGACCGGCCGCGGCGAGCGCCGCGGCCAGCAGCGCCAGGATCAGGGCGAAGGCCGGTCTCATGCGCCCTCCGGGACGTGCCGGTTGGCGAGACGGCGCGCGCCGGCCCGGGCGAGGACGGCGAGCGCCACCGCCCCGCGCGGCAGCACGCGCATGATGAAGTAGGCGAACCCGAGCAGCAGGTTCGGCCGGTTGGTCCGCTTGCGGCCGATCCAGGCCTCCCATCCCGAGCTGTTGCCGAACACCAGGCGCGACACGGCGAGCATCTCGTCACGGTCCGTCGGGGCGAAGCCGACGCCGACCAGGAGCTCGCCGGCCTTCACCTGCCGGCGATGCAGCCGGACGCTGACGCGCAGCCGCTGCTCGTCCAGCGGGTCGTCGACGGCGATGGCGGCGGCGGACACCTCGGCCAGGCGCTGGCGCCAATGCGCCGCCACCACGAGGCCGAGCCCGCCCGCCGAGACGTCGCGCACGGTCACCGGGATCTCGGTGCCGTCGTCCAAGGTCAGGGCGCCGGGCAGGTTGGTGACGACGCGGTCCTGGCGGCGGGCCCGCCGGCGCTCGTAGACGACGGCGACGCCGCTCACCGCCAGGATGAAGCTCAGCGTGTTCCAGGCGGTGATCGGCAGCAGCGCGCTGGCCTGCTCGGGGAAGGCGAAATAGCGCCAGACGCAGGTCGCGAGCCCGCCCAGCAGCAGCAGCGCCACGACGACGAACGGGCCGGCCAGCTCGGAGAAGCGGGCATCGGCCACCGCCTCGTCCTTGGCGGTCACCTTGAAGACCGGCCGGCGCGGGTTGATCATGGCGGCGATGACGGCCCGGCCGACGTGCAGCGACTGGACGTACTCGTAGAGCTCGGAGAACAGCGGCCAGCGCGTCCGCCCGTGCAGCAGGTGGGACAGGAAGAGGGCCGAGACGATGTGCGGCAGGACGAGGCACAGGAAGTCGTGCAGGTCGATGCGGAAGATCTCCAGCCCGAAGAACGCGTAGCACAGCGGCGCCAAGGTGAAGACCGGCCGCCAGAACCAGAAGAACCAGAAGATCATCGTGTTGGTGTAGCAGAGGCGCTGCGGCAAGGTCAGGCCGCGCTTGAAGAGTGGGTTCTTCAGCAGGAAGATCTGCATCATGCCCTGGGCCCAGCGCGAGCGCTGGGCGATGAAGCTGGCGAACGTCACCGGCTGCAGGCCGGCCACCATCGGGCGCGGCAGATAGGCGCTGCGCCAGCCGCGGGCGTGGAGCTCCAGCGAGGTCTCGCAATCCTCGGTGATGGTGCCGGTGGCGATGCCGCCGATCTCCTCCAGCGCGACCCGCCGCAGCAGCGCCGCCGACCCGCAGAAGAACGACGCGTTCCAGCGGTCGAGGCCCGGCTGGATCGAATAGTAGAACATGTCGTTTTCGCTGGGCATCCGGTCGAAGGTGTGGAGGTTGTACTCCACCGGGTCCGGATTGATGAAGAAGTGCGGCGTCTGCACGAGGAAGAGGCCGGGATCCTCCTGGAGGAAGCCGACGGTGCTGCGCAGGAAATCGACGGTCGGGGCGTGATCGGCGTCGAGGATCAGCACATACTCGCCGGTGGTGCGGGTCAGGGCGTAGTTGATGTTGCCGGCCTTGGCGTGGACGTTGCGGTCGCGGGCGATGTACTCGCAGCCGAGCCGTGCGCACAGCGCGCTCAGCTCCGCGCGGCGCTCCCGGGCGGCGGCCGCCGCCGCGGGGTCGTCCTGGGCGATCTTCTGGTCGGTGCCGCCGTCGTCGAGCAGGTACACGCGGAACCGCTCGCGCGGGTAGTCGAGCGCCAGCGCCGCCCCCAGGGTCGTCTCCAGCAGCCCCGCGTCCTCGCTGTAGCTGGGGATCAGCACGTCCACCGTCGGCCAGCTCGCGGGATCGCCGACCGGAGGCTTCGGCGTGCGCCGCAGCGGGTCGAGGATGACGAACAGCGACAGGAAGAACATGGCGAAGGTCAGCATCTCCGCCGCCAGCAGGATGGCCCCGGCGGCGAAGTCGACGGTGTTCTCGACCGGCGGCAGCGTGCCGTCGATGCGCCAGAGGAAGTAGCGCAGGGTGATGAAGGCGAGCAGCAGGACGGTCACCGTCCGCGCGTGCCAGGACCGCTCGGTGAAACGGCCGAACAGGAAGGCCACGGCAACGATGACCAGGGAGACCGCGGCGTTGGCGTCGCGGCCCACGGGCAGGGCGGCCAGCACCAGCAGCACGGCGGCGGCCAGCAGGCAGACGGCCCAGAGCAGGAGGCGCAGCGGATGTCGCGAAATTGCCATGTGGCGCTTCTGCGGAAGGCCTCCTGCGCGCGGCATTTCGTTAGACATCACATGATTGCGGGTTGGGTCTCATTTCGGAGGCGCACTGTATATATATGTTCGCTGACGTCAACGTTAATATTGCGACTGACTGTAACTCTCCTTAATGCCTCATTAATCGATTGTTCGCGAACTGATCATTTGCGCGATTCTTCATCTGGTGAATGATTAGCGATTTCGGCGGCGTTCAGGGAAACATGTTTCTTGATGACGTAATTTGTTTCATTTGGATGAGTATCACCATTTCCCGGAGTGGTGAATCCCCGCGTGAACTGCAGCCGGAGCACGTCAGGCCCGTCTTCCATTCGTTTGCGAACGATGCCCCGATGCCCCGCCGGTGCATGGCTCGTCTGCTTTCGCGGACGGTGGCGGGTCGCACCCGTGGCGTGGTCGCCGAGGATTGCTCCACCCGCCGGCGCCGATGCGGCGGTCGCCGCGCTCCCCTCCGTTCGGCCGGGAAGCGCCGCCCACGTCATAGGACTGTTTTGCGATTTTATTTAGTACCGTCCTGCATACGAACAGAAATTCACCGGAAATGACGTGGGGCGTGCGTCGAATATTGACTTTGGTGTCGATGAACACTACGTCCCCACGACCGGATTTGTGGGGCATCATTGGAGCCGGGTGCAGGTGCGATGATCCGTCCGCGTTCACGACGGCGCCCGGTCGCGGCGGCCGCAGCCTTGGTCCTGGCGGTTCTCGGCGCCTGCCAGCAGCGCGACGCGGGTCCCGACAAGCCGACGGTGCGGGTCGAGGCCCGGACCGTCGAGCGGGTCGAGGACACGCCGACCGCCCGTCTCACCGGGGAGATCCAGGCCGAGGTGCAGAGCGACCTCGCCTTCCGGGTCGGCGGCCGCATCACCGAGCGCACCGTCGACGTCGGCGACCACGTCGGCGCCGACCAGGTGCTGGCCCGGCTCGACCCGCGCGAGCAGCAGGCCAACCTGGCGGCGGCCGAGGCGGCGGTCGGCGCCGCCCGGGCGCGGCTGCGCCAGGCCTCCTCGGCGTTCGAGCGGCAGAAGACCCTGCTGGAGCGGGGCTTCACGACGCGGCGCGAGTACGACCAGGCCGAGGAGGCGCTGCGCACGGCGCGGAGCGCCCTCGAGTCCGCCGAGGCGGAGCGCGCGACGGCGCGCGACCTGCTCGCCCAGACGGAACTGCGCGCCGGCGTGCCCGGCGTCGTCACCGCCCGCCACGCCGAGGTCGGCCAGGTCGTGCAGGCGGCCGAGGCGGTCTTCACCCTGGCCCACGACGGCCCGCGCGACGCCGTGTTCAACGTGCAGGAATCGATCTTCATCCAGGCCCCGCCGAGCCGCGCGGTGGCCGTGAGCCTGGTCGCCGATCCCGGGGTCACGACCGTCGGGACGGTGCGCGAGGTGTCGCCGGCGGTCGATCCGGACAGCGGCACCGTGGCGGTCAAGGTCGGCATCGGCGATCCGCCGCCGGCCATGGTGCTGGGCGCCGCCGTCGTCGGCGAGGCCCGGCTGCGCACGCGCAGCGTGGTCGTGCTGCCGTGGAGCGCCCTGACCTCCGAGGCGGGCCGGCCGGCCGTGTGGGTGGTCGATCCCCGGAGCGGGACGGTGTCGAGGAAGGCGGTCGCGGTCGAGCGCTACGACAGCGGCCGGGTGATCGTCGGCGACGGTCTGGCGCCGGGCGAGGTCGTGGTCACCGTGGGCGGCCAGCTCCTGCATCCGGCGCAGGTCGTCGAGGTGGCGCCGGGAGGGACGCCGTGATCCGCGCCCGCCGCGCCGTCCCGGCGCTGTGCCTGGCCGCGCTGCTGGCGGCCTGCGGCGAACGCGAGGCCGAGGCGCCGCCGCCGGTCCGGCCGGTCCTGTCGATGGTGGTGTCGCCCCACGCCGAACGCACCCTGAGCGTCGCCGGCGTCGTCGAGCCCCGCTACCGCAGCAGCCTGGGTTTCCGCGTGCTTGGCCGCATGATCGCGCGCGACGCCCAGGTCGGCGACGGCGTGCGCCAGGGCGAGCGGTTGGCGGCGATCGATCCGCTGCCGTTCGAGCTCGCCGTGCTGTCGGCCCAGGCCGACGTGTCCGGCGCCGCGGCGCAGCTCGAGAACACCACCGCCGCCGAGGCGCGCCAGCGCACGCTGCTGCAGGAGGGCACGGCGACCCCGGCCGAGTTCGAGGCGGCCGAGCAGGCGCGCGAGGCGGCGGCGGCGGCCCTGACCCAGGCCCGCGCCGCGCTCGACAAGGCGCGCGAGCAGCTCGGCTACACCCAGCTCCGCGCCGATTTCGACGGGGTCGTGACCGCCGTCGGTGCCGACGTCGGCCAGGTGGTGCAGCCCGGGCAGATGGTGGTGACGGTGGCCCGTCCCGACGTGCGCGAGGCGGTGGTCGACCTGCCCGCCGAGATCGCCGGGCGGCTGCCGCCGGGCACCCGGTTCGAGGTTGCCCTGCAGCTCGACCCCTCGGTGCGGGCCGGCGGCACGGTGCGCGAGGTGGCGCCGCAGGCGGATCCGGCGACGCGCACCCGCCGCCTCTGGATCACCCTCGAGGTGCCGCCCCCGGCGTTCCGGCTGGGCACGACGGTGACCGCCCGCCTGCCGGCGAACGGCACGGCCGGAATCGAGATCCCGGCGGCGGCGCTGCTGGAGCGCGACGGCCGCACCCGGGTGTGGGTGGTGGACCCGCGGAGCCGGACGGTGGCCTTGCGCGACGTCCGGGTCGCCGGGCGCGACGACGGCGTCGTGCGCATCGCCGAAGGGCTGGATGCCGGCGTGCGCGTGGTGACGGCCGGCGTGCACAGCCTGGACGAGGGACAGACGGTGAAGATCCTGGACGGGGACCGGCGGTGACGGACGGCTTCAACCTCTCGGAATGGGCGCTGCGCCACCGGTCGCTCGTCTGGTACCTGATGATCGTCGCCAGCGTCGCCGGGGTGATGGCCTACCGCGGCCTCGGCCGGGAGGAGGACCCCTCCTTCACCATCAAGACCATGCTGGTCAGCGCCCAGTGGCCGGGCGCGTCGGTCCAGGACACCATCGACCAGGTGACCGACCGGATCGAGAAGAAGCTCGAGGAGCTGCCCGGCCTCGACTACACCCGCAGCATGACGACCCCGGGCCAGACCACGGTCTTCGTCAACCTGCAGGACACGGTGCGCGGGGGCGACGTCCCCGCCGTCTGGGTGCAGGTGCGCAACATGATCCGCGACATCCAGGGGGAGTTTCCCCAGGGCGTCGCCGGCCCCTTCTTCAACGACCGCTTCGGCGACGTCTACGGCAACATCTACGCCTTCACCGCCGACGGGCTGAGCCAGCGCCAGCTGCGCGATTACGTCGAATCGGTCCGCGCCAAGGTGCTGACCGTCCCCGACGTCGGCAAGGTCGACCTGATCGGCGCCCAGGACGAGGTCATCTACCTGGAGTTCTCGACCCGCCAGATCGCCGCCCTCGGCATCGACCAGCAGGCGATCGTCCAGACCCTGCAGGCGCAGAACGCCATCGCCCCGTCGGGCGTCGTCCAGGCCGGGCCGGAGCGGATCAGCGTGCGGGTCGGCGGCCAGTTCACGTCGGAGGACAGCCTGCGGGCGATCAACCTGCGGATCAACGACCGCTTCTTCCGCCTGTCCGACCTCGCCACCATCACGCGCGGCTACGCCGACCCGCCGCAGGCGCTGTTCCGGGTCAACGGCGAGCCGGCGATCGGCCTGGCCATCGGCCTGAAGCCCGGGGCCAACCTGCTGGAGTTCGGCGAGGCCCTGAAGGCGCGCATGGCGGCGATCGTCGCCGACCTGCCGATCGGCGTCGGCGTCCACCTCGTCTCCGACCAGCCGGTGGTGGTCGAGGAGGCGGTCAGCGGCTTCACCCGCGCGCTGTTCGAGGCGGTGGCGATCGTGCTGCTGGTGAGCTTCGTCAGCCTGGGGCTGCGCGCCGGCTTCGTCGTCGCGCTGGCGATCCCGCTGGTGCTGGCCATGACCTTCGTCGTCATGCAGTACCTCGGCATCTCGCTGCAGCGGATCTCGCTCGGCGCCCTCATCATCGCGCTGGGCCTGCTGGTCGACGACGCGATGATCGCGGTGGAGATGATGGTGGCGCGCCTGGAGGAGGGGGACAGCCTGGACAAGGCGGCGACCCACGTCTACACCTCCACCGCCTTCCCGATGCTGACGGGCACCCTGGTCACGGTGGCCGGCTTCGTCCCCATCGGCCTGAACGACAGCAACGCCGGCGAGTTCACCTTCACCCTGTTCGTGGTGATCGCCGTGGCGCTCCTGCTGTCGTGGATCGTCGCGGTGCTGTTCTCGCCGCTGCTCGGCGTCGCCTTCCTGCCCAAGGCGATGAAGCGCCACCGCGAGGGGCCGAGCCGGCTGATGCGGGGGTTCACGCGGCTGCTGCTCGCCGCCATGCGCTGGCGCTGGGTCACCATCCTCGTCACGGTGGCGCTGTTCGCCGCCTCCCTCTACGGCATGCGCTTGGTCGAGCAGCAGTTCTTCCCGTCGTCGGACCGCCCGGAGCTGATCGTCGACGTCACCCTGCCGCGCAACGCCTCGATCGCCGCGACCCGGGAGGCGATGGACCGCTTCGAGCGGTCGCTGGACGGCGACGCCGACATCCTCCATTGGTCGTCCTACGTCGGCCAGAGCGCCGTCCGCTTCGTGCTGGCCTTCGACGTCCAGGTGGCCAGCCCCAACTACGGCCAGATCGTCGTCGTCACCCGCGACCTGGAGGCGCGCGAGCGGGTGCGGGCGCGGCTGGAGGCGCTGGCGCGCGAGGCGTTCGTCGGCATCGACGTCTACGTCACTCTGCTGCCGCTCGGGCCGCCGCCCGGGCGTCCGGTGCAGTACCGGGTCAGCGGCCCCGACATCCAGGCCGTGCGGGACCTCGCCCAGCGGGTGGCGGTCGTCCTCGGCGAGCATCCCCTGCTCACCGCCATCACCTACGACTGGATGGAGCCGGCCCGGGTGGTCAAGGTGAACGTGCTGCAGGACAAGGCGCGCCAGCTCGGCGTCAGCTCCGAGGACGTCGCCGGCGCGCTCAACAGCGTGGTCGGCGGCACCACCATCACCCAGGTGCGCGACGGCATCTATCTCGTCGACGTCGTCGCCCGGGCCCGCCGGGCGGAGCGCGATTCCATCGAGACCCTGCGCAACCTCCAGCTTCCGGGCGGCGGCGGCGAGGCCGTCCCGCTGGCGGCGATCGCCACCTTCGACTACGAGCTGGAGCAGCCCGTGGTGTGGCGGCGCGGCCGCACCCCGACCATCACCGTCAAGTCGGCCATCCTCGACGCGACGCAGCCGGCGACGGTGGTGCAGCAGCTGGCGCCGCGCCTCGCGGAGCTGGTCCGCTCCCTGCCGCCCGGCTACGGCGTCGCGGTGGCCGGCCCGGTGGAGGAGAGCGCCAAGGCCCAGGGGCCGATCGCCGCGGTGGTTCCGCTGATGCTGTTCGCCATGGCGACCATCCTGATGGTCCAGCTGCAGAGCTTCCAGCGCCTGTTCCTGGTGGTGGCTGTGGCGCCGCTGGGGCTGATCGGCGTCGTGGCGGCGCTGCTGCCCAGCGGCGCCCCGCTGGGCTTCGTGGCGATCCTCGGCGTGCTGGCGCTGATCGGCATCCTGATCCGCAACTCGGTGATCCTGGTCGTGCAGATCGAGCACCTGCGCGCCGAGGGGCGGCCGCCGTGGGACGCCGTGGTGGAGGCAACGCAGCACCGCATGCGGCCGATCCTGCTGACCGCGGCGGCGGCCAGCCTCGCCCTCATCCCGATCTCCCGCGAGGTGTTCTGGGGGCCGATGGCCTACGCCATGATGGGCGGCATCATCGTCGGCACCCTGCTGACCCTGCTGTTCCTGCCCGCCCTTTACGCCGCCTGGTTCCGCATCCGCGAGCCGCGCCCCGCCGCCCGCTGAGGGCGGGCGCCGCTCAGAGCACGCACTCGCTCGCGGCCGCCCACTCCGCCGCGGTGCGGTGCTGGGGCCGCCGTTCCTCGCAGGGGCCGTCGCCGACGTCCTGACCCTGCAGCAGGGGGCAGCGCTCGAACAGCTCCGCCGCCCAGTCGACGAACACCCGGACCTTGGGCGACAGGTGGCGGGTGTGCGGGTAGACGGCGGAGACCGGCATGTGCGGCGGCCGCCACGCCCGCAGCACCTCGCGCAGGGCGCCGCTGCGCAGGTGGGGCAGCACCATGAAGCGGGCCGACTGCATCAGGCCGAGCCCCTCCAGGCCGCAGGTGACGTAGGCGTCGGCGTCGTCGACGGCGATGGCGCCCTTCATGGCCACCTCGCGCACCCGCCCGTCCTCCTGGAAGCTCAGGTCGAAGGGACGGCTGGTGCGGCTGTTGAAGTAGTTGACCGCCTTGTGATGGGCGAGGTCGTCGAGCGACTGCGGCTCGCCGTGGGCGGCGAGGTAGGCCGGGCTGGCGCAGGTGACGAACTCCAGCGCGCCGATGCGCCGCGCCACCAGCGACGAGTCCGCCAGTTCGCCCACCCGGATCACGCAGTCGACCCCGTCCTGGATCAGGTCGACCGGACGGTCGCTCAGCCCGATCATCACGTCGACGTCCGGGTACTGGCGGTGGAACTCGTGGATGGAGGGGATGACGACCAGCCGGCCGACGGCGCCCGGCATGTCGACCCGCAGCCGGCCCCGCGGGGCGGCCCGGGTGCCGGTCAGGCCGGATTCGATCTCGTCGATCTCCGCCAGCACCCGCTGGGCCCCTTCCAGGTAGGCGGCCCCGTCGTGGGTCAGGCCGAGGCGGCGGGTGGTGCGCTGCAGCAGGCGCACGCCCAGCGACGCCTCCAGGTTCTGGATGGTCGTGGTCACCGAGGCCCGCGGCAGGCCGAGCGTGTCGGCGGCCTTGGAGAAGCTGTTCGCCTCGACCACCCGCACGAAGACCCGCATGGCATGCAGCTTGTCCATGGCAGCGCTCCTCCGGCCTCTTGCCGCACTCGTTCCCCAGGGTTCTACCGGCAAGCTGCCGCTCCTGTCGACCGGCGCGATGGCGGATCGCGCCGCAACCGATCCGGCCGCGGCCTGTTGACGACGGAATCCGCGACCATGGAAGGAACGGCCTCATGGCGACACGACTCCTCCTCACCGGATTTCTGGCACTGACCCTCGGCGCCTGCGAATCCTTCGACGACGCGTTCGGCGGCGGCGACGACGGGTACGGCGGCACCGCCTTCGAATCCCAGGGCTACGCCGACGAGGACGGCTTCGCATCGAGCGACGGCCTCGGCGACGACTGCTACATGCGCCGCCGCGGCGGCGACGACAGCGCCGTCAATTCCCTGGTCTGCCAATAGCCGCGCGACGGCAACTCCGGCGGCGCCCCGTGCGGGCCGCTCCGGCCTCTCCCAGCGACAAGGATCGCCATCATGACGACACGTCTTCTCCTCGCCGCCGCGCTGGCGCTGACGCTCGGCGCCTGCGAATCGTCCGGCTCCCTGTTCGGCGACGGCGATGCCCGTTCCGGCTCGACCGCGGTCGAGCCCGGCGAGTACGGGAGCGACGACGGCGTCGCTACCGGCACAAGCGGCTCCGGCGGACTCGGCGACGACTGCCGCATGCGGCGTGTCGGCGACGAGAACGCCAACAACTCGCTGGTCTGCGAGTAGGCGGGGGACCGCCGGCGCGCCCGCTCAGGCCGCGGCGACGCGGCGGGCGCGCCGGCGCCGGCCGACGACGCCGTGGACCGGCGCCAGCAGCACCGCGAGCGCCAGCAGCACGCCGCTGACCACGGCGATCATGCCGCTGGCCGCCACCGAGCTCTCCAGGCCGACCCAGAACGGCCCGAACGCCGCCAGCACGTAGCCGCCGACCGCCGACAGGGCGGCGAACAGGAGGCTGAGCCACACCTGGGTGGCCAGCCGGTCGGTCAGCATGCGGGCCGCCGCCGGCGGGCAGATGAACATGGCGATCACCAGGATCGAGCCGACCGCCTCGAAGGCGGCCACGGCGACGAGCCCCACCAGCACCATCAGCCCGAGGTTGAGGAGCGGCGCCGGGAAGCCCAGGGTCGTCGCCAGCTCGGGATCGAAGGAGGACAGCGTCAGCTCCTTCCAGAACAGCGCGACGGCGAGCGCCGTCACGGCGAGCGCGCCGGCCAGCACCACCACCTCGTGGGGCAGGTCGGCCCACACCCTGGGGTCGCCGAGCGAGGCGAGGTCGCGCGGCGCCAGCCACAGGATGTCCTCGAGCTGGCCGTAGAGGATGCACTCCGCGTCGAGGTCGACGTTGCTGGCCGCCGCCTGCTCCATCAGCACCACGCCGGCGGCGAACATGACGGAGAAGACGACGCCCATGGCGGTGCCCGCCTCGACCCGGCCGTAGCGGCGCACCAGCTCGATCAGCGCCACCGCCAGCAGGGCGGCGGCGGCGGCGCCGACGAAGATGGTGCCGGTCGCCCGCGACCCCGCCACCAGGAAGGCGACGACGATGCCCGGCAGCACGGCGTGGGAGATGGCGTCGCCCATCAGGCTCTGCCGGCGCAGCACCAGGAAGTTGCCGGGCAGCGCGCAGGCCATGGTGGCGAACAGGGCGGCCAGCAGGGCCGGCAGGTCGAGCTGAAGGAAGTTCTGCATCTCCGCCGCTCCCTCCTCAGGCGTGCAGGCTCTTGGGCACGCCGCGCAGCCGCGGCAGCCGGCCGATCGCCGCGAGCTGCTCCTCCAGCCGCGCCACCATGGCGCCGTCGAGGACGTGCTCCACCAGGTCGGCGGAGCGGTCGACGTGGGTCGGCGCGAGGTGGGCGTAGCTGACCAGGAACTCCTCCCACAGGCGGTGGTTGCGGGTCACCCGCCACGCCTCCTCCTGCCCGTCCGGCGTCAGGGCGATGGCGGAGCCGGCGCGGCGCAGCAGGCCGGCGTGGCGCAGGCTCGCCAGCACCGCCGTCCGGCGCAGCGGCGACCAGGTGCCGACGATGCGCAGGCGCGCCGGGTCGACCGGGGCGGCCAGCGGGGTGCCGGCCGCCTCGGCCGCCTCGTAGAGGCCGCGCAGCAGGTGCTCGCGCTCGACGGCGAGGCGCAGGCGGGCGTGGCGCAGGGTGCCGGCGATCACGCCGCGGCGCGGCGCGAAGAACAGGCTCGCCAGGAACACCGCACCGGCCACCAGGACGATGATGCCGCCGGCGGGGAAGCGCGGCAGCAGGGCCGACAGCGCCGCCCCGACATAGCCGCTGGCGGCTCCGAAGCCGGCCGCCAGCACCGTCATGGTGCCCAGCCGGTCGGTCCAGAACCGCGCCGCCGCCGCCGGCACGATGATCAGCGCCACCACCAGGATCAGGCCGACCGCCTGCAGCCCGACCACGGTGACGACGACCACCAGCGCCATCATCGCCAGGTCGATGGGCGACACCGGCCAGCCCTGCACCGCGGCGTAGTCCGGGTCGAAGCAGACCAGCCGGAACTCCTTGTAGAGCAGGGCGGTGACCAGGGTGGCGGCGGCGGCGACGGCGCCGATCACCGTGGCGTCGTGGACGCTCATCGCCGCGGTCTGGCCGTAGATGAACTTGGCGATGCCGCCCTCCGCCCCGGTGCCGAGCGTCTGGATGTGGCTGAGCAGCACGAAGCCCAGGCCGAAGAAGACGCTGAGCACGGCGCCCATGGCGGCGTCCTCGGGCAGGCGGGAGTGGCGGACCAGCGCCTGCACGGCGAGCACGCCGGCGATCCCCGCGGCGGCCGCCCCGCCCAGCAGCACCGGCAGGCTGCGCCCCTCCGCCCCGACCGCCACCGCCGCCAGGAAGGCGAGGGCGATGCCCGGCAGGGTGGCGTGGCTGAGCGTGTCGCTCATCATCGCCCGCTTGCGCAGCACCGCGAAGGTGCCGACGACGCCGGCCGCCAGCCCGAGGAGCGCCACGCCGATCATCACCACGACCGTGTTGTAGCCGCCGCCGAAGGCCAGGACGAGCAGCACCTGGTCGAGGGACGGCCAGGCCACGGCGGTGCCGGCCAGCCCGCTCATCGCCTGGTCCCGGCGCGGGCCAGCGCGTCGGCGGCGTCGTCGAGCAGCGCCAGACGCCCGCCGTAGGTGCGCTGGAGGTTGGCGTTGGTGAAGGCGTCGGCCACCGGCCCGGCGGCGACCACCCGGCCGTTCAGCAGCAGCACCTGGTCGAAATAGTCCGCCACCGTCTGCAGGTCGTGGTGGACCACCACCACGGTGCGGCCGCCGTCGCGCAGGCGCCGCAGCACGTCGACGATGGCCGTCTCGGTGGCGGCGTCGACGCCGGCGAAGGGCTCGTCCATGAAGTAGAGGTCGGCCTCCTGGGCCAGCGCGCGGGCGAGGAAGACGCGCTGCTGCTGGCCGCCGGAGAGCTGGCTGATCTGCCGGCCGGCGAAGTCGGCCAGGCCGACCTGGTCGAGGCAGGCGCGGGCCGCCTCGCGCTCGCGCCGGTCGACGCGGCGGAACCAGCCGAGCCGGCCGTAGCGGCCCATCGCCACCACGTCGAGCGCGGAGACGGGGAAGTCCCAGTCGACGCTGCCGCGCTGCGGCACGTAGCCGACCCGCCGGCGCACCCGGGCGAGCGGCTGCCCCCAGAACGCGACGCCGCCCGACGCCACGGGGACGAGGCCGAGGACCGCCTTGATGAAGGTCGACTTGCCGGCACCGTTGGGGCCGACGATGGCGGTCAGCGAGCGGTCGGGCAGGTCGTACTCGACGTCCCACAGCACGGGCTTGCGGTTGTAGGCGACCGTCAGGCTGTGCACCGACAGCGGGCTGGCGGCGCTGTGCTCGGGGGGGAGGGCGGAGGGGGGGAGGGTGGAGGAGGGGAGGACGGAGGGGCGCATGGGTCTCACCCGGTCATTGCGCGGCGGCGAGGCGGCCGTCGAGCCCGCCGTCCGGCGTCTGCCCGCCGAGCGCGCGGGCGATGGTGGTGACGTTGTGGTCGATCATCCCGACATAGGTGCCCTCGTAGGTGCCGGGGGCGCCCATGGCGTCGGAGAACAGGGAACCGCCGACGGCGACCGCGTGGCCGCGCGCCGCCGCTCCGGCGACCAGCGCGCGCACCGTGCGCTCGGGGATCGTCGTCTCGACGAAGACGGCGGGGATCCTGCGCTCGACCAGCGTGCCGACGATCCGCTCGATGGTCTGCAGCCCGGCCTCCGATTCCGTGGAGAGGCCCTGGATGCCCAGCACCTCGAAGCCGTAGGCGCGGCCGAAATAGTTGAAGGCGTCGTGGGCGGTCACCAGCATCCGCCGCTCCGCCGGCACGCTGCCCAGGACCCGCCGGGCGTAGGCGTCGAGCCGGACGAGCCGGCCGCGGTAGGCCTCGGCGTCGGCGCGGAAGGTGTCGGCGGCCTCGGGGACGCGCTCGGCGAAGGCGTCGCGCACCACGTCCACCGCCTTCATCCACGCCGTCGGATCCATCCAGACGTGCGGGTCGTGATGGCCCTCCAGCCCGGGCGGCGCGATCAGCTCGTCCTCGCCGATGCGCTCGGTGACGGCGTAGACCGGCTTGCCCGTGGTGGCGACGCGCACGAAGGCGTCGGTCATTTTCCCTTCGAGCAGCAGGCCGTTGTAGAACACCATGTCGGCGTTGAGCATGGCCGCCATGTCGGACCGCGTCGCCTTGTAGAGGTGGGGATCGACGCCGGCGCCCATGAGCTGGGTCACCGCGGCGCGGTCGCCGGCGACCGCGCGCACCACGTCGGCGATCATCCCCGTGGTGGCGACCACCCGCAGCGGCTCCGCCGCCGCCGCCCGCGGGACCGGGTGGGCGGATGCCACCAGGGCCACCAGGGCCCCTGCCGCCGCCAGCACCCCGCGCCGTCCCATCCGCATCGCTGTCCTCCGACGTCTGCGCTCCTGCCCCTACCACATGGAATAGCCTTGGCTAAAATCAAGCGCTGCTGCTCGAAAGTGTAGTGGTTTCCATCCTGTGGGATGACGGGCTGTCGCTCCGGCATTTCGGCCGGACTCCCGCGCGTGCTGTTGCCATGCGCCAGCGCCAGCGCCAGCGCCAGCGCGGGCGCGGCAGACGGACCGGGTCCGTCATGGCCGCTTACCCGTGTCCGCTTCACCGTCAGCGGGAGTGATCTCGACGGTCGCCGTCATGCCCGCTGCCAGTTCGACGCCGGAAGGCACTCGATCGATGTGGATGCGGACCGGTATGCGCTGGGCAAGACGCACCCAGGAGAATGTCGCCGCCACATTGGGCAGGCCGAGATGGCCCGGCGCATCGTTGCTGTTCTCGATACCGCGGCCGATGCTTTCGACATGGCCGGTCACCGGCTGATCAAAGCCCATCAGCATGATCCGCGCCGGGTCTCCAACGCGGATTTTCTGGATCTTGGTCTCCTCAAAGTAGCCGGTGATCCAGAAGCTGGACGCATCGAGGACGGCGACCTTGGTCGCGCCCGCCGTTGCATGGTCGCCGGGGCGAAGCCGCAAATTGGTGACGTATCCATCGATCGGCGACTGGATGGTCGAGCGGGCAAGATCGAGTTTAGCCAGATCAAGTGTTGCTACCGCGGCCTGATAGGCAGCGCTGGCCGCCGCGGCCGCCCCGCCGGCTTGTTGTACGGCCTCCTGTGAAACGACGCCCTTGAGCTGGCTGTGCCGCCGCGCGGTCGCTTGGCGAACGATCATGTCCTGACGTTTCGCTTCGACGTCGGCCTCCGCCAGCGCCACTTCCAGCCGAAGCCGCTCGGGGTCGATCTCGTAGAGAATGTCGCCCCGTTTGACATACTGGTTGTCGGCCACAGGCACGGAGCGGATCGTACCGGAGACTTCCGGCGCGATCTGCACGACATCCACGCCGACCCTTCCATCGCGGGTCCAGGGCGTTCGCTCGTAACGGCTCCACGCCTGCAGGGCGACAAAGGCGGAGACAGCCACCACGCAGAGGGTCAGGGCATAGCGGCTGAACAGGGACAGAAAAAATTTCACGACAATAGTCCGATCCGTGGCAGGTGCTGCACGAGCAGACCGTAGATGAAGAGGAAGGTGGCGATTTCGACGAGTGGCCGATACGCGAACAGGCGGGAGATGCCGGTGGCGGCGAAGAAGCGCATCGTTGCCATGGTGGCGATCAGTGCAATGAATGCGAGGACCACCAGACCGGGGATGAAGACGCCTCCGATATTCAAATCAACGATCATGAGCCGGATGCTCCTCCCTTTGCCGTTCCACCGGAGCCGAGTGCGAAACGGAGGTCGATGAGCAGATCGAATGTCCGCGACCGGCTTTTGTGTGGGCTGTCCCCCATCATCGCCATCAACGTCTCGATGCGCCGATCGATGTCGCCGAGTTCGGCAGGCGTTGTCGGTCTCCTGACGCCGAAGCACGCGGCGATCGCGGACAGAAGGTCGCCTATCGCAGCGCCGGCCTCGCCCTTCGTCTGCGGGATCGTCTTGCGAAGCTGACCGGCGGCATGCCCGACGCGAAGATGGCGCAGCGTATCGTCAAGGACGCTTGCATAGGCTTTCCCGGACGCCCGTAGCCTTGGCAGCAGCAACGCCGTCCGGTCCATCATCAGACTCGTCCAGCGCGCTTCGTTTGGCGCGCCGCCCAGGGCGCGGCGACCGACATCCCGGCGACTGAGATGAAGCAGCCGATTGATCGCTACGTCCACCGGCACGGTCTGGAACAGAGACATGCTGACCGCCCCGAAACCGACCGCCGCAAAGAGCGCGATCACGGTGTTGAGGGAGGTGGCGAAGTCACCGGTGTAATCGGTGCCCAGTCCCGAGAGGATCGGGATGGTGAGGGTGATGCCCAGCGCCATGAACGTCGTCGGCGATCGTGCCTGGAGAGAACCGGCGAACAGGAACGTCGGGGCAAGGACCGCAACAAGAACGGCGAAGTTCGTGACCTGGGGAAGGATGACGAAGCTGTAGACGAGGCTGATCAGCGCCCCGTAGATTGAGCCGACGATATATTTGACGACAAATGGCACAGGCGCGTCGACGTTGCCGAACAAGGTGCAGCATACGCCGAGAATGGAGACTGCCGTTCCACCCTCCGGCCAGGCCGACCATATCCAGAAGGCGCAGCCGCCGAGGATACCGACGATGGAGCCAAGCGCTGCGCGGGCCGCCATCCACGGATCACGGTGATAGACATACCCCTTCGCACGCTTTGGCCCGTGAAGCGATGCCGGGTCACGTGAGCGCCCGCTGGCGGCGATGCTCAGCCCAAGCCTGTCGCAGTCATGAAGCAGGCCGATCATTTCGGCCAGATGGCCGGCAAGGTTGGCCCCCACCCTGTCGACAGGCGTCGCTGCATCTGTGCCCAGATGTTTCTGGACCGCTCGTGCGCGCCCAATCAGCCGAGCGGCCGCCGCCTCCCCATCATCCGCCTCCGTGGTGGCGATCCAGGCGCCGACGTCACCGGCCAATGCGATCAGTTCATCAGGAGCATTGCCGCCGCCCGTGCCAAGAAAATGTATCCGGTCTTCGATCTCCGTCGTGAGCAGAAGCAGCCGGGCGAGCCGGTCGTGAATAAGCCGCAGCGTCTCGCGCCGTGGTGTCACGGGGGCCGGATCATAGGGCAGGTGCGTCGCAAGCCCCTGAAGCGTCAGCAGGTCGACAGAAAGCCGGGTGCGGTCGCTGCGGTTTTCCTCTGCGGTCCCATTCAGCGCGTCGCCCGCCAACCGACGTGCGTCCAGCAGCGTTGCCGACAGCCTGCCGGTGAATTGGCCGGTCATCCGCTTCGGCAGGACGTAGCGATGAACCAGAACCGCGCAGAGAATCCCGATGGAAATTTCCTGGACGCGCACGGATGCGGTGTCGAAGACCCCACCGGGATCAAGCACGCTCGGGAAACCGATCAGGCTCGCGGTATAGCCCGCAAGAACGAGGGCATAGGCTCGTGGCGTGCGATCAAGCAGCGAGAAGAACAGGCACAGGCCGATCCAGCCAGCGAGGATCACGCTGCACACGATCGGGTCGTTCACGACATTCGGAACGATCGCGACCGTCGCGATCGCGCCAATGAGCGTCCCGGCGAAGCGATACACACCACGGCTGAGTGACGCTCCGGCGGACGTCTGCGAGACGATATAGACGGTGACGATGGCCCAGAACGGCTTGGGCAGCCCTATCCGCAGCGACACGTAGCAGGCCAGCATCGCCGCAGCGAAACTCTTCGCCGAAAAGAGGATTGCATCCGCATCCACCGTCATGGCCGGCGTGCGAAGGATGTTCGGTCCCGTGTGCAGCATTGCTGCACCGGCCTTGCTCAAGAGGGTGCTTGCGGGCGTCGTCGTCTTCATGCCGCCCGTTGTGACCGATTTGCAAAACCAGGTAAATTCGGTATTGTGCCATAAAATACCTAAAAACGGCCATTCTCATGCCCATGTCGCGATCCGCCGTTGCCGTTTTCGATCCCGACCTGACGCGTCTGCCCGCGGTCGCCCACAAGCTCGATTTCGCGGATCACGAGGCGGAAGTGCCTTTGCATGTGCATCGGAAGGGTCAGTTGATCCTCGCCTTGCACGGGGCCGTCACCTGCACTGCGGGCAACGAAATCTGGATCGTGCCCCCCAATTGCGGGGTGTGGGTTCCGGGTGGTGTGCCGCACAGCGCCCGCGCAACGGCAAATGCGCGGCTCAACTATCTGTTCGTGGAACCGGAAGCGGCAAAACTGCCTGAGAACAGTTGCACGCTTTCGATTTCTCCGATGATCCGGGAAATGGTCGAGCGCCTTGCTCGCGAGCGCGCGGATTATCTTGCCGACAGCCATGCCGCCCGGATTGCGCGGGTGGTACTGGACGAACTCGCGGAAATGCCGCGCGAGCGGTTCAATCTGCCGATTTCCAGCAATCCGAAGATCCGGGCGATCGCCGACGCTCTGACAGCCGAGCCTTCAGACCGCAGCACCTTGGGCGACTGGGCGAAGCGGGTCGCGATGAGTGAAAGATCATTGGCGCGCCTGTTGATCCGCGAGACAGGGCTGACGTTCGGACGCTGGCGACAGCAACTCCACCTCGTTGTCGCCCTTCGTGAGTTGGCGAGCGGCGAGACGGTGCAGAATGTCGCGGCCGGACTGGGGTACGAATCGGTCAACGCATTCATCACGATGTTCAAGAAGGCCCTGGGGAGCACTCCCGCTCAGTATTTCGCGCAACGCAGTGCCCCCACGCCCCCAGCCTGAAAAATAAAGGTGCCGGCGATGACCGGTCCGAGCGTCGCAACCCGGCGGCGGGCCGTGTCATAGGGCACCTCGATGCCGCGTTCGGCCAGCCGGTCCTCGTCATCCCGGTGGCTCGGCGTGAACCGGAGATGGAACCGGATCGCATGCCGGACGATCGCGCGGGAACTGGTGGCGGGCATGCCAGAGCGGCGACCTTCGGCGAGAACGCCGTCACCGCCGGCGGGCCGCCCCCGTCGATGTGACGACGCCAGCCGGAGTGACACGGCGGCCGCCGCGCCGGAGCGGGCAAAAAAGATTGCTTCGGCTAAGAATTCGTGCTGCCTTGGCGGGACAGACCCGCAGCGGAGGCGCAGCCCCTTGTCCGATGGCGTTCCCGACGGCGATCCGGACGGCGATCCCGACGGCCTTTCCGACACCGTTCCCGACGACGATGCCCGGGCCGAGAGCTTCCGGCAGGCGCGCAGCGCGCGCCGGCTGGAGCTGGTGGAGGACTATCTGGAGCTGATCGCCGATCTGATCGACGATCATGGCGAGGCGCGCCAGGTCGACATCGCCGCCCGCCTGGGCGTCGCCCAGCCGACCGTGGCGAAGATGCTGCGCCGCCTCGCCAAGGACGGCTTCGTCACCCAGCGCCCGTACCGCGGCGTGTTCCTGACCGACGAGGGGCGGGCCGTGGCCGAGCGCAGCCGGGTCCGCCACCAGGTGGTCGAGGCGTTCCTGTGCGCGGTCGGCGTCAGCCCGGAGACGGCCCGGCTCGACGCCGAGGGCATCGAGCACCACGTCAGCGCCGAGACCTTGGAGGTGTTCGAGCGCTTCCTGGAACGGACGGGACGGGGCTGAGGCGCCCCGCCGGCCCGGCGATCGCCGGGCGGCGCCTCCGACCGCCTGACGGGGGCGCCGGATGTGTGCTAGGACGCACCGGCGGATTTTCCGGAGGCGGGATGGTGCGTGTGGCGGTACGGTTCGTGCGGTCGGCGGCGGCTGGCTGCCTCGCGGCGCTGGCGGTGCTGGCCGCCGGCGGGGCCGCGGCGGCGGAGCCCGGCGGCGTGGTCACCGTCATGACCTCGTTCCCGGCGTCCTTCTACGAGCCGTTCCGTGACGCCTTCGAGGCGGCCCACCCGGGGCTGCGCCTGCGGCTGCTCAACCGCAAGACCACCGCCGCCATCGCCCGCATCCAGGACCGCACGGACGAGCGCGTCGACGTCTTCTGGGCCTCGGCGCCCGACGCCTTCGAGGTGCTGAAGGCGGCCGACCGGCTGGCGCCGATCGCGCCGCGGCCGACCGGCGCGCCGGACACCGTCGGCAACCAGCCCCTCGACGACCCCGACGGCACCTATCTCGGCTTCGCCCTGTCGGGCTACGGGCTGGTGTGGAACGCCGGCTACCTGGAGCGCCACGGGCTGCCGGCGCCGCGGGGCTGGGAGGACCTGAAGCGGCCGGACTATTTCCGGCACATCGGCATCACCGCGCCGTCGCGCTCGGGCACCATGCACCTGATGGTGGAGACCGTGCTGCAGCTCCAGGGCTGGGAGCGGGGCTGGGCGACCTGGCTGGAGATCGCCGGCAACCTGGCGACCGTGACGGCGCGCAGCTACGGCGTCCCCGACGGCGTCGCCAAGGGCCGCTTCGGCGTCGGCCTGACCATCGACTTCCTCGGCACCTCGGCCACCGCGGCGACGGACGGCATCCGCTTCGCCTATCCCACGGTCAACGTCTTCCTGCCGGCCAGCGTCGCCGTCCTGCGCGACGCCCCCAACCCGGCCGGGGCCGGCGCCTTCGTCGACTTCCTGCTGTCGCCGCCGGGGCAGGCGCTGCTGCTGCACCCCGGCATCCGCCGGCTGCCGGTGCGCCCCGACGCCTACGCCGCGGCCCCCGAAGGCTATCCCGACCCCTTCGCCGAGAGCGGCGAGGACGACCGCTTCGTCTTCGACCGCACCCTGTCGAGCAGCCGCTACGAGCTGGTCAACCTGCTGTTCGACGAGCTGATCACCTTCCGCCTGAAGACGCTGAACCGCGTCTGGCAGGTGATCCACGACGGCGAGGCGCGGCTGGCCGGCCGCTTCCACCCGTCCGCCGCCGACCTGCTGCGCCAGGCGCGCGACCTGGCGCAGGCGGTGCCGGTGGACGCGGCGGCGGCGGCCGATCCGGCGCTGGTGGCCGACCTCAGGCGCTCGTCGCGCGGGGTGCCGGTGTTGGCCCGCCAAGCGGAGCTGGAGCGCGACTGGCGCGCCTTCTCCCAGCGCAACCTGGAGCGGGCGCTGGCGTTGGCCGAGCGCGCCGCCGCCCGCCTCGCCGCGCCGCCCGTGGCGGACGCGCCGGGAACGGCGCCGTGAGCGGCGCGGCGCCGGCGCGGCTGGGCATCCGCGGCCGCCTGCTGCTGGCCTTCGCGGCGGTGGCGGC
Organism: Azospirillum sp. ST 5-10; assembly: GCF_051225715.1. Lineage (NCBI taxonomy): Bacteria > Pseudomonadati > Pseudomonadota > Alphaproteobacteria > Rhodospirillales > Azospirillaceae > Azospirillum > Azospirillum sp. ST 5-10. The sequence goes on from NZ_JBPJSP010000006.1 coordinate 210,518, forward strand.
GCTGTCGGTGGTGGCCTGCGTCATCGGCTGGCTGTCCTACGACCGGCTGAGCCGCAGCCTCGCCGACATCGCCGACGGGCAGCTGCCGGCGCTCGGCCTGGCGGCGCGCCTGGCCGAGGAGGGGGGCGGCATCATCGCCACCGCGCCGATCCTCGCCGCCGCCCGCACCGAGGACGAGGTCGCCGCGATCCGCGCCGACCTGGCGCGCCGCCTCGCCACGCTGCGCCACCTGCTTGCCGGGATCGAACGGGGCACGGGCGGGCCGGCGGCCGAGCTGGCGCCGCTGGTGGAGGCGCTGGCCGGCAACCTGGGCGCGCTGGACGCCAACGTGCGCCGCCGCTTCGCCCTGGCCCGCCACAACCAGGAGGCCGTGGAGCGCCTGCGCTGGCTGCACGCCGACTTCCTCGACGAGATCGAGCCGCTGGTCGCCGACGCCCGCTTCAACATCCAGAGCGCGCTCGCCACCGTCGAGGCGGCCGCCGGCGTCGCCACCCCGGGCGGGGCGGTGCAGATCCTGCGCGACGAGAACCGCAAGAGCGAGGCGGTGCTGCAGATCGGCGCCAACGGCAACCTGGCGGTCGGCCTGATCGCCCGCGCCGCCACCCTGGCGACGCCGGAGGCGCTGGACGACACCGCCGCCTTCCTGGACGAGACGGCGGCGCTGCTGCGCCGCGACGTCGCGGCGCTGGGCACCTGGCCGGACGCCCTCAGCCTGTCGCAGGTGGTGGCGCGGCTGCTCGACCTCGGGCAGGGCGAGGACGGGCTGCCCGCCCTGCGGCGGGCCGAGCTGGCGACCGTCGCCGAGGGGCAGGAGCTGCTGGCCGCCAACCGCGGGCTGGTCGCCGCCCTGAACCGCCGCATCGCCGAGCGGGTGCAGGCGGTGGAGGCGGCCTCGCACCGCGCCGCCGCCCGTGCCGCCGTCGCCGTGGAACAGGGGCGCTCGACCCTGCTGGCGGTGGCGCTGGCGAGCCTGCTGGTCGCCGTGGCCGTCGGCTGGTTCTACGTGCGCCGCCGCCTCGTCTCGCGCATCGCGGCGCTGAGCACCGCCGCCCACGAGCTGGCCGCGGGCAACCTGACGGTCGCCATCCCGCGCGGCGGCGGCGACGAGCTGAGCGAGATGGCCGACGCCCTGCATCTGTTCCGCGAGGCGCAGACCGAGCTGGTGCAGGCCGCCAAGCTGGCGGCGCTCGGCCAGCTCGCCGCCGGCGTCGGGCACGAGCTGAACCAGCCGCTGGCCGCCATCCGCTCCTACGCCCACAACGGCGGCAAGCTGATCGCCCGCGGCCGGGTCGCGGAGGCCGCCGGCAACCTCGCCCGCATCGCCGAGCTGACCCAGCGCATGGCCGGCATCACCAACCATCTCAAGCGCTTCGCGCGGCGCCCCGACAGCCGGGTGGGCGCGGTGGAGCTGGCGCCGGTGGTGCACGGGGCGCTGTCCCTGTTCGCCGGGCGGCTGCGGGCCGAGGGCGTGGCGGTCGACCTCGACCTGCCGGGCGAGCCGCTGCGCGTGCGCGCCGAGGAGGTGCGGCTGGAGCAGGTGCTGGTCAACCTGCTGGGCAACGGGCTGGACGCCGTCGCCGGCCGGGACTGCCGCCGGCTGGCCGTGGCGGCGCGGCCGGACGGGGAGGGCACGGTGCGCATCGAGGTGCGCGACAGCGGACCCGGCATCCCCGCCGACGCCGCGGCCCAGGTCTTCGACCCCTTCTACACCACCAAGCCGCCGGGCGCCGGGCTGGGCCTCGGCCTGTCGATCTCGTACAACATCGTCAAGGACTTCGGGGGCGTGCTGGCGGTCGCGTCGAGCGGCCCCGAAGGCACCGCCTTCGCCATCACCCTCAACCGCGCATGAGCCGCCCATGACCACCGGGGACCCCATCGTGCTGGTCGACGACGACCGCGAAGTCCTGCACTCCAGCCGCCAGACCCTCGAGCTGGAGGGCTTCGCGGTGCTGGCCGAGGCGGCCGCCCGGCCGGCGCTGGCGCGGCTCGGGCGGTCCTGGCCCGGCGTCGTCGTCAGCGACGTGCGGATGCCCGACCTCGACGGCTTCGCCCTGATGGAGGCGGTGCGCGCCATCGACCCGGAGCTGCCGGTGGTGCTGATCACCGGCCACGGCGACATCCCCATGGCGATGCGGGCGGTGCGCGAGGGCGCCTACGACTTCATCGAGAAGCCGGCCGAGCCCGACCACCTCGTCGAGGTGGTGCGCCGCGCCCTGGAACACCGCCGGCTGGTGCTGGAGAACCGGGCGCTGCGCGACCGCCTGGCCGGCAGCGGCGGGCTGGAGGCGCGCATCATCGGCCGTTCCCCGGCGGTGGAGCGGCTGCGGGCGACGGTGGCGGCGCTGGCCGACGCCGAGGTCGACGTGCTGATCCTCGGCGAGACCGGCACCGGCAAGGAGCTGGTGGCGCGCAGCCTGCACGATTTCGGGCGGCGGCGCGGCGGCCATTTCGTCGCGCTGAACTGCGGCGCCCTGCCCGAGACGATCCTGGAGAGCGAGCTGTTCGGCCACGAGCCCGGCGCCTTCACCGGCGCCCAGGGCCGGCGCATCGGCAAGCTGGAGCACGCCGACGGCGGCACCCTGTTCCTCGACGAGATCGAGAGCATGCCGCTGCACGTCCAGGTCAAGCTGCTGCGCGTGCTGCAGGAGCGCGTGGTGGAGCGGGTCGGCGGCAACCGCCCGATCCCGCTGGACCTGCGCGTCGTCGCCGCCACCAAGGTCGACCTGCTGGCGCTGGCGTCGCAGGGCCGCTTCCGCGAGGACCTCTATTACCGGCTGAACGTCGTCACCGTGCCGCTGCCTCCCCTGCGCGAGCGGCCGGACGACGTGCCGCTGCTGCTGCGCCATTTCCTCGACGCCGCCGCCCTGCGCGCCCGCCGCCCCGTCCCGGCTGTGGGCCCGGCTGTGGGCCCGGCGACGCTGGCCCGCCTCGCCGCCCACCCCTGGCCCGGCAACGTGCGCGAGCTGCGCAACGCCGCCGAGCGGATGGCGCTGGGCCTCGGCGACGGCCTGGCGCCGGGGGGTGCGGGACTGCCGGGCGAGGCCGCGCCGGAGCCGGACGTCCGTCCGCTGGCCGACCAGCTCGACCGGGTCGAGCGCCAGCTCGTCGAGGCCGCGCTCGCCCGCTGCGGCGGCCGCATCGGCGAGACGGCGGAGCGCCTCGGCATCACCCGCAAGACCCTGTACCTGAAGATGCGCCACCACGGCCTGCACAAGGCGGACTACGCGGAGGAGTGAGGCGGGCGGACGGCCGCACCGCGGGCCGGACGGACCGCCCCCCTCGCCTCCGGACCGCCGCCGGCGTGATCAGAAGGGCAGCCCGACATAGTTCTCCGCCAACGATCCGAGCGCCCTTTCCGACGAGAACAGGTACCCCAGATCGGTCGACTGCAGCTTGTCCTCGTAAGGGGTGTGGTCCGGGAAGCGGTGCAGCAGCATGGTCATCCACCAGGAGAACCGCTGCGCCTTCCAAACCCGGGCCAGGGCCTTTCGGGAGTAGTCGTCGAGGCCCGCGTCGTCGCCCTTTTCGTAATGGTCGACCATGGCGTGATACAGGTAATAGATGTCCGACGCCGCGCTGTTCAGGCCACGCGCTCCGGTCGGCGGCACGATGTGGGCGGCATCGCCCGCCAGGAACAGGCGGCCGTAGCGCATCGGTTCGGCGACGAAGCTGCGCAAGGGGGCGATGCTCTTTTCGATCGACGGCCCGGTGACCAGCGAGGCGGCGATTTCGGTGGGCAGGCGGCGCTTGAGCTCCTCCCAGAACGCCTCATCCGACCAGTCCTCGACGGTGTCGGTCAGCGGCACCTGGATGTAATAGCGGCTGAGCACCTGCGAGCGCAGGGAGCACAGGGCGAAGCCGCGCTCATGCTTGCAGTAGATCAGCTCCGGCGACACCGGCTTGGTCTGGGACAGCACGCCGAGCCAGCCGAACGGATAGACCCGTTCGTACTCGCGCAGGACCTCCCTCGGGATCGACTTGCGGCTGACCCCGTGAAAGCCGTCGGCACCGATCACGTAGTCGCAATCGATGCGGACGATCCGGTCGCCGTCGCGGTAGGTGACGTACGGGGCGTCGCTGTCCAGGTCGTGCGGCATGACGTCCGCGGCGTTGTGGACGACCTTGCCGTTCATCCGGTCGCGCGCCTCGTAGAGGTCGCGGGTCAATTCGGTCTGGCCGTAGACGACCACCGAACTGCCGCCGGAGTGCTTGTGCAGGTCGACGCGGTCCATCACCCCGTCGTGCGCGATGAAGAAGCCGTCGTGGATCTCCCCCTCGCGGTCCATGCGTTCGCCGCATTGCGCCTCGCGCATCAGGGCGGCGAAGCCGTGCTCCAGCACGCCCGCCCGGATGCGGCCCAGGACGTGCTCACGGCTGTGCTTCTCCAGCACGATGGTGTCGACGCCCCTGAGGTGCAGAAGCTGGGACAGCAGCAGCCCGGACGGCCCGCCTCCGATGATGCAAACTTGGACTTTCATGACTTCCCCGATGAGTTTGCCCAGGCTTGGCTGGTCGACGGCCGGCCGCCGGGCGGCCTGTTCGTCCGAACGCGTTCCGGTTGGCCATCCCGAGAGGCCGCACCGCCGGCGGCGGCGATTGCGTCGTGCCGTGTCTCAAGCCTTTGTTCAGCGCGTGTTTGGAACGAAGAACCGCACCGCTGGCCGTCGGTTGCCCCGGCAGGCCATCCGCCCCGCGGACCATTGGACTGTAGACCGGTACGGCATGCGGCGGAATGGACGATGCTGGTAAAGATTTGCACTATTCGGGCAAAGTCGGGTCCGGCGCGGAGCCGCGGCGGCGGTCCGGGATGGCGGTCCGGCAATGACGGTCCGGGCTGACGGTCGCCCTGTTCCCGTCCTGACCCATGCTGCGCCGCAGCGGTTCCCTGCGCGACCCATGCCCGGGCGGCAGGCCCTTGCCGGACAAGGAGCGGGCGGTTGGCCCGCCTCTTGCTGATTGCGGGGCCACCAACCATTCCGGGAGGAAAACCAAGATGGCCATGAGGCGCCTCACCCTGGCGACGGCGTTCACCGCCGCGCTGCTCTCCACCACCGCCGCCGTCGCCGCGGAGCCGTCGGGCAAGCTGGTGGTCGTCACCTCGTTCCCCAAGGACCTGACCTCGGCCTTCGAGCAGGCCTTCGAGAAGGCCCACCCCAAGGTCGACGTGGAGATCATGAACCGCAACACCAACGCGGGCGTGAAGTACCTCCAGGAGACCGCCTCCAACAACGCCTCCGACCTCTACTGGGTGTCCGCCCCCGACGCCTTCGAGGTGCTGAAGGGCGCCGGACTCCTCCAGCAGTACCGGCCCAAGGTCGAGGGCATCCCGCAGAAGGTGGGCGCCTACCCCGTGAACGATCCCGAGGGCTACTACAGCGGCTTCGCGGCGTCGGGCTACGGCATCATGTGGAACACCCGCTACATGAAGGCCAACGAGCTGCCGCCGCCCAAGGAGTGGGCCGACCTCGCGGCGCCCGTCTATTTCGACCACGTCGCCATGTCGGCGCCGTCGCGCTCCGGCACCACGCACCTGACGGTGGAGACGATCCTCCAGGGCGAGGGCTGGGAGAAGGGCTGGCGGACGCTGAAGGCGATGTCCGGCAACTTCCGCACGATCACCGAGCGCAGCTTCGGCGTGCCCGACGGGGTCAACACCGGCAGCTTCGGCATCGGCATCGTCATCGACTTCTTCGCCCTGTCCTCCCAGGCCTCCGGCTTCCCGGTGGAGTTCGCCTACCCCACGGTGACGACCATCGTGCCGGCCAACATCGGCATCGTGAAGAACCCGCCGAACCAGGCGGCGGCGGAGGCGTTCGTCGACTTCATCCTGTCGCCCGAGGGCCAGGAGGTGCTGCTGAAGCCGGAGATCCGCCGCCTGCCGGTCAACCCGGCGACCTACGCCAAGGCTCCGGCCGACTACCCGAACCCGTTCAAGGACACCTCGCTGGGCGCCGCCGTCGACTTCGACGTCGACGTCTCGCAGGCCCGCTACAACGTCGTCGACGCGCTCTACGACCAGCTCGTCACCTTCCAGCTCGACGACCTGAAGGCGGCCACCCGCGCCATCCAGCAGGCCGAGACGGCGCTGGAGAAGACGCCGGACGACAAGGCCAAGGCGCTGGTCGGCGAGGCGCGCGACCTCGTCGCCGCCATGCCGATCAGCGCGGCGGAGGCCGCCGACCCGCAGATCGCCGGCGCCTTCACCGTGGAGCGCAAGTCCGCCAAGGACGAGGTGCCCGAGCGCCAGGCGGAGCTGGAGCGCAAGTGGGCCGCCTTCGGCAAGGCCAACTACGCCGCCGCCCGCGAGAAGGCCGAGGAGGCGCTGGCGCTGGTCGACTGATCCGCACGGGCGGGTCCGGCGCCGGCCGGGCCCGCCCCCGCCGCCCACCCCGATTCCGCGTCCGGAAAGTCTCCGCCATGACCTCTCTCGCGCTGCCGCGCTCCCGCTTCGCCGGCCTCGCCGGCATCCGGCCGGGACAGGCGGGGGTGGCGCTGCTGATCGCGCTGTTCCTGCTGCTGTTCCTCGTCGTGCCGGTCGTCCAGGTCGTCTTCGTCGCCTTCCAGGACAAGACGACCGGCGCCTTCACCTTGATCAACTTCGTCGACTTCTTCCGCAACGACCTGTTCATGCGGTCGTTCGGCAACTCCGTCTACGTCTCCGCCATGTCGGTGCTGGTGGCGACCGCGCTGGCCATGCCGCTGGCCTACCTGACGACACGGTTCGAGTTCCGCGGCGCCATCCTGATCCAGAGCCTGGGCGTCATCCCGCTGATCATGCCGCCCTTCATCGGCGCCGTCGCCATGCAGCTCCTGTTCGGGCGCAACGGCACGGTCAACCTGCTGCTGCGCGACCATTTCGGCGTCTCGGTCCCGTTCATGGAAGGGCTGAACGGCGTCATCTTCGTGCAGAGCATCCACTACTTCCCCTTCATCCTGATCAACGTCTCGGCCAGCCTGAAGGCGATCGACCGGGCCATGGAGGAATCGGCGCAGAACCTGGGCTGCCACGGCTTCCGGCTGTTCCGCCGCATCGTCTTCCCGCTGGCCATGCCCGGCTACGTCGCCGGCGCCTCGCTGGTCTTCATCAAGGTGTTCGACGACCTCGGCACGCCGCTCCTGCTGAACGTCAACGACATGCTGGCGCCGCAGGCCTATCTGCGGATCTCCTCCATCGGCCTCGCCGACCCCATGGGCTACGTGATCTCGGTGGTGCTGATCGCCTGCTCGCTGGCGGCGCTGTGGATCTCGGCCCTGGCGATGCGCGGCAAGGACTACGCCACCGTGCAGCGCGGCGGCGGCGGGCTGGCGCGCCGGCGCATGCGGCCGTGGGAGCAGGCCGCCGCCTACGCCGTCGTGCTGCTGATCCTGTTCCTGGTGCTGGCGCCGCACATCGGCCTGGCGCTGCTGTCGGTCGCCACCATCTGGTCCTTCAGCCCGCTGCCCGACGCCTTCACGCTCAAGCACTACGGCACTGTGTTCCTGGAGAGCGGCCAGTACATCTCCAACACGCTGCTCTACGCCTCCATCGCCGCGCTGATCGACGTGGTGGTGGGCACGGCCATCGCCTACCTGGTCCTGCGCACCCGCCTGCCGGCGCGCAAATGGCTGGACTACACCGCCATGGCGGCGCTGGCGGTGCCCGGCGTCGTGCTGGGCATCGGCTACCTGCGCAGCTTCTACGGCGTTGCCATGCCGTTCAGCGGGGCGCCGCTGTCCAGCTTCTGGCTGGTCCTGGTGGTGGCCCTGTCGATCCGCCGCCTGCCCTACGCGCTGCGCGCCTGCACGGCGGCCCTGCAGCAGGTCAGCGAGTCGCTGGAGGAGGCGGCGGAGAACCTGGGCGCCACCAAGCTGCGCACGGTGCGCCGCATCGTCGTGCCGCTGATGACCGGCGGCATCCTCGCCGGCTTCATCACCAGCTTCGCCACGGCCGCCGTGGAGCTGTCCGCCACCATCATGCTCGTGCATTCGTCCGGCGACGCGCCGCTGGCCTACGGGCTCTACGTCTACATGCAGTCGGCGGCCGGGCGCGGGCCCGGTGCGGCGCTCGGCATCATCGCCGTGGTGATCGTCGGGCTGGCGACCTACGCCTCGCACCGGATCATCGAGCGCAACCGGACCTCCGAGACGCGACGGGAGGATTGACCCTTGACCCACCAGTTTGCCCCCTCGGCGCTGGCCGGCGACCGCTCGGTCGCGGTGCGCATCGAGGACGTGGACCTCTACTACGGGTCCAACCACGTGCTGAAGTCCGTCAACCTGTCGATCCAGCCCGGCGAGTTCTTCGCCTTCCTGGGGCCGTCGGGCTGCGGCAAGACCACGCTGCTGCGCCTGATCGCCGGGTTCAACGCCGCCCAGCGCGGGCGGGTGATGGTCGGCGACCAGGACGTGGCACCCCTGCCGCCGCACCGGCGCGACGTCGGCATGGTCTTCCAGAGCTACGCCCTGTGGCCGCACATGACGGTGCGCCGCAACGTCGCCTTCGGCCTGGAGGAGCGGCGGGTGCCGCGGGCCGAGGCGGAGCGGCGGGTCGACGCCGCGCTCGAGCTGGTCGGCCTGCGCCACCTGGCGGACCGCCGGCCCTCCCAGCTCTCCGGCGGCCAGCAGCAGCGGGTGGCGCTGGCCCGCACCATCGTCGTGCAGCCCAAGGTGCTGCTGCTCGACGAGCCGCTGTCCAACCTGGACGCCAAGCTGCGCGTCCAGATGCGCCAGGAGCTGCTGGCGCTGCAGCGCCGCCTCGGCCTCACCACCATCTTCGTCACCCACGACCAGGAGGAGGCCAACACCATCTGCGACCGCATCGCCGTCCTGGAGGACGGGGCCATCCAGCAGGTGGGCTCGCCGCAGGAGCTGTACGACCATCCCGTCAACCTGTTCGTCGCCGGCTTCCTCGGCACCGCCAACGTGCTGGAGGGGGAGGTGCGGCCGGCGCCGGGCGGCGCCGGGACGGTCTTCGCCGTCGCCGGCAGCGACGCCCTGGTGCCGCTGCCGCCCGGCACCGCCCCCGGCGCCGCCGGCAAGCTGATGTTCCGGCCGCAGAACCTGCGGATCGGCGGACCGGGGGAGGCGCCGCCCGGCGGTCCCGGCGCGGCCCTGGCGGGAACGGTGCGCCACCGCGAGTTCCTGGGCGCGAGCGTCCGCTACACGGTCGACCTCGGCCGGCAATCGGTCCAGGTCGACAGCGCCCATCAGGCGGGGGAGCCGATGCTGGCGCCGGGCACCACGGTCGGTCTCGCGCTCGCCGCGGACCGGGTCCGTTTCCTGCGGCGGTGAGGGGCGCATGACCGGACGTCCCTTCACGGCGGTGGCCTTCGACCTCGACGGCACGCTGGTGGACAGCGTCGCCGACCTGCACGACGCCGCCAACCGCCTGCTGGCCGGGCTGGACCGCCCGCCGCTCGATCTCGCCACCGTCCGCGGCTTCATCGGCGACGGCGTCGCGCGGCTGGTCGAACGGGCGCTCGCCGCCACCGGCGGCGTTCCGGGCGGCGATCCGGAGCCCCAGGTCCGCCGCTTCCTGGAGATCTACGAGGCCGACCCCAGCGCGCGCAGCGTTCTCTACCCCGGCGTCGCGGCGACGCTGCGGCGGCTCGCCGACGACGGCGTCCGGCTCGGCGTCTGCACCAACAAGCCGCTGGTGGCGACGCGCCGGCTGCTCGCCGACCTCGGCATCGCCGGCGCCTTCGCGGCGGTCGTCGGCGGCGACAGCTACCCCACCCGCAAGCCGTCGCCGGAACCGCTGCTGGGCCTGCTGGGGCTGCTTGGCGCCGCGCCGCAGGAGGCGGCGTTCGTCGGCGACAACGAGCACGACGTCGCCGCGGCCCGCGCCGCGGGCGTGCGGCGGGTCTACGTCATGGGGTACGGGTACGCGCGCGTGCCCCTGGACCGGCTGCCCCACGACGGCGTGCTCGACGACTTCGCCGCCATCCCCGATGCCCTGCGCCGGGGATGGCCGTGCTGAACGCCGTCCTCTTCTGCCGGCACGGCGAGACGGAGAGCAACGTCGGCGGCTGGCTCGCCGGCTCCCGCGACGTGGCGCTGACCGCCCGCGGCCGGGCCCAGGCGGAGGACGCCGGGCGCCGCCTCGCCGCCGCCGGCGTGCGCGTCCCGGCGATCCACACCAGCCCGCAGCGCCGGGCGCGGGACACCGCGGCCATCCTCGCCCGGTGGCTGGGATGCCCGGTGTCGGTGGCGGTCGGCCTGGAGGAGCGGAACTGGGGGGAGCTGGAGGGCAAGGCCCTCCCCGCCGACCTGCTGCGCGAGCGGGTGCCGGGCGGCGAATCCCTCGCCGCGTTCCGCGCCCGGGTCGCCGCCGCGCTCGACCGGCTCCCCGGCGACGGCGCCGGACCGCCGCCGCTCGTCGTGGCGCACGCCGGAACGTGGCAGGCGCTGTGCTGGTGGCTGGGACGCGACCCCGGCACGGCGCTGCCGCCGAACGCGACGCCGCTCCTGCTGACGCGGGCGCCGGCCCCGGCTTCCCCGTCCGCCGCCGGCGACCCGCTCCCGCCGCGGCCCCGGGATATGGAATAAGGCGACCGGTCCGGCGGACTTTCCCCGATCCCGAGCAACGGCGGCCGCGGCGCGTCCGCCGTGCCACCTCCCTCTTGCCGTCCGCCCGCAGACTTGCCATACTAGTATCCAAGCTGCTGCGATGGACGTCATGCCGCTCTCCCACACCGCCACCGAACACCGCGGTCCGCGCCTCCAGGAGGTGTACGAGTCGCTGCGCGCCGCCGTGCTGACGGGGGAGATGCGGCCGGGCGAAGCCATCTCCGAGACGCGGGTGGCCGCGCGCTTCGGCGTCAGCCGCACGCCGGTGCGCGAGGCCTTCCGCCGGCTCGCCGACGAGGGCTATCTGCGCATCGTGCCGCAGGTCGGCACCTTCGTCGCGCCGATCCAGTTGAGCGCCGTGTCCGACAGCCAGTTCGTCCGCGAGACGCTGGAGTGCCGCACCGTGCGACTCGCCGCCGAGCGCGCCGGACCGAGCGACCGCTCGGCCCTGACCGGCCTCCTCGACCGCCAGCGCGAGACGCTGGCGCCCGAGCGCCACGACGTCTTCTTCGCGCTCGACGACGCGCTCCACGCCGAGCTGACCCGCATCGCCGGGCGTCCGGCGGTGTGGGACCTGCTGGTCGGCGTGAAGGCGCAGCTCGACCGGGTGCGCTTCCTCGCCCTGCACAGCGAGGGCTGGGCCGCCATGGTCCTCGACCAGCACCGGGACATCGTCGACCGCGTCACCGACCACGACGCGGACGGCGCGGAGGAGGCGATGCGCGAGCACCTGCGCACCGTCTTCGCGGCGGTCGAGAAGATCGCCCGGACCGGCAACGACATCTTCGAAACCTGACCCCCATTCCCCTTCCAGCCGATAGGACGACAGCCTTGGTTGCCCTGACCGTCGAGAAACCCCACGTGCTGACCCTGGCCGACGCCGCCGCCCCGGCGGCGGCGCCCGGCGAGGTTCTGGTGCGCGTGCAGCGGGCCGGCATCTGCGGCTCCGACATGCACATCCTCCACGGCTCCAACCCGTTCGCCGTGTATCCCCGGATCATCGGCCACGAGTTCGCCGGTGTCGTCGAGGCGGTCGGCGACGGCGTCGACGGGCTGGCGCCCGGCGACCACGTGGTGGTCGACCCGGTGGTGTCGTGCGGGCGCTGCTACGCCTGCCGCGTCGGCCGCTCCAACGTCTGCGCCAGCCTCGAGGTGTTCGGGGTGCACCGCGACGGCGGCTTCCGCGACCGCGTGGCGGTGCCGGCGGCCAACGCCGTCAAGGTCAGCCGCGACCTGCCCATCGCCATCGCCGCCCTGGCCGAGCCCTTCTCCATCGCCGCCAACGTGCTGAGCCGCACCGGCATCGACGCCGGCGACACGGTGCTGGTCTACGGCGCCGGCACGGTCGGCCTGACGGTGCTGCAGGTCGCCAAGCTGCACGGCGCCCGCTGCATCGTCGCCGACCTCGACGAGGCGCGGCTGGAGCGCGCCCGCGCCTTCGGCGCCGACGTCGCCCTCAACCCCGCCGCCACCCCGGTGCCGGAGGCCGTGCGGGGGGAGAACGACGGGCTCGGGCCGTCGGTCGTCATCGACGGCGCCGGCGTCCCGGCGCTGCTGGAGGAGGCCTGCCGCGTCGCCAGCCCGGCCGGGCGCATCGGCCTGCTGGGCTTCTCGCCCAGTCCCTGCCCGGTGATCCAGCAGGAGATCGTCAAGAAGGAGCTGACCCTGGTCGGCTCCCGCCTCAACCGGCGCCTGCTGCCGCAGGTGGTCGCCTGGCTGGAGGCCGGCAAGCTGACGCCGGCGGCCATGATCACCCAGACCTTTCCGGCGGTGCGCGCCGCCGAGGCGTTCTCGCTGATCGAGAACGACCCGTCCAGCACCATCAAGGTGCAGCTCACCTTCGACTGAAGACCGTCGAACCAACGATCGAAACGGAGGAGTCACCCATGGAGTTCAAGACCCCGCTGTCCCGCCGCGCCTTCGGCCTCGGCGTCGCCGGACTCGGCGCCGCCGCCGCGGTCACTGGCGCGCCGGCCATCGTCCGGGCGCAGACGACCCTGAAGCTCGGCCATCTCGGCAACGAGGACAACGTCTGGCACAAGGCGTCGCTGAAGTTCGCCGAGGAGGTCGCCAAGCGCACCGACGGCGCGCTCAAGGTCAGCGTCTTCCCCAACGAGCAGCTGGGCAAGGAAACCGACCTCATCAAGGGCATCCAGCTCGGCATCGTCGACTTCACCATCACCGGCGAATCCCTGCAGAACTGGGCGCCGAGCGCCGCCCTGCTGGCCGTGCCCTACGCCATCCGCGACCTCGACCACCTGGACAAGGTGGTGAAGGGGGAGACCGGCAAGAAGATCGCCGCCAACATCGAGGACAAGACCGACCTGCGGCCGTTGACCTACTTCGCCCGCGGCCCGCGCAACCTCACCTCCAACCGGCCGGTCAAGAGCCCGGACGAGCTCGACGGCCTGAAGCTGCGCGTTCCCAACGTGCCGCTGTTCGTCAAGTTCTGGGACGCGCTGGGCGCCAAGCCGACGCCGATGGCCTTCTCCGAGGTGTTCACCGCGCTGCAGAGCCACATCATCGACGCCCAGGAGAACCCGCTGGCCCTGATCAAGTCGGCCAGCTTCTTCGAGGTGCAGAAGTACGTCAACCTGACCGAGCACGTCATCAGCTGGATCTACCTCGTGGGCGGGGCCAAGAAGCTGAGCCGCCTGCCCGAGGCGCAGCAGACTGCCATCGCCGAGGCCGCGGCGGCCGCCCAGGCCTACGAGCGCGAGCTCTTCCTGGCCGACGAGAAGCAGCTCGCCGCCGACCTCAAGGCCAAGGGCATGGAGTTCGTCGAGGTCGACAAGGAGGCCTTCGCCAACCGCGGCCGCGAGGCGGTCGCCGCCGCGCTCAACCCGGAGATCAAGCCGCTCTACGAAGAGATCGTCGCCGCCTGACCCGTCGCCGCCGCCCGGGGCCCCGGCCTCGGGCGGCGGCGGACGCCCACTGCTGTTCCGGAGAGTTCCGATGCGGAGAGTCCTCGCGATTCTCGTCGCCGGGGCGAGCGGGCTGTGCCGGTACGGTACGCTGGCCGCCTTCGCGGTGCTGGTCGCCGTCGTCCTGTTGCAGGTGGCCGGGCGCGTGCCCGGCATCCGCTCGCCGGCCTGGACCGAGGAGGTGGCGCGCTTCGCGCTGGTCTACCTCGTGGCCTTTTCCTGCGGCCTGGCGCTGCTGCGCGGCGACCTCGTCAACGTCGACCTGTTCGTGGCGCCGCTGCCCGACGGGGCCCGCCGGGTCGTCGACCGGGTGGTGGACGTGGTCGTCCTGGCGTTCTCGCTGGCCATCATCCCCGGCGCCTGGCTCTACGTCGACGGCAGCTTCGGCGAGCGGGCGCGCTCCATCGACCTGCCGATGGTCGGCGTCTACGTGGTGGCGCTGATCATCCCGGTGTCGCTGGCCTTCTTCTCGGTCGCCCGGCTGCTCGGCCTCGGCCATCCCGAGCGCATCGACATGGAACGTGGGGAGCTGACCTGATGCTGATCGCCGCCCTCTTCGGCAGCTTCGCCGTCGCCCTGGTCCTCGGCGTGCCGATCAGCATCGCGCTGGGCCTGTCGGCGGCCGTCTATCTCTGGCTCGCCGGCATCGACCTGACGGTGGTCCCGCAGTTCATGTTCGCCGGCATGGACAGCTTCGTCCTGCTGTGCATCCCCGGCTTCGTGCTGGCCGGCAACCTGATGAACGGCGGCGGCATCACCGACCAGATCGTGCGCTTCGGCAACGCGCTGGTCGGCCACATCCGCGGCGGGCTGGGGCTGGCCAACGTCACGGGGTCGATGATCTTCGCCGGCATCTCCGGCACCGCGGTGGCGGAGACCGCCTCCATCGGCGCGGTGATGATCCCGGCCATGAGCAAGTCCGGCTACGACCGGCCCTTCGCCGCGGCCGTCACCGCCGCCGCCTCGACGGTCGGGCCGATCATCCCGCCCAGCGTGCCGATGATCATCGTCGGCACGCTGACCGGCCTGTCCGTCGGCAAGATGTTCATGGCCGGCGCCGTCCCCGGCCTGATGCTGGGCCTCGGCATGATGATCACCGTCTACATCCTGGCGCGCAAACGCGGCTATCCCAAGGGGACCTGGGCCGGCTTCGCCGAGCTGCTGCGCTCCAGCCGCGCCGCGGTCTGGGCGCTCTTGATGACGGTGATCATCCTCTACGGCATCGTCGGCGGCGTCTTCACGCCGACCGAGGCGTCGATCGTCGCCGCGCTCTACGCCTTCGTCATCGGCCTCTTCGTCTACAAGGGCTTCCGCCTGCGCGACGTGCCGGGGCTGATGCTGGAGAGCGCCATCGGCTCCGGCGGGCTGATCCTGCTGGTGGGGCTGGCCAACGTCTTCGGCTGGATCCTCACCAGCGAGCAGATCCCGCAGACCATCGCCGCCGCCATGATGGCGCTGACCACCAACAAGTACCTGATCATCCTGATGATCAACGTGCTGCTGCTGATCGTCGGCACCTTCATGGAGACGATCGCCGCGCTGATCATCCTGTTCCCGCCGCTGCTGGCGGTGGCGACCCAGGTGGGCATCGACCCCATCCATTTCGCCACCTTCGCCGTCCTGAACCTGATGATCGGCCTGACGACGCCGCCGGTGGGCGTCTGCCTGTTCGTCGCGGCCAACATCGCCAAGGTCTCGCTGGCCGAGATCACCAAGGCGATCTGGCCGTTCCTGCTGTGCAACCTGATCGTCCTGCTGCTGGTGTCCTTCATCCCGGCGCTGTCGCTCTGGCTGCCCAACCTGTTGTTCCGCTGAGGCGGACGAGATCATCGAGGATAGAGAGAACCCATGGAACAGACCTGGCGCTGGTGGGGGCCGGACGACGTGATCCGGCTCGGTCACATCCGTCAGACCGGGGCCAGCGGCATCGTCACGGCCCTGCACCACATCCCCTACGGCGTCGTCTGGCCGGTGGAGGAGATCGAGCGGCGCAAGGCCGCCATCGCCGCCGACCCCGCGCTGGGCCTGCGCTGGAGCGTGGTGGAGAGCCTGCCGATCCACGAATCCATCAAGATCGGCGAGGGCGACCTGGCGCCCTTGTTCGAGAACTACCGCCAGTCCCTGCGCAACCTCGCCGCCTGCGGCGTGACGACGGTGTGCTACAACTTCATGCCGGTGCTGGACTGGACGCGCACCGACCTCGCCGCCCCGGTGCCGGGCGGCGGCACGGCGCTGCGCTTCAACGCCTTCGAGTACGCCGCCTTCGACGTCCACATCCTGGAGCGCCCGGGCGCCGAGGACGAGCACGACCCCGAGGTGCTGGCCCGCGCCCGCGCCTGGATCGGACGGGCCAGCGAGTCCGACAAGAAGAGGCTGCTGGCCAACATCATGGCCGGCCTGCCCGGCGCCTTCGACCGCTACGACGTGCCGGGCCTGCGCGCCATGCTGGAGCGCTACCGCGGCATGACCGTCGACGCCCTGCGCGAGCGGCTCGCCCGCTTCCTTGAGGAGGTGATCCCGACGGCCGAGGAGGTGGGCGTGCGCATGTGCATCCACCCCGACGACCCGCCGCGCCCGCTGATGGGCCTGCCGCGCATCGTCTCGACCGAGGACGACCTCGCCTTCATCGTCGGCGCCGTGGAGTCCGAGGCCAACGGCATCACCTTCTGCACCGGCTCGCTGGGGGCCGGCCGGCACAACGACGTGCCGGCGATGGCCCGGCGCTTCGCGCCGAAGATCGCCTTCGCCCACCTGCGCAACGTCACCAAGGACCCCGACGGCTCGTTCCAGGAGGCCGACCACCTCGGCGGTGACGTCGACATGGTCGCGGTGGTGACGACCCTGCTGGAGGAGCAGAAGCGCCGCCGCGACGCCGGCGACCCGCGCTGGCGCATCCCCTTCCGCCCCGACCACGGGCACGAGCTGCTGGACGACGTCGGCAAGCCGACCCATCCGGGCTATCCCGCCATCGGCCGCCTGCGCGGGCTGGCCGAGATCCGCGGCGTCATGACCGCGGTGGCGTCGCTGCGCCAGCTCCCGGTGTAGCCATGGAGACGTTCGACGAGGTGCGGGTCCCCCGCGCCGACCTGGAGACCTTCATCGAGGCGCTGCTGGTGGCGGCCGGGTCGGGCCGCGATGGCGCTGCGGCGGTCGCCCGCGCCGTCGTCGACGCCTCGGCGCGCGCCTTCGACACCCACGGCGTGCGCCTCGTGCCGCACTACGTGGCGACCCTGGCGGCGGGGCGGATCAACCCCGACCCGGACGTCCGCTTCACCCGCTCCGCCCCGGCGGTCGGGCACGTCGACGCTGACAACGGCTTCGGCCACCTGGCGAGCTTCCGCGCCATCGACGAGGGCATCGCGCTGGCGCGGGAGACCGGCATCGCCGCGGTGGGCGTCGGCCGCTCCTCCCACCACGGGGCGACCGGCTGCTACACCCTGGCGGCGGCCAGGCGCGGCTACGCCGCCATCGGCATGACCCACGCCGACGCCATCGTCGTGCCGCACGACGGGATCAAGGCGTTCCACGGCACCAACCCGCTGAGCTTCGCCGTGCCGGTCGAGGGCGACGAGCCGATGCTGCTGGACATGGCGACCAGCAGCATCCCCTTGAACCGCGTGCTGTTGCGCCGCGCCAGCGGCCAGCCGCTGCCGCCCGACGTGGCGGTGGACGAGCACGGCGCGGTGACCACCGATCCCCACCGGGCGGTGGCGCTGCTGCCGCTGGGCGGCACCAGCTACGGCTACAAGGGGGCGGGGCTGGCGGCGATGGTCGACCTGCTGTGCTCGGCCTTCACCGGCATGCTGCACGGCGCGGCGCTGCCGCCGTTCGCCGGGCCGGACCTGTCGCAGAAGGCCGAGCTCGGGCACTTCTTCATCGTCCTGCGGCCGGACGTGTTCCAGCCGCTGGCGATGATGAACGCCCGCATCGCCGCCTTCCTGGACGATCTGCGCGCCCAGCCGGCCAAGCCCGGCACCCGCGTCATGGCGCCGGGCGACCCGGAGCGCGAGCCGACGGAGGAGCGCAAGGCGAACGGCATCCCGGTCGACGTGACGACCTGGGGCAAGCTGCGGGAACTGGCGGACGGCTACGGCTGCCCGGTGCCGGCGGCCGGTCCTTCCACGCCCTGAGGAAAGGGCCTATCCTCAAGGCCGGGAGGTCTTCGGCGGGGGCGGCAGGTCGATCCACATCGAGAACCGCGAGGCTGAGGCGCTGGTCGGCGAACGGACGGCGGCGGCCGGGAAGGGCACCGCCCAGCTCGTGCTCGATCCGCTGCGCCGCGAGGCGCAGCGCCTGCGCGCCCGCCGGGTCCGCAGCGCCGGGGAGGCCGAGGCGCGGATGGCGCAACGGCATCGTGCGTTGGCGGCCCTGCCGGTTCTCGATCCCCGGTCGCCGGACGCGATCGTCGGCTACGACGGCGAGGGGCTGCCGGGCTGACGGTCGTCGACACGTCGGCCACCATGGCGTTCTCCTCGCCGAGCCGGACGCCGTGCGCTACGCGCGCGCCATCGGCGGCGCCGATGTCCGGCTCATCTCGGCCGCCACCGTGTTGGAACGCTCGATCGTGGCCGTCGCAATAGCGGCCGATGCCGGTTGTCGGCGCGGCCGGCGTCACGCCGCCGCGAGGTGCAGCACCAGCATGCAGGCGGCGGTGCCGGAGCCCACCGACAGCAGCAGGTTGCGCAGCGCCAGATGGGCCGCCACCGTCACCGCGGCGCCGATTCCCTGGGCCAGCGGCGTCGGCGCCGCGGCGGCGCCGAGGCCCCAGCCCATGTGGACGATCAGCACGGCCAGCACCGCCGGCGGGAACAGCTCGGCGAACAGGCGCCGCAGCGCCGGGCCGGCCAGCCGGGCGCCCACCAGGAAGGGCAGGAAGCGCACCGCCGCCGTCGCCAGCGCCATCAGCACGGCGGTCAGGAGGACGGTGGCGGTCATGGCCGGCGCCCCGCCCGGTCCGCCAGCACGACGGCGACCAGCGCCGCCGCCAGCGCCGGCAGCAGCGTCCCCGCGGTGCCGAACGACACCAGCACGGCCGCCGCGGCACCCGCCGCGACCAGGGCGGCCAGGGCCTTGCGCCGGGTGCGCATCTGCTCCAGCAGCAGCACGATGAACAGCGCCGTCAGGGCGAAGTCGAGGCCCTGCACCGTTCCCGGCAGGAAACCGCCGAGCGCCGCGCCCAGCGCGCAGCCGGTCACCCAGTAGCCCTGGTTCAGCAGCGCCACCCGCCACAGCAGGCCCGGCGCGGCGTCGCCGTGGGTCTGTGCCGGCGCGGCGGCGGCCAGGACGGCGTAGGTCTCGTCGGTGAGCGCGAAGGCGAAATAGGCCTTGGCGGCACTCCAGCCGGGGAAACGGTCGAGGAAGGCGAGGCCGTAGATGGCGTGGCGGGCGTTCAGCACCAGGGTCGCCAGCGCCACCTCGACGGGCCCCTGGCCCGCCGCCAGCATGCCGGCGGCCAGGAACTGCGAGGCGCCGGCGTAGACCAGCACCCCCAGCAGCGGCGCGCCGAGCGGCGGCAGGCCCTGCTGCACCCACAGCACGCCGAAGGCGACGCCGATCGGCACGTAGCCCACCAGGATCGGCAGGCTCAGCACGAAGGCGCGGCGCCAGGGCGTGGCGGGAGGCTGCAGCGCGACCTCGCTCATGGCGTGCAGGCCCGCAGGCGGCGGCGCAGCGGCAGCAGCTCCACCGTCAGGATGCAGGTCAGCATCAGGGCGCAGCCCGCCAGCGCCGGAGCGGGCAGCCGCTCGCCCAGCACCACGGCGCCGGAGACGGCGGCCACCACCGTCTCGCCGCTGAGGATGACGGCGGTGTCGGCCGGTGCCGTGTGGCGCTGCGCGATGGCCTGGAAGGAATAGGCCAGCGCGCCCGCCAGCAGGCCGCAATAGGCGATGGTCCACCAGGCGTCGAGCAGCGCCGCCGGCCCGGTCGACTCGACCGCCGCCGAGGTCGCCGCACCGAGGGCGCCGCACACCAGGAACTGCCCGGCGGCGACCGTCAGCGGCGCCCCGGTGCGCCGGACCATGGCGCCCACCAGCAGCACGTGGGCCGCCCAGAACACCGCGCCGGCGATCACCCACAGATCGCCGGGCGCGATCGAGACGGCGCCGGCGCCGCTCAGCAGCCAGGCCGCGGCGAGGCAGCCGGCGGCGGCCGGCCACACCACGGGGTGGGGGACCTGGCGCAGCGCCGCCAGCCCGATCAGCGGCACCAGCGGCACGTAGAGGGCGGTGAGGAAGCCGGCGTTGGCGACGCTGGTCCGGCCGATGCCGATCTGCTGGAGCAGGGCGGCCGCGTACAGGGCGCCGCCGGTGGCGGCGATGCCCAGCGCGTCGGCCGCGGTCAGCCGGCGGCCGCCCGGCGCCCGGCGCCCGGCGAAGGGCAGCACCGCCAGGGCGGCGAGGAGGAAGCGCGCGCCGGTGAACGCCATCGGCTCCACCGTGGCGTCGGCGATGCGCTGGACGACGAAGGTGCTGCCCCAGATGACCGCCGTCAGGGTGAGGAGGAGATTGGCCTGCAGGCGGGTCATCGCGCGCGGCCGTCGGAGAGTCGGCCTTCGGGGAGTCGGCCGT
This sequence comes from Azospirillum sp. ST 5-10, assembly GCF_051225715.1. Taxonomy (NCBI): domain Bacteria; kingdom Pseudomonadati; phylum Pseudomonadota; class Alphaproteobacteria; order Rhodospirillales; family Azospirillaceae; genus Azospirillum; species Azospirillum sp. ST 5-10. The sequence goes on from NZ_JBPJSP010000006.1 coordinate 230,559, forward strand.
CGGAGGTGCGGCGGGCGGCGGGGGCGGGGACGGGCATCGGCGCGCGGGGCAGGGTGACGGGGAGGCGGATGAAACCCGCTTTCCCCGCGTCCCCGCAACCCCGATTTCGCAGGGGGCTGGGCTGCGGGCGGGCGCCCGGCCCGCCGCCCGCCGCCCCCCCGACGGCCGATGCCGCTAGACGCGGCCGGAGAAGATGTCCTTCTTGATGACGGCGTGGACGCCCCAGTTGCCGTCGACCACCTGGGTGATGCCGAAATCGACGCCGATCGACATCAGCGACACCGCCTCGTCCTCGCTCAGCCCCTTCGCCGTCATCAGGAAGTGGCGCATCTTGCGGAAGGCGTCGCGCAGCGCCAGGTCGACCGACGACTTCGCATAGATCGCGCTCTGCGCCTCGGGCCCGAGCTCGGCCAGGTAGTTGGCGAAGGAGAAGCCGTGCACCAGCCAGTCGGTCTGGCTCTCCAGCAGGGGATAGTTCAGCTCCTCCAGCGGCGTTCCCGCGAGGTCCGCCTTCTTGTGCAGGATGAGCTGGAAGGTGCCGGTCAGCGAGCACTCGATGGCGGTGCCGCACAGCTCGCTGTCGCCCTGGGAGGCGTGGGGGTCGCCCACCGAGAGGAGCGCCCCGGCGACCGACACGGGATAGTACATCGTCGCCCCCTTGCCGATGCGCCAGTTGTCGATGTTGCCGCCGGTGTAGCTGGGCGGCACCGTGTCGACGAACTCGGCCTCGGCCGGCGCCAGGCCCATGGTCCCGAAATGCGGGCGGATCGGCACCCGGATGCCCTTCAGGACGTCGTGGTTGCGCGACGTCAGCCGGTGGTCCACCGGCACGCCGGGGTAGTCGATGGTCGCGTGCTCGACGCCGAACGGGTCGGTCTGCGGCACCCACTTGAAGCTGTAGACGGCCTCGGCCCAGCTGCGGCCGCCGGTGGCGTCGACCTCGTAGATGGTCACCACCTCGCGCTTGGCGCCGCCCAGCATGTCGTTGTAATGGAAGCCCCAGTTGGCCGCGGCGTTGGAGCCGAAGGCCTTGCCCTTGTGGGCCGGGTTGGCGCAGGGCCGGGGCACGCAGTCGAGGATGCGCACCTCCAGGATGTCGCCGGGCTCGGCGCCGCGCACGAAGACCGGGCCGGTCATGATGTGCACGCCCATCCCCTCGCCGGAGCCCTTCTTGTAGGCCTTGGGATCGGTCGGGCCGGCGCCGCGGCGGTCGACGCCCTTGCGGTCCTTGGTCCAGAGATAGACGCTCTCGGCCCCGGGATCGCCCTGCACCATGCGCTCGAGGTCGTCGCCGGCGTGGTGGGTCAGCGTCTCGACGGTGACGTAGTCGCCGCTGTCGACCTCCAGGCGCGGCTTCAGGCCCTTGCTGAAATAGCCCCAGTGGACCGTCTCGGCGTTGGCCGGCAGGTAATGGTGGGAGCGCTGCTGCGGCTGCCGGGCGGCGGAGGCGCGGGCCAGCCCCGGCGTCACCACGCTGAGGCCGCCGGCGCCGGCCAGCGCCGCCAGCCCTCCCGTGGCGTACACGCCGCTGCGCAGGAAGCCGCGGCGTTCCGCGTCGATGTCGTCCTGGAACGCCTTGCGGTGGGCCTGGAAATCGGGACAGGTCACGTCGTCACCACGGCACATGGGCGAGCCTCCGTCGCTGCAGGGGGGAACGTCGCCCACGACTATCGGCGCATCTTCGGCGCCGCAGCAACAGGCGCGCGCGCCGGCCGCGCCGCCGGTGGCGGCCGGCCCCGGGCCGCGGCCGTGTGGGAAAACGTATTCGAAATCAACACGTTGTCTATGGAGTGGCAGGGCCTGCCGGCGCGGCGTGGCGGTCGCCGCGTCGGCCATGGGCAAGAGTTTGTTCGCATTGCGTCAAAAGATCGGCGTCGGATAGGCTTACCATGGTCGATGCGCCCGACGGGGATCGCACCCGTTGCGCGTCGCGGCCGGCGGACCGGCCGCGGGCCAGGTCCACGAGAAAGGGCCGCGAGCAAGGGCCGCGAGCAAGGGCCGCGAGCAAGGAAGGTGACGGCATGTCCGCCAGCCCGCTGCATCTCAACGTCGACAGCTTTCCCGCCGCCGGCCGCCGCGCCGCCTGGGACGCCGCCCTCGCCGCCCTGTCCCTGCGCTGCCTGGCCGCCGGCGACGAGGTCGGCGGCGCCATCCGCCTGAAGCGCTCGTCGAGCGGCGCGCGCCTCGCCCTCGTCTCCGGCTCGCCGCAGCGCCAGGGGCCCGGCGGCGAACCGACGGCGGACGCTCCCTTCCTGCTGCTGCTGGTCCTCAAGGGGCGCGGCAGCCTGCGCGCCGGGACGCGGCTGCTGGAATTCGCCGACGGCGATCTCGTCGTCCTCGACCTCGGCGTGCCGTGGCAGCTCGGCTGGCGCCAGGACTTCGACGCGGTCTTCCTGGAGCTGCCGCGCCCGTCGCTGGCCGTCCGGCTGGGGCGCAGCCGCGTCCCGCTGCCGCTGGTGCTGGGGAGCACCGTGGCGGCGCAGTCGGCCAAGGCGCTGCTGCGGGTGCTCGCCGGCTCCGTCGACACGGTGGAGCAGGCCTGCCTCGGCGCGGTCGAGACGGCGGTCACCGAATTGGCGGTCAGCGCGCTGCTGTCGGAAGCGCGGGCACCCGACGGCGCCATGACCCAGGTGCAGGCCGCGCATTTCCGCCGCGTCGCGGCGGCCATCGACAGCCGCCTGTCGGAACCCGAGCTGGCGCTGTGCGACGTCGCCCGCGCGGTCGGCATGTCGGTCCGCTACCTGCAGCGCCTGTTCGAACGGCGCCAGGAGAGCTTCTCCTCCTACGTCCGCCGGCGCCGGCTCGACCGCTGCAAAGGCGAGTTGCAGGACCCCAACCACGCGCGGGAGAGCGTCGCCGAGATCGCCCTGCGCTGGGGCTTCGCCAACCAGGCCCACTTCAGCCGCGCCTTCAGCGCCGCCTTCGGCGTGCCGCCGCGCGCCGTCCGCTCCGCGGCACCGCCGCCCGCGTCCTACCCGCTGCGCGGCAACCCCGGCCCCTTGCGGGCGATCCCGGGCGGGGCGAGCCGGGCGCCGCGGCACCAGGGGGCGGCCGGGGCCGGTCCGGCCGCCGCCGCCGCCGCCGCCGACCGGGACCATCCCGGCCCGCCCGAGCCGGCGGCCCCGCCCGCCGGCAGCCACCACCTCCCGGCCCGCCCGGGCACGGTGCACTGGGGCTATCTCAGCCGCCACCTGCCGCCGGTGCTGCGCGTGCGCTCCGGGGCGACGGTCCGCGTCGAGACGCTCACCCAGCACGGCGGCGACGACTACGAGCGCATGATCGCCGGCGACCCGGCGGCGGAGAGCGTCTTCGCATGGACCCGCGAGGGCAAGGCCGTCGACCGGCGGGGCGCCGGGCCGATGGACGGGCGGGTGTTCGGGCGCGGCGCCGGCGAGGGGTTCGGCGTGCACATCTGCACCGGCCCCATCCACGTCCGCGACGCCGAGCCGGGCGACGTGCTGGAGGTCGAGATCCTCGACCTGTGGCCCCGCCCCAGCGGCAATCCCGCCTTCGCCGGCAAGGCCTTCGCCAGCAACGCCTCGGCCTGGTGGGGATTCCAGTACAACGACCCCCTGCACGACGCGCCGCGGCGCGAGGTCGTCACCATCTACGAGATCGACCTGGCGGAGCCCGGCTTCGCCCGCGCCCTCCACAGCTACCGCTGGACGCCGCAGACCGATCCCTTCGGCGTGGTGCACGAGCGGATCGACTATCCCGGCGTCGTCGTCGACCCCGCCACCGTCGCCCGCACCGGCGGCGTCCTGGAGGGGGTGCGGGTCCCGGCGCGGCCGCACTTCGGCTTCATCGGGGTGGCGCCGCGCGAGGCCGACATGGTCGATTCCATCCCGCCGGGCTATTTCGGCGGCAACATCGACAACTGGCGGGCCGGCAAGGGGGCGCGCCTGTTCCTGCCGGTCGCCGTCGAGGGGGCCCTGCTGTCGGTCGGCGACGGCCATTTCGCGCAGGCCGACGGCGAGGTCAACGGCACCGGCCTGGAGTGTTCGCTCACCGGCGACCTGCGCATCCGCCTGCACAAGCAGGGGAGGCACGCCGAGCCCCATCTGCGCGGCCTCAAGACGCCGCTCATCGAGACGCCGACCCACTGGGTGGTGCAGAGCTTCAGCTTCGAGAACTACCTGCGCGACCTCGGCCGGCCGGCGCAGACCGAGGTCTACAAGCGCTCCACCGTCGACCTCGCCCTGCGCAACGCCTTCCGCCAGGCCCGCCGCTTCCTGATGGACGTCTACGGCCTCGCCGAGGACGAGGCGCTCAGCCTGATGTCGCTGGCGGTGGACTTCGGCGTCACCCAGGTGGCCGACGGCAACGTCGGCGTGCACGCGGTGATCGACAAGGCGATCTTCGCCGGCCGGCGGCGCTGACGGATTGCCGAATAATTAGGCAGATCCCCGCGATCCTTGTCGCCTGGGATCATCCACGGAGTCGTCCCGGACTCGCCCACAGACTTATCCGCACGTTCTGGGGATATCCCTGCCGAAAGGCGGAGGGCTTCGCCTTTCGGCAGGGGCCAGCGGGCCAGCCAGCCGCCGTCCACCGGCAGGATCGTGCCGTGCACGTAGTCGGACGCCGCCGAGGCCAGGAACACGGCCGGACCGCCGAGGTCGTCCGGCAGGCTCCAGCACCCGGGCGGTCGCTCGCCCGGGCGTCCCCGAACACAACACGTGGACGCCGTGGTCGTAGCCGCCCGGTGGCTCAGGGCATGTACTGGCCGCCGTTGACGTCCAGCACTTGGCCGGTGATGTAGCCGCTGCAGGCGTGCGAGGCGAAGAACAGGAAGGCCGGGGCGCACTCCTCGGCGCGGCCGAAGCGGCCCATCGGGAAGCCCTGGCCGATCTTCGTCTTGGTCGCCTCGTCCTTGTCGGCGTGGAAGGCGGTGTCGAAGGTGCCGGGCGAGACCATGTTGAAGCGGATGCCGTCCTTGGTGTGGAAGGTCACCCAGTTCTTCTGGATGTTGTGCAGCCACGCCTTGGCCGCGCCGTAGAGGCCGGCGCCGGGGCCGCCGCCGGTGTAGCCGGCGACCGAGCCCACCGAGATCACCGCCGCCGTGGTGCCGCTCGCCTTGGCCGAGGCCCTGAGGTGGGGCAGGGCGTACTTGGTCGTCATCAGGGCGGAGCGGGCGTTGAGGTCGGTCACCGCGTCGAAGAAGGAGTCGTCGATCTCCTCCAGCGGCGTCCGGCCGACCAGGCCGCCGGCGTTGTTGACCAGCACGTCGAGACCGCCGAAGCGGGCGACGAACGCCTCCACCAGCGTGGCGCAGGCCTCGCTGGACGACACGTCGGCCGGGAAGAACGCCACCTCGCCGCCGAGATCGTTCAGGCGGGCCAGGGTGGCGTCCAGGTCGGCCGGGGTGCGGCGCCCGTTCATGCCGACCTTGGCGCCGGCGCGCGCGAAGGCCTCCACCGCCGCCAGGCCGATGCCCATGGTGGAGCCGGTGACGAGCACGCGCTTGCCCTTCAGATCGTCAAACATGCCTTGCCTCTTGTCAGGTCGTGGGAGCGCGCCCGCTCAGCCGAGCAGGCGCGGTTCGGGAAGGCCCTGGGGGCCGGGGCGGAACATCAGCACCCGGCCGCCGTGGGGGTCGTCGGCGAGATCGTCCGGCCCGCGGCAGAGCGAGGTGACGATCATCGTGCGCAGGTCGTCGCCGCCGAAGGCGCACATGGTCGGCTTGCGCATCGGCACGTCGATGCGGCGGTCGAGCCGCCCGTCCGGCGTGAAGCGCTTGATGCAGCCGGCGTCGAGGCAGCAGATCCAGTAGCAGCCGTCGGCGTCCACCGTCGCCCCGTCGGGGCGGCCGCCGTCCGCGCCGAGCTCGGCGAACACGCGGCGGCCGCTGGGGACGCCGGCCTCGGGGTCGTAGTCCCACGCCCAGACCGTGCGCACGTCGCGGTGACTGTCGGAGGCGTAGAAGGTCCGCCCGTCCGGGCTGAAGGCGGAGCCGTTGGGGATGATGTAGCCGCCGAGGCCGGTCTCCCGCAGCCCCTCGCCCGGGGTGAAGCGGTGCCAGGCGCCGGAGCGGTCGCCCTGGGCGATGTCCTTGACCATGCTGGAGAGCCACAGCCGGCCCTGGCGGTCGCACCGGCCGTCGTTGAAGCGCATGCCGTCGCGGGGAAAGGCGGCGGTGGCGAGGCGGGTCATGGCGGCGGGACCGCCGTCGCCGGACAGGGCCACGGCGAAGACGCCGGTCTGGCAGCCGACGACCGCGCTGCCGTCCGGCCGCAGGGCGAGGCAGCCGACCGGCTCCTCCACGGACCAGGTGGCGAGGGCCCCGGATGAGGGATCGAAGCGGTGGATGCGGCCGGCGGGAATGTCGATCCAGACCCACCGCCCGGACTGCGCATCCCACACCGGGTTCTCTCCGGTGCCGGTGCGTAGGTCGGGCAGGATCACCGCATCGAGGCCGATGGCGGTGACGGTCGTCATTGGCCGCTCCCCGCCGCGTCGTAGGCCGCACCGGAATCGGCGGCCGGGTTGCGGCCGGCGGCGCGGTGGCTGATGTAGCGCCGGACCAGCGGCAGCAGCAGGGTGAACGCCGCGGTGACCAACAGCACCACGGTGATCGGCCGGGTGTAGAGGAAGTCGAGGCTGCCGTCCGAGAGCGACAGGGCGCGGCGGAAGTTGGCCTCGGCCATCGGCCCCATGATCAATGCCAGCACCACGGGCGAGGCCGGGAAGTCCCACTTCTGCATGAAGTAGCCGATCACGCCGGCGGCCAGCATGATGCCGACGTCGAACAGGCTGTTGTTGAGGGCGTAGGTGCCGACGATGCACAGCGCCAGGATGGCCGGCGTCAGGATCGACTTCGGCATCTGCAGGATGCGGCCCATGAAGCGCAGCGAGGCGAGGCCCATCACCAGCATGGCGACGTAGCAGAAGAGCATGCCGGCAAACAGCGTGAACACCAGGTCGGCGTGGTCCTGGAACAGCAGCGGCCCCGGCTGAAGCCCCTGGAGCGTGAGCGCCCCCAGCATCACCGCGGTGACCGCGTCGCCGGGGATGCCCAGCGTCAGCATGGTCAGAAGCGCGCCGCCGGTGCAGCCGTTGGCGCCGGACTCGCAGGCGGCGACCGCGTTCAGCTCGCCCTTGCCGTAGTTCTCGGGTGTCTTGCTGAAGCGCTTGGCCTCGTTGTAGGCGACGAAGGCGGCGATGTCGGCGCCGGCACCCGGGATGATGCCGATGACGACACCCAGCCCCATCGAGCGCAGCACCGTGACCAGCATGCGGCGGTAGGTGCTCCAGGGCGGGATGATCCGCCCGAGCGCAGCGGCCGCGCTGCCGCCGAAAGAGGAATGCTCCATCGCCTTGAAGGCTTCGGCGGCGGCGAACAGGCCGATCATCACCGGGATGAACGGAACGCTGAAGAGCTCCGTGTAGCCGCCGGTGTAGCGCGGGAAGCCGGCCATCGGATCGAGGCCGACGGTGGCCAGCAGCAGCCCGAGGAAGCCGGTGATCAGTCCCTTGATCACCGACTTGCCGGAGATGCTGGCGATGATGCTGAGGCCGAAGACGGCGAGGGCGAAGGATTCCGACGCGCTGAACTCCAGCGCGAAGCTGGCGAGGATCGGCGCCAGGAAGATCAGCACCAGCACGCTGCCGGTGCCGCCGAGGAAGGACGAGAAGGTGGCGGTGCCGAGCGCGATGCCGGCCTGGCCCTTCTTGGTCAGCTCGTAGCCGTCCATGGCGGTGGCGGCGGCGGCCGGGGTGCCGGGGATCTTCAGCAGGATGGCGGTGACCGAACCGCCGTAGATGCCGCCGAAGAAGACGCCGCAGATCATCAGCAGACCCGACAGGGGGTCCATGCCGAAGGTGAAGGGAAGCAGGATGGCGACGCCCATGGTCGCCGTCAGGCCGGGCAGGGCACCGATGACGATGCCGAGTGCCACGCCCACCAGGGCCAGCAACAGCGCGAAGGGCTGGGCCATCAGCGTCTGCGCGCCCTGAAGAAGCAGATCGAGTTCGAACATGTCAGGCCTCCGCCGGCAGCATCCGACGCCGGGTCATTCGAAGAGGCTTCCTTCGGGAAGCGGGACGTTCAGGCCGTGCAGGAAGGCGACGTAGATGACAGCCGTTAGCCCGGCCGCGATGACCGCGTTCCAGAGGAGAGTGCGCCGTCCCATCAACCGCATGAGACCGAACAGGTAGACCGCCATGGTCACGAGGAAGCCGAGATAATCCATGGCGAAGATGCAGATGGCGGTGGCGACGATGCCGGCGGCCACGGCGCCGTAGCTGGGCCGGTCCGCCGCGGGGACCTGTTGCGGCGGTGCGGACGGCGCGCGCAGTGTGTTGATCGCCAGCACGGCGCTGAGGCCGATCAGGGCGATGGCGTAGACGATGGGGAAGCGGGCCGGGCCGACGTCGGTCGCCAGCCGGGTCGCCGGGAAGCCCAGCGCGGTGACGATGGCGGCGACGGACACGGCGACGACGAGGCCGGCGATGACGAGGATGGCGAGGCGATCGGTCGGCCGCAGGCCGTCGTCGTCGCCGTCCGTTTGCGGGGCGTGGCTCATGGCGGGGGCTCCTTCCGGACGAGGGACCGTCCCCGGCGGCCACGCCGCCGGGGACGGGCGCCGGTCACTGCGCGATGCCGAGCTCGGTCATCAGCTGCTTGAAGAACGCGTTGTCCTTCTGCATGACCGCCTTGAACTGGTCGGAGTCGGCGTAGGCGTAGGTGAGGTTCATCTTCTTCAGCTGGTCGCGGAAGGAGGGCTCCTCGGCCGCCGCCTTGGCGGCGGAGCGCAGCGTGTCGACGACCGCCTTCGGCGTGCGCTTCGGCACGACGATGCCGCGCCACGTGGCGACCGACACGTCGATGCCCTTCTCCTTCAGCGTGGGCACGTCGGGGAAGGTCGTGGAGCGCTCCTCGTCCATGACGGCGAGGATGCGCAGCTTGCCCGCCGCCACCTGGCTCGCCACCTCGGCCGGGCTCACGGTGACCGCCTCGATGTGGTTGCCGAGCAGCGCGGTGACCGCCGGGTTGGCGCCGTCGTAGGGGATGTGGTTGAAGACCGCACCCGCCTTCTTGCCCATCGCCTCGGCGGCGAGGTGCCAGATGGCGCCGGTGCCGGAGTTGCCGATGCGCACCTTGCCGGGGTTCGCCTTGGCCTCGGCGAGGAACTCCTCGATCGTCTTCCACGGCGCGTCGGCGTTGACGGTGACGGCGCTCGGCTCGGCGTTCAGGCGGGCGATCGGGGTGTAGTCGTCGACCGAGAACTGGGCGAGGCCGAGATGCGGCAGCATGGTGATCTCCACCGTGCCCATGCCGATCTTGTAGCCGTCGGGGCGGGCGGCCATGATCTCGGTCAGGCCGACGGCGCCGGCGCCGCCGGTCTTGTTGACGACGCCGATGGCCTTCGGCAGGTGGCGGTTGGCGGCGTCGGCGAAGGCGCGGGCCACCAGGTCGGTGCCGCCGCCGGCGGCGTAGGGGACGATCAGCTCGATCTGCTTCGTCGGGTATTCGGCGGCCTGGACGCCGGCCATCAGGCCGGCGGACACCACGGCGCCGGTGAGGGCGCCGGTGAGAAGGCGAAGACACTTCATAGCGAACTCCCTTGGGGCTTGGTTGGGGCGGTGGGTGCGGGGCGATGTCCGGCGGCGCGTTCTGCGGTCGCCTCGAGACGGCATCGCCCGTCGGGGAACGGGGGGCGGCGGGATCAGCGCGGCGGCAGCCCTCTCCAGGCGGCGGCGAACCGGCGCGCCCGCTCCGCCAGGTCGGCGGTGGCCAGCCCCGGCGTGTAGAGGGCCGAGCCCAGACCGAAGCCGGCCGCGCCGGCGCGCCAGTGGGGCTCCATGGTGTCCGGCGTGATGCCGCCGACCGGCAGCAGGCGGGTGCCCGGCGGCAGCACGGTGCGCAGGGCCTTGAGCACCGGCGGGGTCAGCAGCTCCGCCGGGAACAGCTTGAGCGCGGCGGCCCCCGCCTTGAGCGCGGCGAAGGCCTCGGTCGGGGTGGCGACGCCGGGCACGCAGGCCAGCCCGGCGGCCGCGGCGGCGCCGATCACCGCGACGTCGGCGTGCGGCATCACCGCCAGCTCGGCGCCCAGGGAGGCCAGCCGGGCCACCTGCCCGGTCTCGGTGATGGTGCCGGCGCCGACCAGCGCGTCGGCCGGCAGGCGGCGGCGGATGCGGGCGATGCTGTCGAACGGCTCGGGCGAGTTGAGCGGCACCTCGATGAGGCGGAAGCCCTGCTCGTAGAGCGCGTCGGCGGCGGCCTCGGCCTCGCCGGGGGTCAGCCCGCGCAGGATGGCGACCAGGGGCAGGGCGGCGAAGGCGCCCTCCAGGCGCGCGGTCAGGGTGGCGTCAGGCATGGGTGTGCTCTTGCGTTGCGGCGATCAGCCGGGCCGCCGCGGCGAACCGGTGCAGCCCCAGGGGGGCGGTGTTCTCGAGGCGGGCCGTCGGCGGGACGCCGAGGAGCTCCAGCGCCCGGACGTAGCGGCGGCACAGCGAGCCGTCGCCGATCAGCAGCAGGGGCGCGCCGGCGGTCAGCGCCTCGCCCATGCGGGCCAGACCGGAGGTCAGCTCGTGGCCGATGAGCAGGCCCGAGAGATAGTCCTTCAGCAGCTCCGGCGCCTTGCGGTGGGTGAGGCCCAGCGTGCGGGTGGCGAAGAGCTGGTGCGGCAGGTCGCCGGGCCCGCTGGCCCGGGCGGCGCGCACGCCCTCGGCGAAGGTGTCCTCGGCGTCGTCGCGCTTGGCCGGCGCGCCGTCCGGCATCAGCCGGCCGAGGATGGAATGGCGGCACAGCAGGGCGAACAGCTCGCCGGTCATGTAGGTGTCGAAACCGAGGATGCGGCCGCCGCCGATCCGCACCCATTTGGAGTGGGTGCCGGGCAGCACCATGCAGGCCCGGGCCGCCCAGTCGGGCCGGCCGGCCAGGGCGCCGGCGATCTGGATCTCCTCGCCGCGCATCACGTCGGGAGCGGCGTCGGCGGGATCGTAGAGCACGCCGGGGGCGATCAGCACGCGCACCCCCGACGCCGTCGTCACGGCGGCGGCGTGCGACGCCAAGGTGCCGGTGTCGGCCGGGCAGCGGACGTAGGGCGCCTCGACCCAGCCCTGGGCGCTGCCCACCATGCCGCCGGCCACCACCGGCAGGCCCGGCCACGCCGCCAGCCAGTCGCCGCACAGCCCGGCGAAGGCCTGCTCGAAGCCGGCGGCGCCGGGGACGGGCAGGTTCTGGATGCCGTGCGCCGTGGCGCGTTCCGCCAGCACGCGGCCGGCTTCGTCCATCAGGAAGCCGCGCAGACTGGAGGTGCCCCAGTCCAGCGCGATCAGGGCTGCCCGTTCCGGGCCGTTTCCCGCGTCCATCCCAGTTCCTTCGAAATTGCGTCGGCGGCCGCGCGGACGAGCGGTGCGAGCTCGGCCATCCGGCCTTCCGGCATGTAGGGAATGGCACTCGCCAGGCTGATGGCGGCGACGACCTGGTCGCGGATGTCGCGGACCGGCGCGCCGACGCAGCGGATGCCGATTTCGTTCTCTTCGAGGTCGAGCGACCAGCCCTGGCTCTGGTAGCGCGCGAGGCGCGTCTCGAACTCCGGCCAGGGAACCAGCGGCGGCCGCTCGGGCACGCCGGCCGACATCTCGCACGCCTGGTCGTACAGGGCCCGCCAGCGGCTGCGCGGCATGCCCAGCATCAACGCCTTGCCGACGCCGGTGGAGGCGACCGGCATGCGGTGGCCGACGCGCGAGCGCATCTCCAACCCGTGGGTGCCGGGGATCTTGTCGAGGTAGAAGACCTCGGCGCCTTCGGCGACGCCGAGATGGACGGTGTCACCGGTCTGCCGCGCCAGCGCCTCGAGGTGCGGCCGGGCGACGGCGACCAGGGGCCGCTGCTCCAGCGCCTTGCTGCCCAGCGCGATCAGCTTCGGCCCCAGCAGATAGCCCTTGTAGGGCACGTGGTGCAGATAGCCCTCGGCGACCAGGCTGCTCAGCATGCGGTGGGCGGTGCTGCGCGGTGTGCCGAGCCGGGCGGCGATCCCCTTCACGTCGTCGACGCCTTCGGCCACGCATTCGAGGAACGCCAGGCCGCGCAGCAGCGTCTGCGTGCCCTTGACCTGGGGCCGTTCCGGCGTGTCCGGCGCGTCTGCCCGATGCTCGACCATGGAAAGCGATCCGTCGCCCGTCGTCCTGCCCGGGAGTGTAGGGCTGGCCGCCATGGTGTGTCAAATAGGAAGAAGGCTGCCCAAATGGTGAGACAGTCGGTCGCAGCGGGACGATGTCCGGGAGAGTGATCCGTGCCTGCTTTTTAGGCAAATCTCTCCGCGCCTTGTTCCGTGTGACGATTCACGGAGTCGTCCCGGAGTCTCCCACAAACTTATCCGCACCTTCTGGGGATATCCCCCGAACGGATAGGTCGGCCCGCCCACCGCGCGGCGGGCCGGACGTCCCCGCCGCCGTCGGCGGCCATCCGGGCCGGCGCGGGACGGGCCGCGGCGAGCGGCCGTGTCAGCCGCATCGTCTCGGCGCAGTCGTAGTGCCAGGGCCGGTTCTGGGGATCGCCCGCCCAGTGCGGGCGGCCGGGCAGGATGGGGTGTCCGCAATGGCAGCAGACCGGCGGCGCGGGCGGGGTGATCTCCGCCTTGTCGAGGGCCGTCTTCATTGGTGGGGTCTGTTGTTGTTTCTGGAGAGAACCGCAGGGGAGCGCGGGTCTTACGACAGGGGTTCCGGCGGTCGCCACCGCAAGGAAGGGGTAGGCTTCCCCGGACGGATGGGCGCCGGGCCGCTCCGCGTCTTCGGCACGGGCGTTCCCCCGGCCCTCCGGTGTAGACTTCGGCGCGGCGGATTGGCGGAAAACAGGGGAGCGCGCATGGTTCACGGCGATCGCGGGCACACGGACGGCGGGCATACCTCCGGCGGACATACCCACGGCGGTCATGGTCAAGGGGGGCACGCCCATGGCGGAGCGTCCCATGGTGGGCATTCCCATGGCGGGCATTCCCATGGTGGCGCCGGCCACGGCGGCCATGCCCCGGAGGTGACGGCCGACAGCGAGCGGCGGGTCTTCCTGGTGATGCTGCTGACCGGCGGCTTCATGCTGGCCGAGGTGGCGGGCGGCCTGATCTCGGGCTCGCTGGCGCTGCTTGCCGACGCCGGGCACATGCTGACCGACTTCGCGGCGCTGGCGCTCTCCTGGTTCGCCTTCCGCCTCGGCCGCCGGCCGGCCGACGCCCAGCGTTCCTACGGCTGGCACCGCTTCGAGGTGCTGGCCGCCTTCGTCAACGGGCTGGCGCTGTTCGCCATCGTCGGCTGGATCGTCGCCGAAGCGGTCGGCCGCCTGTTCGCGCCGGTGGAGGTGCTGGGCGGCACCATGCTGGTGATCGCCGCGCTGGGCCTGCTGGTGAACGTCGTGGCGCTGGTCATCCTGAACCGCGGCGGCGGCGGCAACCTCAACGTCCGCGGGGCGGCGCTGCACGTGCTGGGCGACCTGCTGGGCTCGGTCGGCGCCATCGTCGCGGCGGGCATCATCCTGTGGACCGGCTGGACGCCGATCGACCCGATCCTCTCGGTGCTGGTGTCCCTCCTCGTCCTGCGCAGCGCGCTGGCGCTGGTGCGCGAGTCCGGGCACATCCTGCTGGAGGGCACGCCGCCCGACGTCGACCCGGCGCGGGTGGGGGCGGCGCTGCGCGACGTCGACGGGGTGGTGGACGTCCACCACGTCCACGCCTGGTCGCTGACCGGCGAGCGGCCGTTGCTGACCCTGCACGCGGTGGTCGAGGACGGTGCCGATTCCGACGCCGTGCTGGCCGCCGTGAACCGGGTGCTGCGCACCCGCTTCGGCATCGACCACGCCACCGTCCAGCTCGAGCGGGGCCCGTGCCCGCATGGGACGGCGGCGTGCGACTGACGTCGGCTGCGCCTTTCACGACGGGGCGCCGCTGCCGCGTGCGGCGCCCGCGCGCTCACCCCAGCGACATCTTGATCCGCCGCAGCGCGCCGATGAGGTCGGCCTTGTTCTCGATGCCGACGACGCGGTCGAGTTCGGCCTCGTGGGCGGCGGCGTGGGCCGCCAGCCGGCGATGCAGCGCCTCGCCGCGCGGCGTCAGGCTGAGGGCGTAGCTGCGCCGGTCGTTCGGCAGCCGGCGTTTCTCGACGAAGCCGCGGCGGGCGAAATCCTCGACCACCGGCGTCAGGCTCGACTTGTCGCGGCCGCTGGCGCGGCTCAGGGCGGTCTGGGTGATGCCGGGGTTCTCGGCGAGCAGCGCGAAGAAGGTGAGATGGCCGGGCTTGAGCTTCAGCCCCTCGAGTTCCTCGTCGGCAAGGATGCGCTGCAGGAATGCCTGGTATGACGTTTCCTGGGCCAGGCGGAGATGGAAACCGACGAAATCGCTCAACATGCCGAGGCGGACCTCGCCGTTCGAAGGCGGATCGGCCGGCTCCGGCGGCTCCTGGCCGCATGGGGCGTGTGCCCGATGCTCCGTCATGGCGCATCCACCCGATGCGTGGCCGCAATTGGATGGCGCACTCGGAAAAGAACGACGGGATCGGCGAGGTCGATGCCGGGGCGGGATTGCCAGACACACCGACCCGAAATGGCCCATAAAGGGTAAAACACGTTCGCCGTTTCCCCTCCTTCCGGCAGGAAAATGCTCTGGGTTTCGTTCTGGCCGGCCTCCGGTTTCATGGATTGACCCCGTCTATGACTTGGCATGACCAGAAGGAATTGCACTTGTTGTGACGGATGGGCCAATTGCAGGCAAACGGCTTTTGTCACAAATAGTGTGCGCAGGAGCCGTCTGTGACACCGAACGTGCGCAGGCGTCCGTTTAGGAAAATGTTACCTTCCGTAGACAGAATTTTAAACCGCCCCCGCATAAGTGTTGCAGTTGCACACTGGCACGGCGCGATGTCCGTGCCCATCCGGCGGGTCCGAAGAAAGCGTTCGATTGAGGAGACGGGGCATGAGCGGCAACACGAGACCTGGCGGCGGCGCGACGTCGGGGGCTCCGAGGGGAAGGTTCGGCATCGGCCGGAAGCTTCTGCTCTCGGTGGGCGCGATTTCGGCGCTGGCGGTTCTGGGGGCCGGCGTGGGGTGGCTGTGCTTCGGCGTGGTCGACGACGCGCTGACCGAGGTCACCGGCGAGAGCATGCCGAGTCTCTCGGCGGCCCAGGGTCTGGCGACGGAGAGCGCCCGGGTCGTCGCCCTGGCTCCGGCGCTGGCGGCGGCCGACACGCAGGCGCGCCGGTCGGCGCTCAAGAAGGATCTGGAGACCCAGCAGGCGGCCCTGACCGGCCTGATCGCCGAGGCCGAGCGGCTCGGGGCGCCCGCGGAGGTTCTCGCCAGCCTGCGCAGCGAAGCCGATTCGATGTTCGCCAACCTGACGAGCCTCGACGCCTCGGTGCAGAAGGCGATCACCGACGCCGAGCGCGGCGCCCAGATCCTCGACGGGGTGAACGCGGCGCACGCCGCCCTGCTGGCCGTCATCCAGCCGCTGGTGGACGCCAAGACCGCCGCCCTGGAGGCCTCCGCCAACGAGCTCGACAGCGGCATCACGACGACCGCCGACCGTCTCGACAACGAACACAGCGCCAACCTGATCGCCGCCTTCGAGGCGCGCATGGCGATCTCGGCGATGACCCGGTCGGTGCGCAGCCTCGGCCAGGCGTTCAACGCCGACGCCGTGAACGAGCTGATGACGACCTTCAGCACCAGCGCGCCGAAGGCGCTGATGGGGGCCAAGCGCTTCGAGGGCGACAGCCAGTGGCCCGACCTCGGCAAGCAGGTCGACGCCGTGCTGAAGCTGGGAATCGCGCCGACCGACGCCTTCGAGTGGCGGCGCAAGGTGATCTCGCCGGACACGTCGCCGGACGACCGCGTCGCCATGCAGGCCAGCCTCATGGAGGCGATCGACAAGGCGGCGGAGCTGGAGCAGTCGGTGCTCGGCACGCTCGATTCGATCATCGTGCGCGCCCGCGGCACCTTCAAGCTGGCGACCATCGACCTGCGGTCCTCGTCGTCGGACCGCCTCGCCACGGTGCGCCGCGACCTGGTGTCGGTGCGCACGCTCCTGGAGCTGGCCGCCGACGCCAACCTGGTCAGCGGCCAGATGAACCAGGCCGGCACCGCGCCCAAGCTGTCGGTGGTCGGCGATCTGGAAGGGGCCTTCGAGGCCTCCCGCGCCGCCATCGAGGCGCGGCTCGAGGTGCTGGCGGGCGACGAGAAGGGCGCCGAGCTGACCGAGCGCGCCCGCGCCCTGCTGGCCTACGGCAGCGGTGACAACGGCATCTTCGCGGTGCACGCCGCCAGCCTCGCCTCCAAGGCCGAAGGGGCGGCCCTGCTGATGGCCAACGCGCAGTCGGCGTCGCGGCTCAGCGAGGCCGCGGTGACATTGGTGACCTCGGCGCGCGAGCACGCGACGACGGCGTCCGCCGACGCGGGCATCGCGGTCAGCCAGGGCCGGCTCTGGCTCACCGGCCTGGCGGTGGTCAGCGTCATCGCCTCCATCCTCGTCGTCTGGCTGGTGGTCGGACGCCACATCGTCGCCCGCCTGACCGCGCTGGCCGAGGCCATGCGGGTGATCGCCGGCGGCCATCTCGACCACCCGATCCATGCCGCCGGCAAGGACGAGATCGCCGACATGGCGCAGGCCCTGGTGGTGTTCCGCGACACCGCCCGCGAGGTCGAGGCGGCCAACGCCCGCGCCGAGGAGGAGCGTTCCCGCGCCGCCGCCGAACGGCGGGCGGCCATGCTGGCGGTCGCCGACGACCTCGACCGCACCATCAAGGCGGTGGTCGGCACCCTGTCGGCGCGCGCCGACGAGATGCACACCATGGCCGGCGAGATGACCCGGGCGGCCGAGCAGAACCGCAACGAGGCGACCGAGGCGGCGGCCACCGCCGACCAGACGCGCAGCAACGTCGAGACCATCTCGGCGGCGGCCCAGGAGCTGTCGGCGTCCATCGGCGAGATCGGCCGGCGGGTGTCGGACTCCGCCCGCTTCGCCGGCCAGGCCGCGACCGAGGCCCAGCGCACCGACGAGACGGTGCAGACCCTGCAGGCCTCGGCGGCGGAGATCGGCAAGGTGGTGGAACTGATCTCGGCCATCGCCAGCCAGACCAACCTGCTGGCGCTGAACGCGACGATCGAGGCGGCGCGCGCCGGCGAGGCCGGCAAGGGCTTCGCCGTCGTCGCCTCGGAGGTCAAGAACCTCGCCAACCAGACGGCCGGCGCCACCGAGCAGATCGCCCAGCAGATCTCGTCGATCCAGTCGGTGACCATGGAGGCGGCGGGCGCCATCCGCCGCATCGTCGACACGATCGCCACCATCAACGAGATCTCCAGCGGCATCGCCGCGGCGGTCGAGGAGCAGGAGGCGGGCACCCGCGAGATCGCCCGCAACGTCGAGCAGGCGGCGACCGGCACCACGGCGCTGTCGGGCAGCATGGAGACCGTGTCGGCGGCGGCGACCCGCACCGGCGCGGCGGCCTCCCAGGTGCTCGGCGCCTCGGCCGAGGTGTCGCAGCAGACCGAGACCCTGCGCGACGGCATCGACAAGGTGCTCCGCCAGATCCGCGCGGCGTAACCGTCTCGTCCCTTGCCGTTCCGGGGGGGGCCCGCGATGCGGGCTCCTCCCGACCGACGGATGCCGGCGGGCCGAAGCGTGTGCCGACGCTTCGGCCCGCCGGCATGATTCCCCCCGCCCAGGCCCCGGCCGCCGCCGGGGCGGCGGTCAGATCCCGGCCACGAGGTGGTCGGGCAGCGGCGTCGTCGCGGCGAAGGCGGCGTTGCGCAGCGGGAAGGTCAGGGTGAAGCGGGTGCGCTCGCCGCTGCTCAGCGCCGCCTCGCCGCCGAGCTTGGCGGTCAGCGACTGGACGATCTGCAGGCCGAGGCTGTTGGCCTTGCGCCAGTCGAAGCCGGGCGGCAGCCCGTAGCCGTCGTCCGTGATGCTCAGCGTCGCCCGCGGCCCGTTGCGGCGCAGCGCGATGCTGAGCGTGCCCGAGCGCTCGCCGCGGAAGCCGTGCTTCAGGGCGTTGGTGAAGATCTCGTTGACGACCAGCGCCAGCAGGATGCTGCGCGACATGTCGAACTGCAGGTCGTCGCAGGCGAGGTCGACGGCGACCCGCTCGGCGGCGCCGTAGGACTCCCGCAGCTGGTCGGTGAGGTCCTGCAGGTACTGGCGGAAATCGAGCCCGGCGCGGTCGCCCGAGCTGCTCAGCATCTCGTGCACCAGGCTCATGGCGTGCACCCGGTTGACGGAATCGAGCAGGGCCTTGCGCACGCTGGCGTCGGCCACCTGGATCGACTGCAGGCGCAGCATGCTGGAGATGACCTGCAGGTTGTTCTTCACCCGGTGGTGCACCTCCTGCACCAGCATCTCCAACTGGGTGTTGGCGTTGCGCAGATCGGCGGTGCGTTCCTCCACCTCGCTCTCCAGCAGGCGCTTGGCCCGCTCGTCGCGCCGCGCCTGGCGGAACACCAGGAAGGTCAGGGCGCCCAGCGCCGCCAGGGCGACGGTCGCCAGGCCGCCGGGGACGCGCGATTCCTCCAGCCAGACGCTGCGCAGGACGCGCCGCTCGATGGCCACGCCGACGTAGAGGGGAAGGTTGGCGATCTTCGCGTAGGCGACGATCAGATCCTCCGCGTCGTCCTGCGCCACCGGCTTGGCCGGGGCGGGCGGCGGCTTCGCCAGGGCCGCCTTGAGGGCGGCCGCGCCGGGCAACGGACCGATGCCGTCGCCGTCCGGCGGGTACTGGGCCAGCACCTGGAAGTCGCCGCGGAACAGGCTGATGACCGGCGCGTAGGGCAGGTTGACCGAGCGGTAGAAGTCGGCGAGGTAGCGGACGTCGATCAGGCTGGCGGCGATGCCGCGGAACGAGCCGTCGGCGTCGCCGATGCGCCGGCTCAGCACGAAGCCCTGACGCTCGACGGCGCGGTTGAGCAGCAGGTCGGACACGTACAGCCCCTCCTCGCCGTCCCGGTGCACCCGGAAATACTCGCGGTCGGCCACGGAATGGCTGGGCGGCGGGTGGCCGGTGCTCGACAGGCGGATGCGGCCCCCCTCGTCGGCCAGGTAGAGGGCGTCGATGTAGGGGAAGCGGTCGCTCAGGCGCTTCAGCGACTGCCACGCCTTGCTGGAGCCGTCCAGCTCGCTCCATGCCGTGCCTTCGACGGCGGCGATGGCTTCGCGGGTGACCAGGTCGGAGGCCTCGAACAGGCGCGACCCGTGGTCGGCGAAGAACAGGGCGGCGTCCTGGGCCTGCTGCTCGCCGCGCTTGAGGACGCGGTCGTAGCTGGCCGAGGCGAAGATCACGAAGGCCCCGGCGACGAGCGCCAGGCAGGCGAGGCAGGCGTAGCCGACGAGGGTGTCGCGCGGCAGCCGGGCGAGCGGGCCGCGGCGCGGCGCCGCCGCGGCGAGTCCGTCATGGCTCATTGTTCAGGACCGTGCGGATGGCCTGGCGCAGGACCGAGGGCAGGAACGGCTTGCCGATGGCCATGGCGTCGGCCAGGCCGCGGGCGCGCAGCTCGCGCCAGTTGCTGGTGACGAAGAGGACCGGCGTGCGGCGCGCCGCCTGGATCGTCTTCACCGCCTCGATGCCGTCCTTGGGCCCGGGCAGGCGGATGTCGGCGAGGATGAGGTCGGGTTCGTGGCGCGCCGCCGCCTCGACCGCCTCGCCGGCGGTGCCGGCGACGGCGCACACCTCGCAGCCCAGCTCCTTCAGGATGGCCGTCAGGTCGAGGACGATGAGCGGTTCGTCCTCGATGATGAGGACGCGTTTCTGCCGCTCGCCCGGTTCCGGGCGCGGCGGGACCGCCGCCGTCGGTCGCATGTCCGTCATCCGCCAACCTCACCGTTCGTCGATGGCGACCAGTTCCCGGTCCACGCGGTCCAGCACGGCGCGCAACGCGCACGCCAGCTCGTGCCGGGTGTAGGGCTTCTGCAGGACCGGTGCCGCAACCCGCGCCGTCTCGTTGCGGGCGAGCGCGAATTCGGGATACGCCGAGGTGTAGAGCACGCGCAGGCGGGGATGGCGCGCCCGCGCCGCCGCGGCGAGGTCGTAGCCGTTCATGCCGCCGGGCATGGCGATGTCGGTGAACAGCACGTCCGGGGCGGCGCCGGAGGCGAGCAGCTCGAGCGCCGCCGCGCCGCCGGCGGCCTCGATCACGCGGTAGCCGAGCTCGCCGATCTGCTCCACCGCCACCCGCCGCACGCCGGGGTCGTCCTCCACCAGCAGCACCGTCTCGCCGGGGCGGGCGGGCGGGCAGCGCTCGCCCGTCGCCGGCACCGGCGGCTCGCCGAGGTCGGCGGCGGCGCGCGGCAGCGCCACCCGCACCGTCGTGCCCCGGCCCTCCTGGCTGTCGATGCGGATGGCGCCGCCGGACTGCTTGACGAACCCGTAGATGATCGAGAGCCCGAGCCCGGTGCCGCGGCCGAGCGGCTTGGTCGTGAAGAACGGCTCGAAGGCGCGTTCGCGCACGTCGGGCGGCATGCCCTCGCCGCTGTCGACGACGCTGAAGCTCACATAGTCGCCGGGCGACGCCTCCGGGAAGGAGTCGGGATCGTCGCCGTCGCCGCCGATCGTCAGGTTGGCGGTGGTGATGACGACGCGTCCGCCGTGGGGCATGGCGTCGCGGGCGTTGACGACGAGGTTGAGCAGCGCCGATTCGACCTGGGCGCGATCGGCCACCACCGTGCCGAGGTCGCCGGTCGCCTCGACGACGATCTCGATCTCGTCCTCCAGGGTGCGGCGCAGCATCTCCAGCATGTCGGCGATCACCGCGTTGAGGTCGAGCGGCGTCGCCCGCAGCGACTGCCGCCGGGCGAAGGCGAGGAGCTGGCGCGTCAGGTCGGAGCAGCGGGTCGCCGCCTGGAGCGCGAAGTCGATGCGCTGGGCCAGGCTCTCGTCCTCGCGCACGCTCTGGTACACGCGCTCCAGGTTGTTGATGATGACCATCAGCATGTTGTTGAAATCGTGGGCGATGCCGCCGGTGAGCTGGCCCAGCGCGTCGATCTTCTGGACCTGCGCCAACTGCTGTTCGGCGTGGCGGCGCTCGGTGATGTCGAGCCAGGTCCCCACCATCTCCTGCACGCCGCCGCCGGCCGACCGCAGCACCGCCCCCTGGTCGAGGATGACGCGGTGGCACTCGTCGGCGCAGGCCCAGCGGTATTCGATGGAGAAGACGTCGCGGGCCAGCGCCGCCGCCTTCTCGGCGACCGCCCGCTCGCGGTCGTCGGGGTGGATGCGCTCGGCCCAGAATCCGGGATCCTCGGCGAACCGTTCGGGCGGGAAGCCGCTGATCCGCTCGATCATGTCGCCGAGGAACTGCGGCCCCGCCAGCCCGGTGGACAGGTCGATGCTGTAGATGGCGATGGGCAGCGAGCGGACGATGGCGGAGTGGCGCTGCTCGCTGCGCAGCAGGGCCTGCTCGGCCATCAGCCGCTCGGCGTTGATGCGGATGTTCTCGTCGAGCAGGCGCTGCTTCAGCACCACCTGGCGCCGCAGCTCCTGGTTCTTGTTGAACAGCTCGACGAAGACCGCGACCTTGGAGCGCAGGATGACCGGATCGACGGGCTTGAGGATGTAGTCCACCGCCCCCGCGGAGTAGCCGCGGAAGAGGTGGATGTCGTCCTGATTGACGCCGGACAGGAAGATGATGGGGACGTTGCGGTTGCGCTCGCGCTGGCGCACCAGGGCGGCGACGTCGTAGCCGTCCATGTCCGGCAGGCGGACGTCCAGCAGGATGAGCGCGAACTCCCGGCGCAGGATGTGGCGCAGCGCCTCCTCTCCCGTCGCGGCCCGGATCACCTCGACGTCGAGGGCGGTCAGCGTCTGCTCCAGGGCGAAGAGGGTGTGTTGGTCGTCGTCGACGACCAGCACGCTGGCCCGCGCGTCCTTGTCGGGCGTCGGTGGCGTCGTGTCCGTCATCGGTGCAGCCATGCGCGAAGGGTGGCGAGGAGACGGTCGATCTCGACCGGCTTGGCGACGTAGTCGGACGCGCCGGCGTCCAGGCACTTCTTGCGGTCCTCCTGCATCGCCTTGGCGGTGACGGCGATCACCGGCAGGTCGGCGAGGCCGTCGAGGGCGCGCAGCGTCCGGATGACCTGATAGCCGTCCATTTCCGGCATCATGACGTCGACCAGGACCGCGTCCACGTCGGGGGTCGCCTTCAGCAGCTCGATCCCCTCGCGGCCGGTCTCGGCGAACAGCACGTTCATCCGGTACTGCTCCAGCACGCTGGTCATGGAGAAGATGTTGCGGATGTCGTCGTCGACGATCAGCACCGTCCGCCCGGCCAGCGCCGCCTGGTTCTGGCGCAGCTCCTCCAGCCGGGCGCGGTTCTCCGGCGACAGGTTGGCCACCGGCCGGTGCAGCAGCAGCGAGGTCTCCTCCAGCACCTGGTCGGCGCTCGCCGCCTGGCGGATCAGCACGCTCTGCGACAGGGTCTCCAGCCGCTCCGCCTCGTTGTCGCCGAGCGGCTTGCGCACGTAGACCACCACCGGCATGCCGTTGCGCGTGTCGCGGACGCGTTCCACCAGGGCGATGACGCCGTTGCGCGGCAGGGCCGAGCCGACGACGACGGCGTCGAACGGCGCCTCGGCGAGACGCTGCTGCGCCTCCTTGACGGTGGCCGCCTCGATGATGCGCAGGTCGCTGCCGGCGATGCGCTCGACCAGGGTGCGGCGCTGTTCGGCGTCGTTCTCGACGATCAGCAGATGGGCGGCGTCGCGGGTCGCCAGCGCCCGCAGGGCGGCGAACGCCGCCGCCAGCTTCGGCGCCGCCAGCGGCGTCGTCGTCACGCCGAAGGCGCCGGCCTCGCGGCAGCGCCGGCGGGCCTCCTCGGGGCCGATGACCTGCACCGGGACGTGGCGCAGCTCCAGGTCGTGCTTGATCAGCTCCAGGAAGGCCAGTCCGTCGATGTCGGGCAGGTGGAGGTCGGCGACGATGGCGCCGGGCTTGAGGCGCCGCGCCAGCGCCACCGCGGCCGTGCCGGTCTGCGCCAGCACGGGGTGCATCCCCTGCTCGCGGGCGTGGTCCATCAGCGGCTGCGCCGCCGTGGCGTCGGGCTGGACGATGATCGCCACCCGGCTGCCGGTGACCTCCGCGTCGCGCTCCTCGGCCGCCATGAACGCCGCCATGGGGGCCGCCGCCGGAGCCGCCGCCTCGTCGCCCGCGCGCAGGGCGGGCGGGTCGGCCGCCGCCGCGGCGCCCGCCTTGCCCGCCGGCTCGTAGCGGGCGGGCAGGAAGAGGGTGAAGGTGCTGCCCCGGCCCGGCGCGCTGGTGACGCGGATCTCGCCGCCCAGGCGCTGGGTGATCTCGCGGCTGATCGACAGGCCGAGGCCGGTGCCGCCGTACTTGCGGCTGGTGGTGCCGTCGGCCTGCTGGAACGCCTCGAAGATGATCTTCTGCTTGTCCGCCGGGATGCCGATGCCGGTGTCGGTGACGGCGATGGCGAACACCTTCGGCGCGGTGTTGAGGACGGTGTGGTTGGGGCTCCAGCCCGCCGTCACCGGCTCCACCGTCAGGGTGACGCCGCCCGTCTCGGTGAACTTGAAGGCGTTGGCGAGCAGGTTGTTGATGACCTGCTGCAGCCGCTTCTCGTCGGTGCGGATGAGGTCGGGAGCCTCGGCGTGGCGCTCGATGGCGAAGGACAGGCGCTTGTTCTGCGCCACCTGGCGGAAGCTGCGCTCGGTGTGCTCCAGCACCGTGCGCAGGCTGACGTCGCCCACCTCGATCGACACGGTGCCGGATTCGATCTTCGACAGGTCGAGGATGTCGTTGATCAGCGCCAGCAGGTCCGACCCGGCGGCGTGGATGGTGCGGGCGAACTCGATCTGCTTGTCGTGCAGGTTGCCCTGCGGGTTGTCGGACAGCAGCTTGGACAGGATCAGCAGGCTGTTGAGCGGCGTGCGCAGCTCATGGCTCATGTTGGCGAGGAACTCGCTCTTGTACTTGGAGGTCAGGGCGAGCTGCTCGGCCTTCTCCTCCAGGGCTTCCTTGGCCATCTCCACTTCGCGGTTCTTGGCCTCGACCTGCATCTTCTGCCGCGACAGGAGCTGCGCCTTCTCCTCCAGCTCCTCGTTGGTGCGGCGCAGCTCCTCCTGCTGGTTCTTCAGCATCTCCTCGGACTGGCGCAGCGAGGTCGCCTGCTGCTCCAGCCGGTCGTTGGTCTTCTTCAGCTCCTCCTGCTGGCTCTGCAGCTCCGAGGTGAGGAGCTGCGACTGCTTCAGCAGCCCCTCGGTGCGCATGGTGGCGGCGATCGTGTTGAGCACGATGCCGATGGATTCCATGAGCTGGTCGAGGAAGGAGCGGTGGGTCTCGCTGAACAGGTTGAACGACGCCAGCTCGATCACCGCCTTGACCTCGCCCTCGAACAGCACCGGCAGGACGATGATGTTCAGCGGCGGCGCCTCGCCGAGGCCGGAGTTGATCTGGATGTAGTCGCCGGGAACGTTGGTCAGCAGGATCGGCTGCTTCTCGAAGGCGCACTGGCCGACCAGCCCCTCGCGCAGGTGGAAGCGGTTGGAGAGGTGCTTGCGCGTCTTGTAGGCGTAGCTGGCCACCATGTCGAAGGTGACCTCCTCCTCCTCCTCGGTGTTGGCGATGTAGAAGACGCCGTGCTGCGCCGACACCAGCGGCGCCATCTCCGACAGGATCAGGTTGGAGACCGTCACCAGGTCGCGCTCGCCCTGCAGCATCCGGGTGAACTTGGCGAGGTTGGTCTTCAGCCAGTCCTGCTCCGCATTCTTCAAGGTCGTGTCCTTGAGGTTGCGGATCATCTCGTTGATGTTGTCCTTCAGCGCCGCGACCTCGCCCGAGGCCTCGACGGTGATGGACCGGGTCAGGTCGCCCTTGGTCACCGCGGTGGCGACCTCGGCGATGGCGCGCACCTGGGTCGTCAGGTTGGCGGCGAGCTGGTTGACGTTGTCGGTCAGGTCGCGCCACACGCCGGTGGCCCCCGGCACCTTGGCCTGGCCGCCGAGCTTGCCCTCGATGCCGACCTCGCGGGCGACGTTGGTGACCTGGTCGGCGAAGATCGCCAGCGTCTCGATCATGCCGTTGATGGTGTCGGCCAGTGCCGCGATCTCGCCCTTGGCGTCCACCGTCAGCTTGCGCTTCAGGTTGCCCTGGGCGACGGCGGTGACGACGTCGGCGATGCCGCGCACCTGGTTGGTCAGGTTGGTCGCCATCATGTTGACGTTGTCGGTCAGGTCCTTCCAGGTGCCGCCGACGCCCTTCACCGTCGCCTGGCCGCCGAGCTTGCCCTCGGTGCCGACCTCGCGCGCCACGCGCGTCACCTCCGAGGCGAAGGAGCCGAGCTGGTCCACCATCGTGTTGATGGTGTCCTTCAGCTCCAGGATCTCGCCGCGCACGTCGACGGTGATCTTCTTCGACAGGTCGCCTTTCGCCACCGCCGTCGTCACCTCGGCGATGTTGCGGACCTGCGAGGTCAGGTTGCCGGTCAGCAGGTTGACGTTGTCGGTCAGGTCCTTCCAGGTGCCGGCGACGCCCTTGACCATGGCCTGGCCGCCCAGCTTGCCCTCGGTGCCGACCTCGCGGGCGACGCGGGTGACCTCCGAGGCGAAGGAGTTGAGCTGGTCCACCATGGTGTTGATGGTGTTCTTCAGCTCCAGGATCTCGCCCTTGACGTCGACGGTGATCTTCTTCGACAGGTCGCCGTTGGCGACCGCCGTCGTCACTTCGGCGATGTTGCGGACCTGCGAGGTGAGGTTGGCCGCCATGGCGTTGACGTTGTCGGTCAGGTCCTTCCAGGTGCCGGCGACGCCCTCGACCCGCGCCTGACCGCCCAGCCGCCCTTCGGTGCCGACCTCGCGCGCCACGCGGGTGACCTCCGAGGCGAAGGAGCCGAGCTGGTCCACCATGGTGTTGATGGTGTTCTTCAGCTCCAGGATCTCGCCCTTGACGTCGACGGTGATCTTCTTCGACAGGTCGCCGTTGGCGACCGCCGTCGTCACTTCGGCGATGTTGCGGACCTGCGAGGTGAGGTTGGCCGCCATGGCGTTGACGTTGTCGGTCAGGTCCTTCCAGGTGCCGGCGACGCCCTCGACCCGCGCCTGGCCGCCGAGCTTGCCTTCGGTGCCGACCTCGCGGGCGACGCGGGTGACCTCCGAGGCGAAGGAGCCGAGCTGGTCCACCATCGTGTTGATGGTGTCCTTCAGCTCCAGGATCTCGCCGCGCAC
>NZ_JBPJSP010000006.1:257087-270100 GCF_051225715.1 Azospirillum sp. ST 5-10
GTCAGGTCCTTCCAGGTGCCGGCGACGCCCTCGACCCGCGCCTGGCCGCCGAGCTTGCCTTCGGTGCCGACCTCGCGCGCCACGCGCGTCACCTCCGAGGCGAAGGAGTTGAGCTGGTCCACCATGATGTTGACGATCTTGCCGATGCGCAGGAACTCGCCGCGCAGGGGCCGGCCGTCGATCTCCAGCATCATCGTCTGCGACAGGTCGCCCTTGGCGACGGCGCCGATGACGCGGGCCACCTCGGTGGTGGGCTGGACGAGGTCGCCGATCAGGGTGTTGATGGAATCGACGCACTGCTCCCATTCGCCGGTGGCGCCGGGCAGCCGGGCACGCTGGCCGATCTTGCCCTCCTTGCCGACCACCGAGCTGAGCCGGCCGAACTCCTCCGTCATCTTCTGGTTGAGCTCGACGACGTCGTTGAAGGCTTCGGTGATCTCGGCGTCGATGCCGGTGAAGTGCATGGGCAGGCGCACGGAGAAGTCGCCCTTGCGGAACCGGCGCAGGGCCGCCAGCAGGTCGCGGGCGGACAGCTCGGCGTCCACGGTTTCGGGCAGGGCGATTCTCACGATGGATTTCTTGCGCCGGGTGCGGCCCTCGGCGGCGCCCTTCACCGGCTGGGAAGCGTCAGTCATGACCGCCCGTCCTCCGTCCCCTGCCGTTGACCGTAAGACCGCCGGCGGCGCGCCGGCCATCAGCCCGTTGCGCCCTCGCGGGGCTGACCGGATGCGACATGACTCTTCCCATGGCCAGGTTCGATCGGGAACCCACAGGGTAGTCGTTGACGTACCGGACGACCGCAAACAGGACGTTCTATACGACTAAAGATTTTCTCGGTGTAAAAGGGATAGGGAAATGGTGGCAGAGCGGCCCGGTACTATGCCATTGCGCAAGAGCGCGACGCTTTCCGCCCCTCAGAACAACGAAGCGGAGCGCGCGGCCAGGATCTGTTCGGCAAGGGCAACGCAAAGCTGTGCTTCGGCTCGCGTCACGCTTTCGTCCAACGCCCGTTCCGCGCGCAGGCTGGCGAGCCACAGCGTGTTCCAGTGGCGCCGGGCCAGGCCGAGGAAGGCCGGCGCGGTCGCCGGGTCGGCCGCCCACAGGGCGTCGCGCACCGAGCGCGGATTGCCGGCGAAGGTGTCGGGGTCGCGCCCCACCGCCCCGGACACCGCGAGGTAGACGGCGTCGTGGGCGAAGCGGGTCGCCGCCCGCCAGTGCGCCTCGTCGGCCGTGGCAAGCATCGCGCGGGCCAGCGCCAGCGGGTGCTCAGGGCGCATCGGCATCGATCACCACCCGCAAGGCCAGGGCGCCGCACAGCGCCGGGGCGACCGCGTCGACCCGCTCGTGCAGGGCGTCCAGCAGCCGCACCAGCCCCGCGGTGTCGGCCACCCGTTCCGCCGCCAGCGGCACCGTCATCTCGTAGACGATGAGGTCGCCGGCGATGCGCGGCTTCAGCGCGATCCCGTCGGGCGCGCCCGTCACCTCGGCCAGGGCGGCGAGGTAGAGCTCGCCCGCGGCGACCAGGGTCAGTTCCGGTACCGGGCGCCGGCCGATGGCGAGCGCGCGGTGGCGCATCTGCCGGACGATGGTGAGCCAGGCATCCTGGAACCGCTCGGCCTCCTCGATCACCTCGCGCAGCGCGGCCGCCAGCTTCTGCGGCAGCGCCAGCTTGCGCGCCAGCGCCTTGTATTCGCGGATGACGTCGTTGCCGAGACGTTTTATCTCGGTTTCGTGCTCCGTGGCGATGGCGATGAGCTGGTCGTGCACGGCGAAGCCGTCGGCGTTCGCCCGCTCCGCCAGGTACATCAGCCGCTCGGCGTCGTAGCGCACGTCCGCCTCGGTCTTGCTGGCGGCGACGTCGACCGCGCGGCGCGCGGCGCGCACGGTGTCGACGTCCAGCTCGTGGCGACGCTCCAGCACGCCGTGGATCAGCGCCACGTAGCGCTGGGCGACGAGCAGCGGCTGCTCCGGCGTGAAGGGATCGAGGGCGAGGCGGGCCATGGCGCCAACCCTGCATGGCCCCGCCGGCCCTGTCAATCCGACCATCGGCCGGCTCCCATCGGCGGGCTCCCGCCGGTGGACGTGACCATTGCCTTGCTTCCGGATTCATGTTGTTATCCGACACAAGACGTTTCGAATAACGAGACGCATGAGGAGGAAGGAGACCCCCGAGGTGAGCCACGCCACGGCCGCGTCCGGCGCCCAGTCCCCCTGCGCGCCCCATGGCCACAAACACCGCTTCCACTGTCCCGACCGCCTGCTGGCGCGCGCCGCCGGGGCCTGCCCGGTGCCGACGGGCGTCGTCGCGGCGGCATCCCGTCTGGCCCTGGAGAGCGCCCGGCGGGCCCGTGACGCTGGCCTGATCGAGCCGGTCCTGGTGGGCGACCGCACCGCCGTCCGCGACCTCGCCGCGGCGATGGACTGGCCCCTCGACGGCGTGCGCGTCGTCCACGCCGCCGACGAGGGCGCGGCGGCGCGGGCGGCGGTGGCGCTGGCCCGCGGCGGCGAGGTCCAGGTCCTGATGAAGGGCCACGTCCACACCGACGTGCTGATGACGGCGGCGCTCGACCGCCAGCACGGCCTGCGGGCCGGCCGGCGCTTCACCCACGCCTTCCACATGACGGTGCCGGGCAGCGGGCGCGAGCTGGTGATCACCGACGCCGCCGTCAACATCGCCCCCGACCTCGACACCAAGCGCGACATCATCCGCAACGCCGTCGACCTCTGCCGCCTGCTGGGCAGCGAGCGGCCGCGCGTGGCGCTCCTGTCCTGCACCGAGGAGGTGACCGACCGCGTCCCCTCGTCGCGCGACGCCCGGCTGCTGACGGAATGGTCGGCCGGCGGCGGCGCCGGCGAGGCCACCGTCTACGGCCCGCTGGCCCTCGACCTGGCGCTGTCGGCCGAGGCCGCCCGCATCAAGGGGCTGGACCATCCGGTCGCCGGGCGGGCCGACGTTCTGGTGGTGCCCAACATCGAGACCGGCAACGCGCTCTTCAAGATGATGGTGCACTTCATGAACGCCACCGCCGCCGGGGTGGTGCTGGGGGCGCGGGTGCCCATCGTCATCACCTCGCGCGCCGACCCGCCGGAGGCCCGCATCGCCGCCGCCGCCATCGCCAGCGTGCTGGCGCGGCGCGGCGCGGCGGGACTGCAGTGATCGCCAGGGATCGGGAGGCAGAGATGTTCGTTCGCAAGGCCGACCGCGTGCTCGTCCACGGCCAGCCGCACGCGGCGGCGGCGTCCTACTGGACCCGGCGCATGCGCGCCTACGGCACCAACGTCGTCGCCACCTGCGGCACGGCGGCGCCCGACGTGCCGCGCTTCGCCGACTCCCGCACCGCCATGGGGGCGGTCGGGTTCGACGTGGCGGTGCTGTTCACCGGCGCCGACACGGCGCTGGCCGCGGTGCGCGACGCCGTCGAGGCGGGCGGGCGCCTCGTGCTGGTGGCGTCCGACGGGGTGGCGCCGCGCGACGCGCGGGAAATGGCGGCGGTCGCCCGCGGCAACGGCGTGCGTCTGCTGGGACCCGGCAGCGCCGGGCTGGTGGTCGCCGGCGAGTGCTTCGCCGGGGCCGTGCCCGGCGACCGCGCGGCCCTGTTCCGGCGCGGCCGCATCGGTGTGGTCGCCCGCTCGCGCGGGCTGGGGGCCCTGGTGTGCCGGCGCCTGGTGGCGGCCGGCTTCGGCCAGAGCGCCTTCGTCGGGGTCGGCCGCGGCACCGCGGTCGGCACCACGCCGGCCGAGGTGGTGCGCGCCTTCGCCGCCGACCCCGGCACCGACGCCATCGTCCTGCTGGGCGAGGGCGGCGACACTCTGGAGGAGGAGGCGGCCGACGCGGTGGCGCGCGCCGGCAAGCCGGTGGTCGCCTTCGTCGCCCGCGACCGGGCGCCGGCCGGGCGCTCGAAGGCGAACGCGCTGGCCTTCGCCGGGGCGGTGGTCTGCCGCACCGCCGAGGCGGTGCCGCACGCCCTGGCGGCCAGCCTCGCCGCGCACGGCGCGCCCCTCGACTAAGCAGGTTTTCCGAACTCCGCCCACATTTGGGCGGGCTCGGAAAACCTGCAAAACCATAAAGTCCGCAGGTTTGCCCAGGCCGGGCCATCTGTGGCCCGATCTGGGCAAACCTGCTTAGCAGGATCGTTTTTGGCCGATTCGGCCAGAAACGCGAATCTTGCCCTGACCATCCGAATGCGGAGCGGCCCGGCCAAGGGTCCTATCCCTCTCGACGTGCGGCCGCATGCCCCCATCCTTTGTGGCGGCGGACCACGACAGAAGGGAGGATGCCGTGCAGAGGATGGTTCTGGCTGGCCTCGTGACGGCCGGCGTCGCGCTGGCCGGACCGGCGGCGGCGCAGATCGCGACGGAGAGCGTCGTCTACCAGGTCGACGGTCAGGCGTACGAGGGTTATTTCGCCCGCAACGCCGGCTACCCCGGGGCGCAGCCGCTGGTGATCCTCATCCACGACTGGGACGGGCTCGGCGACTACGAGAAGCGGCGGGCGGAGATGCTGGCGGAGCTGGGCTACGCGGCCTTCGCCGTCGACCTCTACGGGCAGGGGGTGCGCCCGACCACCACCGAGGACAAGAAGGCGCGCTCCGGCGCCCTCTACCAGGACCGGGCGGCCATGCGACGTCGCATGGAGGCGGGGCTGGAGGCGGCGCGCGGCCGCGCCGGCGTCGACGGCCAGCGGGTCGCCGCGATGGGCTACTGCTTCGGCGGGGCGGCGGTGCTTGAGCTGGCGCGTTCGGGCGCCGAGCTCGACGGGTTCGTCACCTTCCACGCCGGATTGAAGACGCCGGCCGACCAGACCTACGGGGCGGTCAAGGGGCCGCTGCTGATCCTGCACGGCACCAACGACCCGGCGGCGCCGATGTCGGAGGTGGCGGAGCTGGCCAAGGCGCTGAACGAGGCCAAGGCCGACTACCGCATGGAACTCTATGGCGGCGCCAAGCACGCCTTCACCGTGTGGGGCGTGCCCGACAGCGAGGCGCTCGGCTACGACCCCCAGGCCGACCGCCAGTCGTGGCGGGAGGCGGTCGGCTTCTTCGACACGGTGCTGCGCTGACGACGCGCCGCGCCGCCTCTCCCTTCGGTGCGGAGGAGAGGCGGCGCGGAACGCGTCAGTCGAACGCGTCGTAGTCCAGCGGGTCGACGCCGGCCACGTCGCCCTCGGTGTAGGGCATCTCGTAATAGTTCTGCCCCGGATCGAAGCCGTAGCCGTACCCGTAGTAAGGATAGCCGAAGTAGCCGGAGGTGCCGTAGCCGGAGTCGGGCCGGACCACCACGGCCTGCACGCCGCCGTCCTGGCCGAAGATGACGTCGTCGACGTAGCCGTAGTCGACGCCCTCGCGCAGGCGGGCGTAGTCGCCGATCAGCTCGGAGACGAGCCAGGCCCTCGGCCCGACCTCCAGATCGTCGTCGACGGCCTGCACCCGCTGCCCGGCCTCGCTGGCCGACAGCCAGCCGGTCTCCTCCACGTCGACCGCGTAGTCGTCCACCGACTCCTCGGTCACCGGGATGGTGACGCGCTCGCGCGCCTTGTCCCACGTCACCTGGTCCCACGGCACGTTGACGTGGGTGTCGCCGATGTCCCAGAAGCCGCCGACCTCGGCGATGACCGAGCGGATGCGGCCGTCGGGGCCGACGACGATGTTCTCGATGTCGCCGATCTCCTCGCCGGCGGGACCGTGGACGTCGACGTCGTCGATAAACTCGTCCGCGCTCCAGCCGTCCTGGTAGAGGGCGTCGTAGCGCCAGTCCGGCAGCTGGATCACCTCGGCGTCGACGGCCGGACCGCCGTCCGCGCGCGGCGTCGCGGTTTGGGCGACGGCACCGGCGGGGACGCCGAAGGCGAGAACGGCGGCGGCGGCTAGCAGGTGGGTTCGCATAGCATTCCTCCTCGTTCTGTGGCGCTCAGGACAACCGTGGGCCGCAGCGATCGGTTCCGTGCAAATCCAATGTTGCTGCAGACGCCCTGCCGTTGCGAAATTGTTGCACGGCCGTTTCGGCGTTTTGTTGCCAGCATCGAGAAACGGCAAGCCGGGCCGACCGGACATGACTTGCATCGTCGTGCGTTTGTCTGCCGCTGCGGGGCGCCATCGGCCCATTGGTAGGTGGCCACGACGCACCGAGACGGGTTATTCTCGTCGCCGGGTGCCGTCTGCGACCGGAAGCGTCATGCCAACCGTCGACCTCATCGAAGCGGCCTGGAGCCACTGGGAGCGGATGGCCGCGGGCCGGGCCATGCCGTCGCGCGCCGACCTCGACCCTGTCGACGTCCCCCGCCTGCTGCCCTTCACCATCCTGGTCGAGGTCCTGCGCGATCCGCTGGACTTCCGCTACCGGCTGCTCGGCACCGAGCTCGACCGCATCGTCGCCGGCAACTTCAAGGGGCGGCGCTTCTCGGAGATTCCGCGCATCGGCCGCGGCGGGCAGATCTGGCGCGACCACGCGGCGGTGGTGGAGACCCGCCGTCCCCTGCGGGCCACCGTCCGCTACATCGGCGACGACGCCCACGTGCGGGGACTCGCCCACGGGCTGTTCCCGCTGTCCAACGACGGCGAGAGCGTGACCATGATCTGGTGCGTCGCGCAGATCGATCGCTGAGGCCGGGTCCGCGGGATCAGGGCTCGTCCAGCAGCGCGCGGACCTGGGCCAGCAGGCCGTCCACCGCCACCGGCTTGCCGAGCAGCCGGGTGCCC
Source organism: Azospirillum sp. ST 5-10 (assembly GCF_051225715.1). Lineage (NCBI taxonomy): Bacteria > Pseudomonadati > Pseudomonadota > Alphaproteobacteria > Rhodospirillales > Azospirillaceae > Azospirillum > Azospirillum sp. ST 5-10. The sequence goes on from NZ_JBPJSP010000006.1 coordinate 263,783, forward strand.
GGCTCCAGGGACTCCGGTCCGAAGGCGGCGTGATGGGCGTAGCCGGTGAGGAACAGGACCTTCAGCCCGGGCCGCAGCCGCCGTGCCGCCGCGGCCAGTTCCCGGCCGTTCATCCCCGGCAGACCGACGTCGCTCACCAGCAGGTCGATCGCCGCCGCGGACTTCAGGATGGCGATGGCGGCCTGCGGGTCGGTGGCCTGCAGCACCCGGTAGCCCTGCGACTCCAGCGTTTCCGCCCACAGCATCAGCACCAGCGCCTCGTCCTCGACGACGAGGACGGTCTCGCCGGCGTCCGCCGCCGGCGGGCGGGGCGTCGCGGCGACGGGCGGCGGCGGCGCGGCCGGCGTGCCGTCGTGCCGCGGCAGGTACAGGGTCACCGTCGTGCCACGCTCCGGTTCCGAGGCGATCGTCGCCGCACCGCCGGACTGCCGGGCGAAGCCGTAGACCTGGCTCAGCCCGAGGCCGGTGCCCTGGCCGATGGGCTTGGTGGTGAAGAAGGGCTCGAAGGCGCGTTCGACCACGTCGGGCGTCATGCCGGAGCCGCTGTCGTGCACGCTGAGCGCGACGAAGGCGCCGGCCGGCAGGTCGGAGGTGCCGTCCAGCGTGGCGTTCGCCGTCGCGATGCGCAGCCGGCCGCCGCCCGGCATGGCGTCGCGCGCGTTGAGGACGAGGTTGAGGAGGGCGCTTTCCACCTGGTTGGCGTCGGCCCAGGTCGGCCAGAGATCGGCGGCCAGTGCCGTCTCGATGCGGACCGATTCGCCGACCGAACGCTGCAGCAGCCCGTCCATGGCGGCGACCAGGGCGTTGAGGTCGAGGCTTTCCGGGGCGAGCGACTGGCGGCGGGCGAAGGCCAGCAGGCGCCCGGTCAGGGTCGCCGCGCGGTCCGACGCGGTCGCCGCCATGTCGACGTGGCGCCGCCGGTCGTCGCCGTCCGGCAGCTTAGCGCGCAGGGCGTGCAGGTTGCCCAGGACGACCTGCAGGATGTTGTTGAAGTCGTGGGCGATGCCGCCGGTGAGCTGGCCCACCGCCTCCATCTTCTGCGCCTGGCGCAGCTCGTCCTCGACGCGGCGGCGTTCGGCCATTTCCGCGTGCAGCTCCCGGGTGCGTTCGGCGACCCGCTGCTCGAGCCGGCCGTTGGTCCGGGCGATCTCGGCGAGGTGGGCGCGGGTGCGGTACTGGCGGCGGCGCGCCCGGTCGGCGGCGCGCGCGGCGCTCTGCAGCGCCTCGGCGTGCAGCGGCCGGTCGAGCAGGGTGACGTTGCCGAGCCGCCGGAACAGGTCGCCGCGGCCGGGTTGGGCGGTTCGCCGGCCGCGGGCGGTGAGGACGAGAACGGGCAGGTCGGACCAGGGCGGCTGCGCCTCGAGGCACGCGACCAGCGCGTCGAGATCCTGCGTCAGGGCGCCCTCCGCCACCAGGAGCCCGGTCGCCTCGCCGTCGAGGGCGCGGCACACGGCGGACAGGTCGGCACAGGTTCGGGTGGCCAGGCCGACCTCCGCCAGCACCAGGCCGATCACCTCCGCATCCCGTCCGTCGGGCGCCAGCACGAGGAATGGAGCCGCCATGGGTGTCCGTCAGCCGCCCTCGCGGTTCCGGCGCAGCAGCGGGTCCGGCGACCCCTTGTAGGTGGGCACGCCCGTCAGCACGCCCTGGAACTCCAGGAGGCGCGGACCGACCTGCATGCCCTCGGGGAACAGGCGGAACTCGCGGATCGCCAGCTCGTGCACGCCGGTGCGCTTCTTCACCACCGAGATCGCCTTGCGCACCTCGCCCTCCGCCTCGAAGAAGCGCAGGAGGACGACGGCGTCGCTCATGAAGGACAGGTCCACCGGGTTCTGGGTATCGCCGACGATGCCCTGCTGGGCGAGGATGAGGATGGTGACGACGCCCTGGTTGTTGAGATAGGACAGCAGCTCGTGCATCTGCAGGGTGAGCGCCTGCTCCTCCGGCATCGTGCTGAAGTAGGAGTTCAGGCTGTCGATCACGACGACGCGCGCCTTGCGGTCCTCGACCTGGCGGCGCACCTGCCAGACGAACTCGCCCGGCGACAGGCGCGACGGGTTGGCGCGTTCCCACCCCAGCTCGCCCTTGCGCACGGAGTCCGCGATGTCGACACCCAGCGCCACGCTGCGTTCGGTCAGGGTTTCCAAGGACTCGTCGAAGGAGAAGTAGGCGGCGTATTCGCGGCGCTTCACCGCGGCCGCCACGTACTGGAGCGCCAGCGACGACTTGCCCGCCCCCGACGGGCCGACCAGCATCGTCGTCGTGCCCCGCGTCAGGCCGCCGCCCAGCAGCTCGTCCAGCCCGGCGAGGCCGCTCGACACCGCCTCCGGCGTGAAGGGGGTCTTGTGCTCGTCGGCGATCAGGCTGGGGAAGATCAGCACGTCGCCGGGCGTGATGGCGAAGTCGTGCCAGCCGCTCTGGTAGTCGGTGCCGCGCATCTTGGCGATGCGCAGCCGGCGCCGCGCGGCGCCGTAGGACCGCTCGATCTGCTCCAACGCGATGACGCTGTGCATCAGGCTGTGCAGCTCGCCCGTGCCGTCGCGGCCGGTCAGGTCGTCGAGCACCAGGGTGGTGACCCGGCGCCCCTGCAGGAACTGCTTCAGCGCCAGGATCTGCCGGCGGTAGCGGAGCTGGTCCTGGGCCAGCAGGCGCAGCTCCGACAGGCTGTCGACCACCACCAGGTCGGGGTCGTCGGCCGCGATCCGCTCGGTGATCAGACGCATGGTCTCGCCGAGCTCCACCTCGGACGGGTAGAGCACGCTCTGCTGGCGGTCGACCTGGGCCTCCAGCGGCACCAGCTCGAAGATGCCGATCCCGTCCAGCGACCAGCCGTGGCTGGCCGCCGACGCCCGCAGCTCCGCCTCGGTCTCCGACAGCGAGACGTAGAGGCTGCGCTTGCCGTCGCCGCGCCCCTGCAGCAGGAACTGCATGGCGATGGTGGTCTTGCCCGTGCCCGGCGCGCCCTCCAGGAGGTGCAGCCGCTCCTTCGGCAGTCCGCCGCGCAGGACGAGGTCGAACTCGGGAATGCCGGTGAGGATCTTTTCCGTCTGGCGCGGCTCGGGCACTCACGTCTCCTTCGGGCTGTCCGTGTCGGTCCCGCGACGGTGCCGACGCGGCGCCCGAATCAACGCGCCGGCCCGGAGGCGGTTCCGTGGCGGCCCGGAGCGTGCCGCCGCGTCGCGGGCAGCCGGTGGGCGAGGCGCACCGCCACCAGGGCGGCCAGCAGCCCGGCGTAGACGAAGGGCGACGTCTGCCAGCCCTTGACGAGCATGAGGTAGTGCAGGCAGCCGGCCGCCCCCGCCAGGAACACCCCCTTGTGGAGGGCGCGCCAGCGCCGCCCGCCGAGGCGGCGGACCACCGCCACGGGGGAGGTCGCGGCGAGCGCCGCCAGCACCAGGAAGGCGGCGAGCCCGACCGTGATGTAGGGGCGCTTCAGGATGTCCAGCCACACCGCGTGCCAGTCGAAGAACTGGTCGACGCCGACGTAGGCGAGCACGTGCAGGCCGGCGTAGAAGAAGGCGAACAGCCCGATCATGCGGCGAAAGCGCGCCAGCTCGCTCCAGCCCGTCAGCAGGCGCAGCGGCGTCACCGCCAGCGCCAGCATCAGGAAGCGCAGGGCCCACAGGCCGGACTGGCGCACCCCCTCGGCCACCGGCTCGGGCCCCAGGCCGCCGGTCAGCGCCGCGGTCACCGTCCAGGCCATCGGCACCAGGGCGGCGGCGAACAGCAGCGGCTTGGCGGCCGGCGCCGTCAGCGCCGCGGCCGCCGCCTTGCGGATCGGCGGGGTCATGTCAGAAGGACGCCCGCAGGTCCATGCCCGCATAGAGGCCCGCCACCTCCTCGGCGTAGCCGTTGAAGGGCAGGGTGGGGCGGCGGAAGAACTCGCCGACCCGGCGCTCCTTGGCCTGGCTCCAGCGGGGGTGGTCGACGTCGGGGTTGACGTTGGCGTAGAAGCCGTACTCCCGCGACTGCATGCGGTTCCAGGTGGTGGGCGGCTCGTCGCGGGTCAGGCGGATGCGCACCACCGACTTGATCGACTTGAAGCCGTACTTCCACGGCACCACCAGGCGGACCGGCGCGCCGTTCTGGTTGGGCAGGGTGTCGCCGTACATGCCGACCGCCAGCAGGGCCAGCGGGTGCATCGCCTCGTCCAGGCGCAGCCCCTCCACATAGGGCCAGTCCAGCACCGGCCGGCGCTGCCCCGGCATCCGTTCCGGATCGTACAGGGTCTCGAAGGCGACGTACCGGGCGGCACCGGTCGGCTCCACCTGCTTGAGAAGGGCCGCCAAGGGAAGCCCGAGCCAGGGGATCACCATGGACCAGGCCTCGACGCAGCGCAGGCGGTAGACGCGTTCCTCCAGGGGAAAGGCCAGCAGCTCCTCGATGCCGAAGGTGCGCGGCCGCGCCACCTCGCCCTCCACCACCACCTCCCACGGCCGGGTGCGCAGGGTCCCGGCGTAGCGGGACGGGTCCTCCTTGCCGGTCCCGAACTCATAGAAGTTGTTGTAGCTGGTCGCCGAATCCTTCGGCGTCAGCGGGTCGGCCGCGGCGTCCGCCGGCCGCACCGTGGTGGGGGCGTCGAAGGTGGCGGCCGCGGCGACGCCGCCGGCCGCCAGCGCCGCCGCCCCACCCGCCAGCAGGGCGCGCCGCGTCAGCCACAGGCGGCGCGGCGTGACCTCGTCCTCGCGCGCGTCCGAAGCCTTCGGGAACCTGAGCAGCATGGATCGAAACTCCGCGAAAAGGCGTGTACGGCACCGATGATAGGGCGGGCCGGCGACAACGGCGAAACACAAGACGGACACGATTGCGTGAGGGCGAAGCCGTGCATCCGTCCGTCGTCGATCGGATGGTTCGTCCGATCGGCTGACCGGATTGTCCGCTCGCCGCTCAAGCCGAACAGATCCGGCCGAGAATGGTGAAGGCCAATCTCGAAATGACTTGCATTTTGCAAATCGCGGAATTTGAAAAATCAGCCTGTGGATATGATTTATTAATGTTTTCCATCACAAATTTGATCTGGCCGGTGGGGAGTTCTGTGGAAGAGAGTGAGAGAGCCGAGCATGCGAGTATCCACGAAAATAATGGTCCCGGTGCTCATTCTTGCAGTGGTTGCGGCGGGCATCGGCGGCCTCTCCCTGTGGGGGATGGCGCGCATCCATGACGCCGCGGAAACGCTGGCCCGCACCCAGGCGATCGTGCTCACCGCGTCGGAGCTGCGCTCGGTCAGCCGGGCCCTTCAGCGCGACGCGCTCAACCTGATCGCCGAGGACGAGGCCGGTCGGGGCGGCGTTCAGGCGCGCTTCGCCGAGCGGATCGTCGAGATGGAGACGCAGGCGAAAGCGCTGACGGCACGTCTCGGCGAGGCCGGCCGCCCCGAAGCGGCGCAGATGGCAGACCTGCAGGCCCGGGTCGTCGCCGCCCTGCGCAGGACCCACGACCGAGCGCTGGCGGGGGACGCCGCCGGCGCCCGGGCGGTGTTCGTCGCCGAGGTCCGGAGCAGCGAGCGCGGGGCTTCGGCGCTCACCGACCCGGTCATCGAGTACGGGACGCGGGAGATCGCGCATCTGACGGAGCGTCTGCAGGCGGTGGAGGACCAGGTCCGCTGGTCCACGCTGGCGGTGGCGGTGCTGGGGATCGCCGCCGGCGTCCTCTTGTCCTGGATGATCGCCCGCACGGGGGTGGTGCGGCCGCTCGATCGCATGACCACGGCGATGGCCCGGCTGTCGCGCAGGGACTACGCGATCGATCTGGCGGACGCGCAACGCACCGACGAGATCGGCGCCATGGCCGCGGCCGTCGCGGTGTTCCGCGACAGCATGCAGGAGGGCGACCGGCTGCGCGCGGAACAGGACGCCGAACATGCGGCCAAGGCGCAGCGCACCGCTGAGATCGACCGCCTGATCACCGGCTTCGAGCGCAACGTCGGTGGCATCCTGCACGCCGTCTCCGCCGCGGCGGAGGTCCTGGACGGCACCGCCGACAGCATGACGGAGATCGCCGACCAGACCAACGAGCGGGCGGCGTCCACGGCGCGGGCGGCCGAGGAGGCCTCGGCCAACGTGCAGACCGTCGCCACCGCCACCGAGGAGCTGACGGCGTCGATCGGCGAGATCGCCAGCCAAGTGTCGCGCTCCACCGCCGTCGCCGGTCAGGCCGTGGCGGAGGCGGACCAGACCAACCGGCAGGTCCAGGGGCTGGTGGAGCAGGCCCAGCGGATCGGCGAGATCGTCGAGCTGATCTCCGACATCGCCTCGCAGACCAACCTGCTGGCGCTGAACGCCACCATCGAGGCGGCGCGCGCCGGCGAGGCCGGCAAGG
>NZ_JBPJSP010000060.1:0-12824 GCF_051225715.1 Azospirillum sp. ST 5-10
ATCATCGATCAGGGCGGGTATGGGTCTGTCACAGCCGATGGCGGTGGCGGTGGTGGCGGCGGCTATTTCGGCGGCGGCGGCGGCTCGCCGAGCCGTGGTGGTGGCGGTGGCAGCGGCTACATCGACGCCGCCCTATTCGACGGCGCCTTCGGGTCGGCGGCCGACAGCGACCGGCTGTCCACCTTCGGCAATCCGGGGAGAGACGGCATGGCCGCGCTGGTGATGCCATGACGTTGACCCGCTTTCAGCCGCAACCCGGGCTCAGGCCGGATCGCACCGCCCCCACGGCCGAAGGGTACTGGCGCGACGGAAACCTCGTCCGGTTCGCCGATGACAACGGGGTTGAGCCTGTCGGGGGCTGGGCGAAGAAGGTGCCCGACGTCTTGACCGGCGTGCCGCGGGCGATGAAGGCATGGGCAACCCTCAGCGGGCGGCCCATGGTGGCGTTCGGCACGCATTCGGCCCTGATGCTGCTCTACGGCGGGGCGCTCTACGACATCACGCCCGACGACCTGGTGGCCGGGCGCGCCTCGGCGGTCCGCCTGCTGGGCTGGGGTGCCGGAGCCTGGGGGCGGGGGACCTGGGGCACGCCGCGCGCGACGTCCGGGATCATCGCGCCGCTTCGGACGTGGTCAATCGACGCTTGGGGGCAGATCGGGATTGCCTGCCCGGCTGGCGGATCGATCTACCAGATTGACCCGACGCTGCCCGGGCAGCCGGCGACCGTCATTCCGAACGCGCCGACCGCCGAGCTGATCGTCGTCGATCCGCAGAACGTTACCCTGATCGCCTTCGGGGCCGACGGCGATCCGCTCAAGATCCAGTGGCCCGACCGCGGCAGCCTGACGACGTGGACGCCGACCGCGACCAACCGGGCGCGCGACGTGCAGGTGCGCGACGGCTCCCGGATCGTGGCGGCGCTGCGGTCGCGCGGCGAAATCCTGGTGTGGACGGATACGGCGCTCTACTCGCTGGCCTATCAGGGCGGCACCTACGTCTACTCGCTGCAGCGGATCGGCGACGCCGACATCATCGGGCCGAACGCCGTGTGCGAGGTGAACGGCGTCGTCTACTGGATGGGGCGGCAGGGCTTCTATGCCTACAACGGCGCAATCCAGTCGATTCCCAACGAGATCGACCGCACCGTGTTCGAGGCGCTGGACACCCTCCAGGCGGCCAAGATCTGCGCCGGGCCGCTCGGCAGCCGCGGCGAAGTGTGGTGGTTCTACCCGTCCACCGAAAACGATCCCGGCGAGAACGACCGCTACGTGGCGCTGGACACCCGGCGCGGCCTGTGGATGCGCGGGGAACTTGATCGCACCGCCTGGGTCGACGTCGGGCCGGCCAGCAGCCTGCCCACGGCCGCGTCGTCGACGGGCTCCGTGTACGAGCACGAAACCGGGTACGACGCAGACGGCGAAGAACTCGGCGCGTGGGTCGAGAGCGGCGCCGTCGACATGGCCGACGGGGACCGTGTCGTGCGGGTCCGCCGGGGCGTGCCGGACATCCGGTGGACCGGCACCGGCACCGTCAACTTGACCTGGCTGGCGCGCATGTGGCCCTCGGAGGCCGCGACGGAACACGGGCCCGACGCCATCACGCCCGGCACCACGAAGGTGGATCGCCGCGTCACCGGCCGCATGCTGGCGCTGCGCTTCGAATGGGCCGGCACCGGCTTCACGGCGCGGGTCAACCCGATCCGGCTGGACAGCACCGTAGGAGGACGCCGTTGACGCCGCGACGCTATCCCGTGCCCGACTTCCTCGCCCCGCTGGCGCGATCCCTCGAACAGCGTGACGTCGAGCTTGGCGCGCCGCTGTCGGAACAGGCTTACACCGTGAGCGGGTACACCGAAACCCGGACCCTCAACGCGTCGACGGCCACCGCCGCCGACGTCGCGAACTTCGTGTGCACGCTGGTGGCCGACCTGCAGCGGGCGGACAGGCTGCTGTGATGGACGCGGACACCTGCTTCCGGCTGATCGGGGAGGCGCTGCCCTACGGCGGCCACACCCACACCGTCGACGACGTGGTGTCCGCCGTCGCCGAGGGTCGGATGCAGATGTGGCAGTCGGACCGCTCCCTCCTGGTGACGGAGCTCCGGCGGTACCCGCAGCTCCTGGCCGTGCGGATCGTGCTCGGGGCGGGGGACCTGGCCGACATCTGGGAGAACCTGGAGCCGCGCGTCGAGGCGTTCGCGCGCGAGATGGGCGCCACCCGGATAGAGGCGGTGGGCCGGATGGGTTGGCTGCGGGCGGCGGCACCCCATGGGTATGGCATGCCGCGGGTCTGCATGCATCGTGACCTAGCCTGATGACTTTGGTCCTTTTGTTGTGGTAGAAATTCCCTGATATCGCCAGCGTCGGGAGACGCCGGGTCCCCTTGACGGAGGTGTGTGCCATGGATGGCGGCAGCGACACCGTAACGCAGAAGACCGAAATCCCGGGCTACATCGAGGACCGGCACAAGAGCATTCTGGATTTCGGCGACCAGCTCACCGGGCAGCCGTACACGGCCTATCCCGGCATGCGGATCGCGCCCTTCACGGCCGATCAGACGGCCGGGTTCGACGCGGCGAGGACGGCGGCCGGGACCAACCCGGGTCTCGGCTGGGGTGTGGCGCAGGGCGCCGCGGCCGGCCTTCAGGGCTACAACCCCCTTCAGACGGGCTTCGGCCACGGCGTCGCGTCCGGTGTTGCGGCAGACCCCAACATCCGCGACGTGGCGGCGAACCCCATCACGGCGGCGCAGTTGGGCCGGGGCTCGGTGCGGGACGTGGCGGCCGGCTCGATCCCGGCAACCGATCTCGGCGGCTACCTGAACCCCTACACGGACACGGTGGTCAACAACGCCATCAGCGATCTGGACCGGTCGCGCCGCCTGGCGATGAACGACGTCGGGGACGACGCCGTGGCCGCGGGCGCGTGGGGCGGCTCCGGCTGGGGCGTGGCGCAGGGCGAGACCAACCGCGCGTTCGCCGACGCCGTCGGCCGCACGTCCGGCGAACTGCGGGCCGGCGGCTACGATCGCGCGGTGGCGGCGGCGCAGACGGACCTTGACCGCTCGCTTGAGGCGCAGGGCCTCAACCAGGGCATGGACTGGAACGTCGGGAACCTGAACACCGGCCTGGAGCAGACGACGCGCCAGTTCAACTCGGAACAGGATCTCCGCGGCCAGCTCGCCAATCAGCAGGCGGACGTTGCGCGGGCGCAGACCCGGCTTGCCGCGGCCGGCCAGATGGCGGACAGCTCGACGGCGCGCAACAACGCCATGCTCGGCCAGACGTCGGGCCTCCTCGGCGCGGCCGATCAGATGCGGACCTCGGGCCTCGCCCGGCAGGCGCGCGACCTGAACGGCAGCAACGCCCTGCTCGGCATCGGCGGCCAGCAACAGGCCATGGATCAAGCCAACCTCGATCTGGCCTATCAGGACTTCCTGGCGCAGCGGGGATACCCGATGGAGCAGCTTTCCCAGCGGCTCGCACTGCTCCGGGGCTCGCCGACCGGCAGCACCACCAGCACCACGCAACCCGGCGTCAGTCCGTTTTCGCAGGGCCTCGGCTTCCTGTCGGGCACGGCCGGCCTCTACAGCCTCATGAGCGGCAAGCCGCTCTTCGGCCTCCTGCAGTAGGAGCATCGCCATGGGCGTGTCGTATCCGGCCCTCGCTCCGCACATCACGGCGGCGTCGCAGCGCTTCGGCCTCGATCCGAAGTTGATCGCCTCCCTGATCCGGGCCGAGTCCGGCGGCGACCCGACGGCCGTCAGCCGGGCCGGGGCGCGTGGCGTCATGCAGGTGATGCCGGCGACCTATGCCCACATGGCGCCGCGGCTCGGGCTGGCCGGCGACCCGATGGACCCGGCCAACAACATCATGGCGGGCGCCGGCTACCTGCGCGACATGATGGACCGCTACAACGGCGACACCCGGCTGGCGCTGGCGGCCTACAACGGCGGCCCGACCCGGCTCGATGCACGGGAACGGGACGTCTCCCGCATGCCGGCCGAAACGCAGGCCTACGTCAAGCGGGTGATGGGCGGCCTCGGTGGGCTGGGCGGGGTGGAGGCGCCGGTCCTGTCCGGTTCCGTCGGGACGGACGTGCTGGGCGATCCCGGCACCGATCAGCTCCAGACGCCGGCGGCGCCGGCGGCGCTGCCGCAGATCAGCGGGCGCGCCGGCATGGCCGAAGGCCTCGCCCTGCTGGAAGCCTCGAACGCCCTGATGAGCAAGAAGGGGCGGGGGCTGCTGGGCGCTCTGAACACCCTCGTGCAGGGCCTCGGGCGCGGCCTCATTGCCGGCCGCGACGTCCAGGAGCGGGAGGACCGGCGGGCCGCCATGCTGGCGCTGCAGGACCCGAACCTCGCCGACGAACAGAAGCGCGCTCTCCTGGCCCGGGCGGCGCCGGAGGCGGTGGCGGCGTCGGAGATCGGCCGGCTGTATCCCAAGACGTCGCTGCCGACCGACGACATGCGGGAATACGAGTTTGCGAAGTCGCAGGGGTTCACCGGCTCGTTCGCCGACTGGCAGACGCAAATGAAGCGGGCGGCCGTCGGCGGGGCGCGCTACGGCAACACGCCGATCTATGGCAAGGACGCGCAGGGCCGTGACGTGATCCTGCAGATCGGCAGCGACGGGACGGCCGTGCAGACGCCGCTTCCGGAAGGCGTCTCGCTGGCGCCGGGGGTCGAGCGGGTGGACCTGGGCACGCATTGGGGGCTGGTCGACCGCTCGGGCAACCTGACCGGCACCCTCGCGAAGGACCTGGCGGGCGCGGAGCGGGACAAGAAGGTCGGGCAGGCCGAAGGCGAGCGGATCGCCGACGCGCCCAACGTCGCCCTGCAGGCGGACCGCATGCTCGCCTCCATCGACGGCGTCCTCGGCAACCCCGTTCTGGAGAAGAGTACGGGCATGCTGGCCTGGACCAGCGCCCTGCCCGGGACCGAGATGTACGACTTCGGACAGCAGGTGCAGCAGCTCCAGGGGCAGGCCTTCCTGCAGGCGTTCGACACGCTGCGCGGCGGCGGCCAGATCACCGAAGTCGAGGGCAAGAAGGCGACCGACGCCATTGCCCGTCTCAGCCAGGCGCAGACCTCCGAGGGCTTCCGGCGCGCGCTGGGCGAGCTGCGCAGCGTCGTCGACGTGGCACGGCAGCGGGCGCAGGAGCGCGCCGCGCAGGGCCGGGGCGGCGGGGAGACCACGGCGCCGCTGCCGTCGAACCGGTCGGACTGGAAGTCTGGCAGCGTCTACCAGACCCCGGGCGGCCGGGCCCGCTACCTCGGCAACGATCAGTGGGAAATCGTCGGGGAGTAACGGCGCATGGGCAAGGTGGTCAGCACCGACGAACTGTTCGGCACCGCCGGCAAGCAAGCGGCGCCGAAAGGCCGTGTGGTCAGCACCGAAGAGCTCTTCGGCGGCTCTCCCGCTCCGGCGGAAGCTCCCGCTCGGCCGCCGGCGAGCGACGGGCTCGGCCTCAACGCCGCCGCCGGCGCCAACGACTTCATCGCCTCCGCCTTGGGAGCGCCGGCCGACGCCGTGAACGCTCTCTTCGGCGGCGCGGACTGGCTCTACAACCAGGTCGTCGGCAGCGAGGGGCGCCATCTGTCGACCGACGCGCCGATCGGCGGTTCGGCCAGCATCCGGCGGGGCATGAGCTCCATCGGCATCGCCAACCCCGACAACGTCGAGGCGCAGACCTTCGGGGAGCGTCTGGCGCGCGGGGCCGGCGCCGGCGTGGCCGGGGCGGTGGTGCCGTGGGCCGGTGCCCGGGCGGCGCTGGGAAGCGCCGTCGACACGGCCGCGGCCTCGATCCCCGGCGCCATCGCGCGCGGGCTTGCGGCGGGTGGCCCGGGCACGAACGCGGCCATCGGCGCGGCGGGCGGGCTCGGGGCTACGGCGGCCGGCGACGCGGCTGGAGAGGGCCCCTTGCGTCCTCTGGCAGAGCTGGCCGGCGGCTTGGCCGGTGGTGTTGCCGGCGGCTTGGCGGCCAGCGGCGCCGGGTCGCTCGCCTCGTCGGCGCGGGCGCTGCGGCCGGGCATGGCGGGCCGGCCGTCGGGGACCGAGGAAATCGTAGCGGAGACCCTGCGCCGGAACGCCAAGGACCCGGGGACGCTCGTCGACCGGCTGAGTCAGCCCGCGGAACTGGTGCCGGGCTCGATGCCGACCACGGCGCAGATGGTCGGGGACACGAACCTGTTGACGCTCGAACGCGGCGTGTCCCGGCGCTCGCCGACCGCGACGGCGGCTTTCCTCGATCGGCAGGCGACGCAGAACGCGGCGCAGACGGCCGCGCTGGAAGGGCTGGCGCCGGAAGGCGCGGTGCCCCGCGTCGCCGAGGACGTGACGGCCCACGGCGGGCGGCTGCGCACGCTGCTGCAGGCGGCGAAGAGCGCGGAGAAGGCGCGTCTCGGCAACCTCTACGCCGGGATCGATCCGGAAGGCGCGCTGGCGCTGGACATCACGCCCGTCAAGACGACGGTCCGGCAACTGGTGGCCGACCTGCCGAAGGCCTCGGCGCTGGGCGCCACGGAACGGCGCCTTCTGGAGACGGTGCAGGGCATGCCGGACGTCGAGGCGTTCCGGCAAATCCAGGCGCTCCAGTCCGAGCTGAAGGGGGCGATCCGCGCCGAGCGTGCCACCGGTGGCGACACGCGGGCGGTGCGCCGCATGTCCATCCTGCTGGGCTTGCTCGACGACGCCATCGGCAGGGGCGGGCGTGCGGCCGACGATGCGGCGCCCACGCCGGTTGCCGCGCCCTCGGACGCCACCGGTCCGGCGCCGGCGGTCGGGAATGTGGTCTACACGGAAACCGCGGGGCCTCTGCCCGTCCGATTCGCCCTCGTCGAAGGCGACACGCTGCGGCCGGCCACCGGTGATCTCCAGCCGCGCGACCGCGGCCGGGCGGCGTCGGATGCCATGATCGCCAAGACGGCGCGGGAGCTGAACCCCGGCCGGCTTGGGGCGAGCGCCGAGCTCGGCTCGGGCGCGCCGATCGTGCGGCCCGACGGCACGGTGATCGACGGGAACGGGCGGTATCGCTCCATCATGATGGCGCACTCGGCCCGCGGGCAGCGGAGCGCCGACTATCGCGCCTGGCTGAAGGCGCAGGGGTTCGACCCGGAAGGCATGCGCAACCCGGTGCTCGTGCGCTTGCCGGAACAGGATCTCAGCCCCGACCAGTGGCGGGGCGTGGCGCGGGAAGCGAACGCAGGGCGCGGCATGGCCTACAGCGCGCCGGAGCGGGCGGCGCTCGATGCCGACCGGCTCGGCGGCGACGTCCTCGATCTCTACCGCGGCGGCCCGCTGGACGCGCCGGAGAACCGGGAGTTCGTCCGCGCCTTCGCGGGGAAGCTGGACCCGACCGACGTCAACAGCTTCGCCGACCGGCAAGGCCGGCTGAGCGTCGACGGGCGGCGCCGGCTGCAGGGGGCGGCGCTGCGCCGGGCCTACGACAACCCGCAACTGGTCTCGTCGCTGCTGGACACGGGCGACGACAACATCCGGGCGCTGGGCCGGGCCCTGACCGATGCCGCGCCGGCGATCGCCAAGCTGCGGGCGGCGATCGAGCGTGGCGACGTCGGCCGGGAGATGGACCCGGCGGCGGCCATCGCCGAAGCGGTGCGCCTGGTGCAGCGCGCGCGGTCCTCCGGCATCCCGCTGGGCGACGTCGTCGCCAACGCGGACGCCTTCAACCCGCTGGACCCGCTGGCGCTGGAGTTCCTGACCGCGGCCTACGGGCCCAACCTGACCCGTGTTTCCGCGAGCCGCGCGACGGCGGCGTTGACGTCCTTTGCCGACGAGGCGGCGCAGGCTGGCGCGGCCGGGCAGATGTTCGGCGGGGCCTCGGCGCTGGACGTGATGCGCGGCGCCGCACGTCGGGCCGGGGACGGGGGCGTCGCGCCCGACGCTCAGCCGCCCATGCCGGAGACGGCGCCGCCGCGCACTGACCCGTCGGTGATGCCGCAACAGGCTCTGGAGCCGAATTTCGGGCCGGAAGACGCGGCCCGGTACCGGGGGGCAAACGAGCAATACCGGCAGTTCGCCGAGCGGTTCAAGGGCGGGCAGGTGGGCAACGTCCTGGCGTCGGACCGCGTCGGCGGGTGGCGGGTGGCGGATGCCGACGTGGCGGCCCGGTTCTTCAACACCAACCGTCGGTCGGTGCAGGACATCCAGGCCCTGGTGCAGGCGGTCGGCGATCCGGAGCGGGCCGGGCGTCTCCTGGCGGACTACGCCGCGGACACGCTGCGCACCGGTGCCATGAACCCGGATGGCTCGCTCGATGTGAACCGCTTTTCGTCCTGGCTCCAGCGGCACGGCGAGGCGCTGCGCGCGGTCGACGCGCTGGCCGGCGGCAATGCCCTGCGGCCCCGGGTGGGGGGTGACGCGGGCCTGCGCCGGGCGGTGCTAGAGACGATCAAGCGGACGCTGCGCAGCACCGGGGAGGCCGGGGATACCGGCCTGGGCCTGTGGTCGGCCGATCGGTTCCAGCGGTTCGTCGCCAACAACAGGCCGGCGCTGGAGCTGGTGTTCGATCGCCAGCAACTCGACACGATGGAAGCGGTGGCGACCGATCTGCGGCGGATGCAGCGGAGCGTCACGGGATCGCGCCTCGGCGGCGGCTCGGACACGGCGCAGAACGCGGCGGCGATGGCCGATCTCCCGGGAACGTCGACGTTCCTTGGTCAACTGCTGGGCGCCATGGGACGCGCCGGCGGGGCGGCCGGCGGCGCTGCTGCGGGGGCGCTGACGTTCGGGCCTTGGGGCGCGGTCGCAGGCGTGCTGGGCGCGGAGGTTCTGCGCGCCGGCCGCGCCTCGGTCCAACAGCGCATCGACGACCTGTTGACGTCGGCCATGCTCAACCCGGACGTGGCGCGGGCGCTGCTGACGAGGGTTCCCCCTGGTGACGTCCCTCCGTCCATGGCGGCGCAGATGCGCAACGCCCTGGTGAAGGGCGGCCTCCTGGGAGCGGTGGAGGCGTCCCGGCCGGACGACAGGGACGCGCTGGTGATGCGGGCTGCACGGGCCGTGGGCTCGGTGGGTCGCGCTCTTGGGAGGACGGCGCCGTGACCGTGACCTTGTCCCTCGACCTGATCGTTGCCGGCGGCGGTCTGGTCGCCTTCTGCGCTGGCGTGCTGTGGCGGGTCTCCGGCCTCGTGCACCTGGTGCGAATGCTCGTCGAGCGCGTCGCGGCCCTCGAGCGCCGCGCCGACGACCACGACGACAGCCGCGGCGTGGTGGCGGAGCGCCTGGCGCGGATGGAGCAGGCCATGCACGACACGCGGTCCGCCGTGCAGCAACTCGTGGCGGCGCTGCGGCCGGGCACGCACCCGGCGGAATGATGGAGAACGGCATGAAGAGCGAACGCGAGATCGTCGCCCGCACCCTGTGGGGCGAGGCGCGCGGCCAAGGGCACAAGGGGATGGAGGCGGTGGCCTGCGTGATCCGGAACAGGGCGACGCACCCGCGCTGGTGGAGCCGCAACAAGGCCGACGACATCCCCGACGACACGTTCAGCGCGGTGTGCCTCGACCCCTGGCAGTTCTCGTGCTGGCTCGCCAAGGACCCGAACCGGGCGAAGCTGCTGGCGGTGACGGAGGCCGATCCGGCGTACCGCCTGGCGCTCGAGGTGGCCGACGACGTGCTGGCCGGCCGGCTGGAGGACGTGACCAACGGGGCGGATCACTACTGCACCAGGGCGGCGGCGTCGCGGACGTCCTGGGCGAAGGGGCGCAAGCCGGTGGCGACCGTCGGCGACCATCTGTTCTACCGGCTCGAGCTGCCGCCGCCGAACGCCATGAAGCCGCTGGCGAAGTCGAAGACGGTGCAGGGCGGGGCGGCCAGCATCGCGGTGGCCGGTGGCATCGCCGCGGCGCAGGAGGTCGTCAACCAGGTCGGCGCGGCGCGTGCGATCTGGGATCAACTGCGGGGGTCCCTCCCCGAAGTCCATCCCGGGTGGCTGGCGGCCGCCGTACTGGCGATCGGCGTGGGCTTCATGCTGTGGCGTCGGCGGCAGGATCACCGGGCGGCGGGGGCGTCATGACGCTGCTGAAGCTGCTGTGGAGCAAGGCGGCGGGCTACGTGCTCGCCGCCGTCGGGCTGCTGGCGACGCTCGCGGCCTTCGCGGCGTCCCAGCGCCGGGCGGGGCGCCAGCAGGAGCGCGCCGCCACCCTCGCCAAGACGATGGAGATCCGCGATGCGCAGGACCAAGCTGCCGCTCGCGCTGCTGGCGACGACACTGCTCGCCGGCTGCGCGACGGCTCCTTCTGACCCGTCGGTGTGTCCCGTTGTCGTCGAATACGGCCGCGAGACGATGGCGCGCGCCGCCGACGAGCTCGACGCGCTGCCCGCGAACTCGGCGCTCCGGCGGATGCTGGACGACTACAAGGTGGAGCGGGCCCGCCTGCGGGAATGCCGGTGAGCGAGCGATTCCCATCTGGTTTCACGAGGTGTTGACCATGGATGCCAGCGGCTTCGATCTCGCGGACGCGCGCGTCGGTGAGCGTGCCCTTCTCGAAACCTTCCCTCTCCCCGACGCGCCCCATGCCGCCATGCTGCGGGCGGCCCGGGATGCCCTCTGCGCCTCGCTCCGGGCCCGGCGGCTCACCGCCATCCTGTCCGACGACTGGCAGGACCTCGCCCGGGTGAACCGGCGGAACCTGGACTCGTGGGTGCCGCTGCTGCACCGGGCGCCGTCGCTTCCCTCGTTCTGGGTCGGCGCCGTCGACGACGACACGGGCGAGGTGGTGGCGACGCAGGCCGGGCTCCTGGTGGACTGCACCGGCCGCTCGTTCGGCGACCGCCTGTCCGACCTGTCCATGTTCTACGACCGCCCCGGCGACGCGCCGGCCGGGGAACGGTGTTTCGTCGGCTCCGACCTGCCGTTCGACACGGACGGCCTGGTGTGCTGGATCGCCGCCGGCTGGACGCATCCGACGCTGCGCGGCCGCGGCGTCTTCCACGTCGTCGGCCGGCTGGTCCGCGTGGTGTCGTGGGCCCGCTGGGCGCCGAGCTGGTGGTGCGGGGTGGTGACGCCGGACATCGCCCCGGTGTGGTCCGCTGCGAAGGCCGGGCCCCGCCACATCGACCGGCGCCCCTCGATCCTCTACCAGCAGGCCGGCGTAGAGCGCCCGCCGTTGCACTTCCTCAGGCTCGGCCGCGGCGGGGTGCAGATGGACCTCGGCGCCCTCGCCGCGCGCCGGGGTCAGTGAAGGGCGATCGCGGAGAGGACGGCTCTCCGCCCGTCCCGGGCCCGCCAGCCGCACAGGGCGTGGCTGTAGAGCCAGGGGTCGGCGCCCAGCCCGTGCATGGCGATCTGGTTGAACACCGGCCCGTCCTCCATCGCCGTCGCGTACTCCGTTCCGAGGTGGGCCGGGAAGTCGGCGTGGGGGTTGTCGACGTGCGGCCGGCCGAGCTGCTGGCGCGCCCACCCGCGGCCCAGCACGGCGATGGTCGGCGCGCCGATGTAGCGGAACAGGAGCGGGCCATCCGGCGTGTCGCTGGCGAGGAAGGTGCAGCGGTGCAGCAGGTCGGTGCGCTTCAGGTAGCCGAACACGGCCGGGCACAGCTCGGCGTGCCGCCGGCACTCCCAGATGACGTCGGCCTGCCAGTCGGCCATGCGGCTGGTGGGCTCGCGGTGCAGGTCCAGGCGGATCGCGGGGCGGGTCGTGGCGCCGCGGCGAGGGAGGTGGACGACGCTGCTCATGCCGCGCGCTCCTGCTGGAAGGCCTCGGCCATCGCCGCATAGATCGCGCGGGCCTGTTCCTCGCTGATGCCGCCGATCCGGGCCCCGGCCGCCACCATGGCGACGCTGGGCTGGACAGGCAGGGCGACCGCCTCGGCCCCGGCCTCGCCGAAGGCATTCACCGCGTCGGCGAAATCGGAAGAAGGTTGATCGCGCAACTCGGTTGCCTGGGCCCAAAGGCGCCGCCGTGCATCTCGACGGAGTTGGCGATAGGTTTCCGTGAACTGAGCCTCTGCCGCTTCCACGTCCGCAACGAATCGCTCGAGCTGCTGAACCCATTGCTCTCGTTCGTCCGGCTGAAGTTTAAGGAGAGCTTCTAGAATACGGTGTTCAAGAAGAACCCCCTTTACTGTCCGGCCGGAGCGAGAGGCATTCGTCCTCTCTTCCAATCCAATAGAGGATCGGAGTTGCTCTGACAGCTTCAGGATGTTTCGGCCGTCGTCAGCGCTCTTCTGGCCGCGTCGCTCAGCCTCTTCGATGCCAAAGTGTATTGCTTCGCCGAGGGGCCCGCCGAAGCGCTCGGCAGCCGCAAGCAGTGTGCGCTTCAGATACACCGCCGGGTGTTCAGAGTCGCACCGCCCAAGCTGAAGGTCCTCCAGCTGGTCTGCGAACATCGCCAACTTCGCCAGCGCGCCCGCGGGGGTGCGCGCCGGCAATTTGGCGACGGCTTCCGACATCTCCGATTCCTGCCGAGCACGGAGGTCATATCCGGGGTCTCCTGGCTGTCCGCCTTGGCTACTCGCTCGCCAGACATGGAAGGCCTCCAAGAGGACATCATCTCTTTTACCGGTTTTCATGATGGATTCTCCTGTCGTGAGCTACTTGCTTGAGCGAGTATGATTAACAACAAAAATAAAATTCGCAGATCAGAGCATAAAACTTAAAAACTCATCAGTAATGATTGAGCGGTCACGGGATATATCTGAGGATGGCGAGCGTATGTGTTGTAATATTTATGCCGGCGCGTCGTTTTCGTCGATGATCTCCCGATCACACTGAACTCCGAAGCCCAGCTTGTATGACTTCCACTCATCGGGCGACCTCCTGATAGGATGGTTGGCCTGAAGGCCGGGAGAGGGTCGCCGCGTTC
>NZ_JBPJSP010000061.1:0-7134 GCF_051225715.1 Azospirillum sp. ST 5-10
GGTGTCGGACTTGTCCGTCTGCGACCAGCTCTCGGGCATGTAGGTGTCGAGGCTGTACCAGAACTCGCCGCCCATCTCGGCGAACATGCCGCTGCTGAAGTGCGAGGACGACAGGGCGTTCGGCTGGATCTCGGTGCGGTAGTTGTAGTCGTTCGAGCCGTAGTGGTCGAGCGTCAGCTGCACTCCGCGCTGGCCATCGACCGTCGTCATGGATGACGGGTTGCCGGAGTACTTGAATCCCATGCTGGTGACACTGGAACCGCTGTCGAAGTCGGCCTCGAAGAGGAGGCCAGTGCGGTCGGTGGTCATCGGGGGCTTCTCCTGGTGGTTCCGGGGGGGAACCGGCGGCATCGTCGTCGGCCGTTCCGGCGACGACGTGGTGCCTCCTTCGGTTCCCGTCACCCGTCCAACCTAGGCCACCCGTTGGGGCGATTGCCGGACAGTTTCGCGGCAAAATGTAGACATCGGCGCGGGCGACGGGCCCGCGCCGGCCCGTTGGATCAGTGCGCCGACGGCCGATGCGCCAGCGCCGCGGCGAAATGGTAGTCTTCGTCGATGCTTTCGGTGTTCTTCCTGGAACCGACCGGCGTCTCGGCGCCGCATTCCGCGTCGTGGCCGGGCATTTGAGCGATCAGATCCTTGCGATCTTCGACGTTCATATTACCTCCACATTCCGATTCGTTTGAGACGGCGAGGAAATATCACAGATCCGTTCTCGGCGCCACGTTTTTGACCGGAGATGCCGCAGTGCGGCAGAGACGGCCGTTCACGCCACGGCCGGTGGCGTCCCGTCGACCGCCGCCTCCTGGGTCATGGACACCGGCGTCACGGCGGGGACGACGCGCGCGCTCGCCGCGGCGCCACGCTCCCGGAGCCGTGGGCGACCACCGGCGATGGGGAAGGCTCGGCCCCGCAGGTGTGCAAGGGAGGCGCCGACCGTGGTGCGCACCGCCTTGCCGTCCGCTTCGTCATGGTGCCCCCATTCTCTCGAGAAAGGGGGCACCGGGAATCCCGGCGCGGTTCAAGTTACACAGATGCTTGTGCATCGGACGATTGAGAACCGCCATTGCAGCCTATACGCCGAGAAATCTGGTTTCGCTCCGGACTCATCGGTATGATGGTTCATCCGTTTAAGTTCATTCAGGTGCGGTGCCATGAAGAGCAGTACCGCAGATCCCGTCATTGATGTGTCACCGTCAACGGCGCCGGACAGTCGAACAAAAAGGCGGGTTTTTGTTTTAGCCGCGGCTCTTTTGCTGGTCTTCGCGGTCGGCGTCCCGTTCCGGAATGAGTGGATCGTTCCCGCCTTCTCCAATTTCTTCCATTGGAGTGCAGAGGTCGGCACGACGCTGTTCACGTTGCATACAAACAAGAGCGTGGAACAGGCCATCTCACTGTGGAGCAATCTCGCCACTGCGGCCAGCGCAGCGATCGCGGCCGCCGCAGTGGTGATCGCGTTCAGGAGTTACCTCGTCAGCGCGAGTTCGCACCGCAGCACCCACATGCACAGTCTGTTTCGCGACTATCTCCGGCTCCGATTTGATTCGCTGACCTCCCTGAACTCTGACCGCACGGATGACACCATAAAAGCCGCTGTTCGCGATCAAGTAACGAGCATGTGCCTCTATACTCTTGAGGAAATGTACGCTTGGACGAATCGCGAGGAAAAAGCTATTGGTCTGGTCCCTGCCAGATTCGGACTTCGAAGCGAAAAACGACAGGATTACATAAACAGCTGGAGATACACGATCCTGGTCCATGCTCTCGGCAATCGGGATGCGATCGTCGAAAATTTAGAGTTGTATGCGCCTTGCTACGGCCTTCCGTTCATACAGTTTCTGGCGAACGGGCTCGGAGATCCCTCGATCGTGTCGATCGCTGCACAGGAGCAAATCCGACGCCGGCACAGTGACGTTTCAATCCGAGCGCTGCCCCGCCTTCTGGCCGAAAGCCGCTCCTCACAGGTCCAAAATGTCAGGCCCGGCACAGATGCTGATTCCAGTCCTGTCTGACGACGGGTTGACACGGTGGCGAAGGTGCCGACGAGGGAGGGATGCCCCGCGGGAACGGACGGCGTCGTCGGTATGAGCTGAGCGAGGCGCAATGGAAACGGATTGCAGACTTGATGCCGTGGACCGGGAGACAGGGCGGCGGCCCCCAGCGGGATCACCGGCAAGCGATCAACGGTCTGATGTGGAAGCCCCACACGGGGCACAGTGGCGCGACATCCCCGATTGATGCTGAGGTTTGGTGCATCGACGGCTCCAACGTCCGTGCCAGCCGGGCGGCGGCGGGCGGCGGAAAAGGGGGGCCGGCCAAACCGGATGACCACGCGCTCGGCCGATCGCGCGGCGGCCTCGGAGTTGGAAAATCTCCGACGCTTGGAAAGGGAAGTCCCTGAAACGCTGACCGTTCCAGGGGTTTGATTGGTGAGCGCGCTGGGGCTCGAACCCAGGACCTACTGATTAAAAGTTAGGTGCTATCACGTAACAGCACCTGACATAGGATCACATTTTCCGGCGGATTTGCTGCATTTCCTTGTGCCCCACACCACATGACGTAACACGGAATCACTGGCAAGCGCACCCATCTCTGTGCCCCATGTGTGCCCCACGAAGAGCAACTGACCCGCTGGGGCACGGCCGACAGGAGCCCGTCATGCCTTCCGAAAAGCTGACCGACCGCCGCGTCAAGACCGTCCGCGTTCCTGCCGGTGGCGCCCGCCTGGAGTTGTGGGACATCGCCATGCCTGGCCTCGGGCTGAGGGTCGCGCCCGACAGCGCCCAGGGAGACGGCACGAAGACGTGGTTCGTCCGGTACCGCATCGCCGGCGCCCAACGCCGCCTGAAGCTCGGCGTCTACCCTGCCCTGTCGCTGGCGAAGGCGCACGAGGCGGCGCGTGGCGTCTTCGAAGCCGTCGCGGCCGGGAAAGATCCCGCGGGCGAGCGCCAGGCAGAGGGACCGGGGGAACCGAAGGTGGACACCTTCGCCCACATCGCCGAACAGTTCGTTGCTCGCTATGTGCGCCCGAACACCCGGCCGAAGTCGGCGAAGGAAACGGAGCGCATCTTGAGCACCGAGGTGAAGGCATGGGCGAAGCGTCCCATCGGCTCGATCACCCGGCGGGACGTGATCGAGCTGCTCGACGCCATCGTCGACCGCGGCGCTCCCGTGCTGGCGAATCGCACGCTGGCGGCGATCCGCAAGCTGTTCAACTGGGCCATCGAGCGGGACATCGTCGCTGCGTCGCCTTGTGACCGGGTGAAGCCGCCGGCTGCAGAATCGGAGCGCCAGCGGGTGCTGACCGATGACGAGGTGCGCTTGGTCTGGCAGGCGACAGCGGACATGGGTCCGGCCTTCGGTCCGTTCGTGCGGGTGGCCCTGCTGACGGCGCAGAGAAAGGGCGAAACCAGCGCAATGCGGTGGCAGGACGTCGACCTTGGGCGTCGGGTGTGGACGATCCCGCGCGGGATGACGAAAGGGGACCGGGAGCACGAGGTGCCGTTGTCGCCGTTGGCCATCGAGGTGATCAAAGCGCAGCCGCGCATCGGCGACTTCGTGTTTCCAGGCCGGCCGGACAAGGTCGAGGGCGGGAACGATGCCGCGCCAGGGGATACGACGGGCAAGCCCTTCAACGGCTTTTCCAAGGCAAAGGAGCGGCTGGACGCCGCCGTGCTGGAACTGCGGCGCAAGGAAGCGAAGGCGCGAGGCGACGACCCTGAGCGGGTCAAGCCGCTCGAGCCCTGGACGCTGCATGATCTGCGGCGCACGGCGGCAACCGGCATGGCCCGGTTAGGCGTGCCGCGTCTGGTGATCAGCAAAATCGAGAACCACGTCGAAGGGGGTGTGACCGCGATCTACGACCGGTATGCCTACCAGTCGGAGAAGCGAGACGCCCTGGAACGCTGGGCGGCGCGGGTGCGGGTAGTCGTCGAGCCGGTGACACAAGCCGCTGCGGCAGACGCACCGGCGTAGAGGCGCGCCCTGCCCTGACCGACCATCATACACGTCCGCGGGCCGCGTGATTGACCTGTTTGAAACGACGGGCCATCCTGTCATGGAAACTGATCAGGCGAGGGCGCCATGCCCTAGCTGGAGATCCCCCTCCCCGAAGATCCCGACGAGGCTCTCAGGCTCGAGGCGTTGGTTCAGGAATCCTTCAACGGCATGCCCAGGGCGGCCGCGACGAAGGGGCAAAAGATCCCGAAGACGGCCGCCGTGCTGACCCGAAGCAGCCACTTCCAGGACGCATCGCTGCTGATCACCCCAACAGGCGACGCTCTTGCTGGGCCAGTGATGCGCGCGCTTGGGGCGCGGAAGATTGCGCCTCCGACATCACGGCGCGGGATGGGGCACTCGGCAGGTGAAAACCGCACCCGCGATCGTCTGTTCCCGAACGTAAGCACATAGACCGGCGGACCAGCGCCGCTGGCGGTGGGTCCGGCGGCAACCACGCCCGCGGCGGCCGCCAGCTGGCGCCGTTCCGATTATGCGGGCGGAGCGAGCCGCCCCGATTCCATGGCCTGGACTTCCCTCACCGCCGCATCGAAGCGAGACCAAGCCATTCGCCAACATTAGACTCAGGTGGCTAACCGCCCCCTTTACCGTTCCACCGGCCGGTATCGGATCGGGGAACGCAGAGCATCAGTGAGCACCCCCGTGTGCAGTTTCAGGAGGCGACGCGTGCGACGGTCAGCAGCGCTTCCCTTCCTAGTCACATGCGTCGGAACTTGTCGTTGCCGGCCCGAGCGAA
Source organism: Azospirillum sp. ST 5-10 (assembly GCF_051225715.1). NCBI lineage: Bacteria > Pseudomonadati > Pseudomonadota > Alphaproteobacteria > Rhodospirillales > Azospirillaceae > Azospirillum > Azospirillum sp. ST 5-10. The sequence goes on from NZ_JBPJSP010000061.1 coordinate 4,754, forward strand.
GCCGCTTGAACTCCTTTACGCCACGACCCAAGATGTCGCTGACGGTGTAATGCCCTAACCAAGTCGCTTCGCCAATGCCCTCAGCGAAAGCCCGAAGAGGACCAGCAACTGCAGAACTTCGCATTGATCAGACAAACCAAATCTTCTAATTGCCGCAAGAAAAGTACGTTTCGACAAAGCACTTAAGGGAACAGTCTCGACCGACGACAAATTTCCTCGAATTTCTAACGACACCCTTATTATACATAATGACTAAATCAACGGCCCTACTTCCAGTCATGCCGTCAATTATCATGTCTGACCCTCGCGAACAGAAAAAAACAACTTCCGGAGATATTGACATTAAGTACACGATATTACCATTTTCTTGAACCACCACCCTGAAGACAGGAGTGTCTCCAGTCATAAATTGGAGTCGAGAACCCGCTACCTCAGCGCGTCCCCATGCCCCTCTAAGAATGCAATCATATACCTCGCTGTTTTCTATTGAATATATCATAGCCGTCAAAGACATATCCTGCATCGCGCCAGTTGGGGCGCGCCGCAATGCAGCAAAAACTTCCTCTTCTGTGATATCTGGCTGCGATTTTGGCGGATTTTGCAATATAACTCCAGCAATTATTTCCATCATCGCGTCTCTATGCGGGCCAATGACATCAGGCCTTCTCGCGAACAGAGACGACATGAAACGAGCCCATGTTTTTCGTTCTCGATGCGTAATATTTTCTATTTCGCCGTTTAAAATTTTGTCTCGAACCTCGGCTGCTGGCGTATCAACCTCTCGGGTCATATACTCTGTCTCAACCCATTGGCGTGGCATCGGCCCATCACGGCGGCAGGCATAAAGGTCTCTTTCGGAACCAATAGACTTAGTGCTTTTCCTTCCGCACATTACCTTGCCATTTACGAGATGATAGCTTGCCACACGCCCATCATCACCGCACCACGGCCTAAGGTAGAATTGCGGCAAATAATGATGGTTTCTAGGCTCGCTCATTTCTGTCACCGTAGGACACATACATCAATAGACAACACGCATTCTCGGGCAATAACGAAAGAATTTACCTGTCCGTGGTTGCAATACTACATAATCCCACACCTCCATTTACCGATCTGCCAGCACATATAGTATTGCCTTCCCGAACAACCATGAAATGATCGCCACGCCAGCTGCAAGCAGTCCAAGAAAACGCTCATCTGACGTTCCGACTGCTAGAATGTATATTGACGTCGCGCCAAAGAGAACGGCTATGCTGCATCCCAGCAGGTATATCACAACCCCAAGACGCTCCAGCATGGTGATGTCTCGTTAATCAGAGATGGGTTGGCCTGCACGCGCTATTCCCTGGGGACTGATGATGCGCTGTACCCCCAATTTGTCAATCCTCTTGGCTAGTTTGTCCTTCGCGTAAACGGACGCCTGCCCCGCCGCCAGCCGACGTAGCGCCAGCATTGATGAACTCAACGCCCGCGGTTTCTAGGGCATGACGGATGTCGCGCAGCGTCCGGGGTTGGGGGCCCGTTTTGCCGTTCTCGAAGTCGGAAATTGTCTTACGTGTCAGACCGGTGGCGGTTGACAGGTCGTTGATGTCCCACCCGAGAATGCCGCGGGCGGCCCGGCATTGCAGCGGCAATAAAGTTATATCATGCATATTTTTACCCAAAAAGCGTTGACGCAGAAGCCGAAATACTATACGTTATGAGTAGAACGCCGCGCAAGGGAAACCGACCGCCATGCTGCCTACCCGCTCCCCTTACACCCCCGCCCTCCTCGCCGAGTTCGACCGGCTGACCGAGGCCGATGACGGCGACGATAGCCCGGTCCCCGAGCAAGTGGGCCGGAAGCTCGGTGACGCCAGGGCGGCGATTTGCATCGTGCCGCGGCGCACCGTCGGCGACTCGGCCTCCCTTCTCCGCGGTGTGCTGCTGTGGGGCGGGCGGGAGATGTCGGCCACAGACGTGCCACAGATCGAGCGTGCCGCAGCCTTCCTGGAGGCGGTCGTCGCCGGTGACGCTCGGCTGTCGTGCCTGGAAGCCCTGGAGCGGCTGGCGTCGACTGATGCCGGCGGCACGTCATGATGCCCGGCGCGCCGGTGATCCCGCCGCCCGGCTACGGCCGGCCCTGCAATCGGTGCGGCTGCTGCTGCCTGGACGGGCCGTGTCATGTCGCCTTCGAGGTCCTAGGCGTGGCGCGCGGCGCCTGCCCGGCTCTGGAGCAAGACGGCGGAACCTACCGGTGCGGACTCTACACCAGCCCGGGGCGCTACGGCAGCGGTCCGGAGTGGACGCCGGAGCGGATCTCCTGTGAGATACCGTCACGTTGAGCAAGCCCTATTTTCAGGGGGCGAGCTTTGGTTCGAAGGGCTTTCGGGCCTTGGCGA
>NZ_JBPJSP010000062.1:0-6961 GCF_051225715.1 Azospirillum sp. ST 5-10
GCCGTCGTTCTCGGTGAAGCCGACGGCGACGCCGATGGCGAAGATCAGCGGCAGGTTGCCGAAGATCACGTCGCCGGAATGCTTCATGAGGGCCGAGACGATGTCGGGCATCCACCCGAAATCCGCGGCGCCGATGCCGAGCAGCAGGCCCGCCACCGGCAGGACCGCGACCGGCAGCATCAGCGATTTGCCGATCTTCTGCAGAAACGCGAACGGAGACATGATGATACCTCCCGTTGGGCAAGGTTCGTGCGCATCCCGGGCGGGCGTGCCGCCCGGCCGGGTCCATCGTCGAAAAGCGTGATCGCGGGGCAGCGGCCGGCGCCGCCCGGGGGTCGCTAGAGCGGGGTCACTCCAGGTGGCATCACCAGGAGTGTGAATCTTGCTCTAGCCGCCGTAGGGGGCGAGCCGGGCCCGGACCTCGGCGGCCGTCGCCAGGGTCAGCACCTCGCGGGCGAGCGCCTGGCACTCGGCCAGGGTGACGCGGCCGATGACGGCCTTGACCGCGCCGATGGCGGGGACGCCCACCGACAGCTCGTCGACGCCGAGGCCGACGAGCACCGGCACCGCCATGACGTCGGAGGCGATGCCACCGCACACGCCGACCCATTTGCCGTGGGCGTGCGCCCCCTCGACGGTCATGGCGATCATCCGCAGCACCGCCGGGTGCAGGCCGTCCGCCTGCTTGGCGAGCTGCGGGTGGCCGCGGTCCATGGCCAGCGTGTACTGGGTCAGGTCGTTGGTGCCGATGGAGAAGAAGTCGACCTCGCGGGCCAGGGTGCCGGCGAGCACCGCCGCCGCCGGCACCTCCACCATGATGCCGACCTTGGCCGAGAGGCCGAGCGCCGCCTGCTCCTCGTCGAGGATGGCGCGGGCGCGGCGCAGCTCGTCGAGGCCGGCGACCATGGGGAACATGACGTGCAGGTCGGCGACCGGCGCGGCCCGCAGGATCGCCCGGAGCTGGACGCGCAGCAGGTCCGGCCGGTCGAGGCCGACGCGGATGCCGCGCATGCCGAGGAAGGGGTTGTCCTCGCGCGGCAGCGGCAGGTAGGCGAGCGGCTTGTCGCCGCCGGCGTCGAGCGTGCGCACCACCAGCGGGCGTTCGCGGCCGAGCGCGTCGGCGACCGCGCGGTAGGCGGCGGCCTGCTCGTCCTCGCCCGGCGGGTCGGTGCGCTCGTCGAACAGGAACTCCGACCGCAGCAGGCCCACCCCTTCGGCGCCGCCGGCGACCGCGGCGCGCGTGTCCTCGGCGCCGCTGACGTTGGCCGCCACCTCGATCCGGTGGCCGTCGCGGGTGACGGCGGGGGCATGGGCCGCGGCCTGCTCCTGGCGCTGGCGGTCCGCCTGCTCGGCCAGGCGGCGCCGGGCGTCGGCCCGCTCGTCCTCGTCGAGGTCGCGCCGCAGGGTGCCGCGGCTGCCGTCCAGCAGCACCGGCGTCCCGTCGGCGAGGTCGAGGACGGAATCGTCGATGCCGACCACGGCCGGCAGGCCGAAGGAGCGGGCGATGATCGCCAGATGGCTGGTGGCGCCGCCGCCGACGGTGCAGATCCCCAGCACCCGGCGGCGGTCGAGCCCGGCCAGCTCGGACGGGGTCAGCTCCTCCGCCACCAGGATCGCCTGCTCGGGCACGGGCACGGCGGCGTCGCCCTGGCGGGTGCCGACGAGCTGGACGAGCACCCGCCGGCCGACGTCACGGACGTCGGCGGCGCGCTCGCGCAGCAGCGGGTTGTCCAGCAGCTCCAGCCGCGCCGCGCAGCCGGCGAAGGCCTGCTGCCAGGCGAAGGCGGCGCTGGCGCCGCCGTCGATGCGCTGCCGCACCTCCTCCAGCAGCTCGGGGTCCTCCAGCAGCTCCTTGTGGGCGTCGAGGATGCGCGCCTTGTGCGGGGTCGCCATGTGGACCTTCAGCGCGTCGAGCTGGGCGGCGGCGGTGGCGCGCGCCGTCGTGAAGGCGGCGTGCTCGGCGGCGGCCGGGCCGCCGGTCGGCTCCACGGCGAGCCCCTCCTGGCGGAACTGGAAGATCCGGCCGAGCGCCAGGCCCGGCGAGGCGGAGACGCCGACGAAGGTGCGGGCGTCGCCGGCCTCCGCCGGCCGCCGCGACGGCGCCGCGGCGACGGCCGGTGCCGGCGCCTGTCCCGGCGCTTCGCCGCAGCCCTCGGCGAGCAGCGCCGCGAGGGCGGCGAGCGCCGCCTCGGCGTCCGGCCCGCTGGCCCGCACGCGCAGGCGGTCCCCCTGCCGCGTCGCGAGGCCCATGACGGCGACCACCGACTTGGCGTTGGCCACGGCGTCGCCGCGCAGCAGGGCGATGTCGGCGGCGAAGCCCTTGGCCCTGGCGGCGAAGACGGCGGCCGGCCGGGCGTGCAGCCCCGCCGGGTTGGGCAGCGCCACCTCGGGCGACAGCAGGACGTCGCCGCCGGCAGCCGGCGGCGCGGCTTCCGCCGCGGCGCCGGCGAGGCGGACGCGCAGGACGACGCTCCGGCCCGCCTCGACGAGGCCGCGGGCCGGCTCCATCGCCAGCACGCGGTCGCCGTTGGCGATGACGATCTGGGTCAGCAGGCTGCGCGCGGTGCGGCCGACCTGGTCGAGGTCGAAGGCGATCAGCGGCTGCCCGGCGCGCACCCGGTCGCCCTCGCCGACCAGCGGCGCGAAGCCCTCGCCGCGCAGCATGACTGTGTCGAGGCCGATGTGCAGCAGCACGTCGAGCCCGTCGTCGGTGCGGATCGTCAGGGCATGGTGGGCCTTGTGCAGCTGGGTGACGACGCCGTCGACCGGGGCCAGCAGATTGTCGGAGGTGGGGTCCAGCGACACGCCGTCGCCGACCATCCTGTTCGCGAAGACCGGGTCGGGGACGGTCTCAAGCGGCACGAGGAGCCCGGAAAGCGGCGCGGTGATCTCGCGCAGGGACGACGCAGACGTCATGGATGCTGTCCTTTGAGCGGGCGGGCACCGGCCGGGGGTGCGCGGCCGCTCGGGCACGCTCCGCCCGGTCGCCGGGGCGGACGGACGCCCCGCCGGGAAAGCCGTGCCCGGCGCGCCGACGGGCGCCGGTCCCTGTCTCGATGGTGGCGGCCCGGCCGGGCGCGGAGGGAACCGCGATCGGCCGCAGGCGCTGCGTGGAGGGGTCTCGGGGGGATTATCGCGGAACGCGGGCCGGAGACGGCGGCGTTCGCAGCCGCTTCAGCGGCTTGGTGCGGTCGGCGGAGCGGCGTGCCGAACACGCCGCGTCAAGGGATCGAGAACGCACCCGTCGCGAGTCTTCCATGGTGTTCCCCCGACTCTTGGGACCGCTGTGGCGTCGGCCCCGTTTCTTGATTTCGTTTATATCTGCCGGAGTATAGCCAGGGCGCCCGGACGGCGGGCGGATTATCGTGTATCAGTCCGGTAACAACCCCTCCGGGTTGATACAAACTGTTACAGAGCGGTGGCGGGACCGCGCTCGCGGTCCGCTCATCGTCGGAGCGGCACGGCGGCGGACGCGCGGCGCAGGACGAGCGCGATCAGGAATCCCAGCGCCGCGGCGACACCGCCGACCAGGAAGACGCTGCCGTACCCCGCGCGGTCGGCCAGAAGTCCGGCGACCGGGCCGGTCAGGCCGTAGGCGAGGTCCTGGAACGCCGAGAACCCGCCCAGCGCCGTGCCGCGCAGATGCGGCTCGATCCGCTGCACGACCTCCCGCCCCATCGCCGGAAAGATCATCGAGCATCCCAGGCCGGTCATGAACGCACCGGCGAGCGCAAGCACCGGATCGTGCGCGCTCCAGATCAGGAGCTGGCCGACCGCCTCGACGGCAAGCGAGCCGGTCGCCACCGGCAGGCCGCCGAGGCGGTCCGGAAGGTGGCCGAAGAGCACGCGCACCAGGACGAACCCGCTGCCGAAGGCCGTGAATCCGAGCCCGGCATGGTCCCAGTTCTGGCGGAGGAAGTGGAGGACGAAGAACGCTCCGATGGCGGCGAAACCGATGCCCTGCAGGCAGACGACGAGCCCGTGCGGCCAGATCCGGCCGACGACGCTCAACAGCGGCGGGCGCTCGGCATCGGGATGCGCGGCACCCCCCGCCATCGGCGCGATCGCCAGCAGCCCGAGGCACGGCAGAAGCGCGCTGACCGCCATCGCGCCGGCGAAGCCCAGCCGCTCCAGCAGCGCGACGCCGAGCGGCCCGCCGACCGCGAGCGCGCCGTAGATGGCGGCGCCGACCAGGGCCAGGACCTTGCCCGAGCGCGCCGGGCCGAGGAGGCCGATCCCCCAGGCGATCACGCCGACGCCGACCAGGCTCTCGCCCAGCCCGAGGAGCAGTCGGCCGGCAAGCAGGATCACGAAGGCCGTCACCGGCGCGTCGAACGGCAGGCCCGCCGCCAGCGAGACCAGCGCGCCCGCCGCGTAGAAGACCAGGCCGCGCCGCACCGCGGTCTTGGCGCCGCGACGGTCCGACAAGCTGCCGGCATGCCCCCGGGTGACGATGGTGGCGAGGAAGGCGACGCCGACCGCCAGCCCCGCCCAGACATTGCCGAGCCCGAGCCGTCCGGTCACGTGGACCGGCACGACCGGGAGGGGGATCGCCACGCAGAGATAGGACACGAACAGGACGGCGGTCAGCAGCAGAAGGCGGGTCTGCGCCGGGTCACGGCGCAATCGGGTCGTCATCGGGCTCTCCGAGGGGCGCGGCGGTCCGGGGCGATCAATTGCGGCCGCCGTTCGCCTTGATGACCGGCCCGTATTCGGCCTCCGCCCGGTCGAAGAGCGCCGTCACCGCCGCCGCGTCGGCGACGTCGGCGCGCATCGCCAGGGCGCGCGCGCCGGCCCATCGGATCTCGGCGACGACGGCCTCCGCCTCGGCCGCGCTGGAGGCGTAGTTGACGACGGTCTGGAAGCCGTCCGCGCCCAGCCTCCTGGCCAGCGCGGCGCCGATGCCCCGGGAGGCGCCCGTGACGATCGCGGTTCGGGTGGTGTCGGACATGGATCGGGGTCCTTTTCGGATTCGGCAATGGGTTTTCGGGGCGGCGGAAGCGTCCGCGTCCCTGTGGGGCCGCGCCGGGATGCGTCGGGGCACGCCGTCGCCGGCGTGCCGAACGGAGTTTCTTGAGACGGGTCAGGCGAGCCGCATGGACAGCTCGATGCCCTCGGCGACGGGCACGGACAGGTAGCCGCTGTCGGCCGAGCGCACGCGCTCGAGGTAGTCGGGACTGCGGTCGGCATCGTCGGCGACGACGAGGGCGCCCGGCCTGAGATGGCCTTCCACCAGGCCCAGGATCTCGGGATAGAGGCCCTTGGCGCCGTCGAGGAGCAGCATGTCGACGGTCTCCGGAAGTCCGCGGCTCAGTGTCTGCAAGGCGTCCCCCTCGCGTATCTCCACCAGGTCGGCGAGGCCGCCCGCGGCGAGGTTCTCCCGCGCCCGCGCCACCTTGGACGGCTCGAACTCGCTGGTGATCAGGCGGCCGCCGCCATTGTCGCGGAGCGCGGCGGCGAGGTGCAGGGTCGAGACGCCGAACGAGGTCCCGAACTCGACGACGGTGCGCATGCCGCCGCTGCGCGCCAGCGTGTAGAGCAGCAGGCCGGTCTCGCGCGAGACGGCGAGCGGAAGATCCTTCAGGCGCTCGTAGAAGCCGCGATAGTCGCTCTTGCTGCGGATCAGGCGCGCCCGTTCCTCGGGGTCGAGCCCGGACCAGTACTCGGCAACCGAGGGGGTCGCCGACCATGCCGCGGCCGCTTGCGCGAACAAGCGGTCCAGCAGGGGTGCCAGCGGGGCGGTCGTCAGGGTGGTCATGCCGGTCTCCGGTCGGTGATGGGTGCATCGTTGAACCGGTCTGGAGAATACGACGAATTCGTCAGGTTCCCTATTCGCGTTCCGGCACCGCATGATGCACAACCGTCGCGATCCAGGATTCCCTTGGGAAAAGGCCGGGGCGGGTGCGGGCGGCGGCGGCCGTCCCGGGCAAGGCCGGGCGCCGCTGTTCAGGTTTTGCGGGTGGGAACGCCGCGCTCCGCGACCGCGTCGCCGCGGCACGCCGGATCGTGCCCGAGGCTGCCGAGATAGGCGCAGAACATGTCGGCCATTGCGGCGGCGTAGGCCTCGATCTCGGCCGGGGTCCGCGGGCTTTCCGAGAAGCCCTTCCCCACCGCGGCGAGGGTGGTGGTGATCAGGTCCCCGGCCAGGACACGGGTCGCCTCCGCGGCGTCGGGCAGCACCTCACCCATGAAGGCCTGGAAGGTGTGCTCCGCCGACGCCCTCGCCTCCTGTGCCTCGGGGGCGTCGCGGTAGAGGGGCGCCGCGTCGTTGAGCGCCACGCGCACCGCGGCTTCCTCGCATTCCGAGCGGACGAAGGCGTGCACCAGGGTGCGCAGCCGCTCGAGCGGGGGTCTGCTGCCATCCTCGAGGATGCGGCGGAGCAGGTCGGTCGTCTGCCGCCATTCGTCGCTCTGGAGCCGGAAGAGGATCGCCGCCTTGTTGGGAAAGTACTGATACAGCGAGCCGACGCTGACCCCCGCCTTCTCGGCCACCCGCGCCGTGGTGAAGCGCCGTGCCCCTTCCTTGGCGAGGACCTGGAGGGCGGCTTCGAGAATCGTCGCGACCAGCTCGGTCGACCGCGCCTGGACCGGCTGCTTGCGGGAGGAGATCTGGGGATTCGGGCGGTCGGCCATGGCACGCCGTGACAACGCGGACAGGGAAACGGGCGGGTCCGTCGCATGGTGATTCAGGGCATGGCGGATTGCAACCGTGCCGGGGTTGGAGCGGTTGGATCGGGCTTCCCGTCCCCCGCACGGGACGGGGGCCGCGGTGGGCGGCGTCCGGCGCGGATGCCGGAACCGGCCAAAAAAGAGGCCACGGGATGCCGATGCATTCCGTGGCCGAGGCTCAGGGAGAAAGACGTGCGGGAGGGTGTCAGCGCCGCAGGATGCCTTTGCCGGCGAAGCGGGCGGCGGCGCCGAGCTGCTCCTCGATGCGGATGAGCTGGTTGTACTTGGCGAG
>NZ_JBPJSP010000063.1:0-5306 GCF_051225715.1 Azospirillum sp. ST 5-10
AGGCGGCGCAGTTCGGCGGCGATGCGGGCGAGGACGTCGGCCAGGGTCTCGCCGGGGCGGGGCTGGAACAGCCGCATGCTCGGGAACCACGGCCGCACTCCGGTGCCGAGCTGCGTCCAGTCCCGCCCGCCGAAGCGCCACACCGGCACCCCCAGCGCCCCCGCCAGTTCCCCCGCCGACATCGCCGGCGAGATCACCAGGTCCAGCGCCGCCGTCAGCGCCGCCGCCGCCTCGAAGTCGTCCTTCAGGTCGAGGTCCGGCCAGCGGTGGATGCGCACCCCGAACCGCCGCTCCGCGTCGGCGATCTCCGCCGCGCAGTCATCGTACTGCAGGTTGACGTACACCACCCCGGGGACCGCCAGCAGCGGACCCCACTCGTCCAGGCGCGTGTAGGCCCCCTTGCGCTCCTGCGTCATCAGCCCGCTGCGCCAGCCGATCCCCACCTTCAGCCCCGGCCCCAGCCCCTCCACCCGGCGCCGCCACGCCGCCGCCCGCTCCGGCTCCGCCACGAGCCAGCCGGCACGCGACGGAAAACGCCCCAGCTCCGGGCGCAGGTGCCGCGCCAGGGACCCCGCCGGGACCTGCACCTCGGCGTCGCGGAGGTCGCCCGTCACCGGGCGGACGCTCGCCCGCGGGAAGGAGCGGGCGAACAGCGACACCAGGCGGCGGTCGCACTCGATGACCGCGTGCCGCGACCGCGCGATCAGGTCGCCGTAGCAGGAGGCGAACAGCATCTCGTCGCCCACCCCCTGTTCGCGCCAGACCAGGACGCGCGCCGCGCTGACGTTCTCGCCGCGCCAGCCCCGCGCCGAGAACCGCCGCCCCTGGCCGAGGAACTGGGGTGTGGCGAAGCGCCAGTCGTGCTCCGCCCAGCCCTCGCGGACGGCGCCGCGCTCCAGCAGCAGAAGCCCGAGGTTGTAGTGCGCCTGGGCGTGCCGCGGAGCGAGGGCGAGGGCCTGCCGGTAGGCGGCCTCCGCCTCCGCGGAGCGCTCCAGCCGGCGCAGCAGATGGCCGAGGTTGGCGTGCGCGTCGGCCAGGGCGCCGTCCAACGCCAGGGCGCGGCGGTGGCACGCCTCGGCCTCGACCGGCCGGTCGAGGGCGGCGCACACGCTGCCGAGGTTGGTCCAGGCGGAGGCCTGCCCCTCGTCGAGGAGCAGGGCACGGCGCAGCGCCGCTTCGGCCGCCGCCGGATCACCGTCGGCGTTGAGCACCGCACCGAGATTGACGTGGGCCTCGACCAGTGCGGGCTCGCAGGCTACCGCGCGCCGGTGGGCCGCCGCCGCCGCCACGGCGTCGCCGCGGGCCGCGGCCAGACTGCCGGACTGGGTGTGGGCCAGCGCCAGATCGGGCCGCAGCCGCAGGGCGCGGCGGACGCAACGCCCGGCATCGTCCGGCCGGCCGGCCGACGCCAGCAGCACGGCGCGGTTCAGCCAGTGCCCCGCCCCGTCGGGCTGCGCCGTCGCCGCGTCGCGCAGGCTCGCCTCGGCTTCCGCGGCCCGTCCCAGCGCCTGCAGCGCGCCGGCACGGCCCGCGTGGGCGGCGGCGTTCGTCGGATCGGCGGCGGCCGCCTGCCGGAAATGGTCGGCCGCGGCGGCGGCGTCGCCGCGGCGCTTCAGCAGCACCCCCAGCAGATGATGCCCGGCGGGGTGGGCCGGCGCCGCCGCCAGCACCGCGCGGACGGCGCGTTCCGCCCCTTCGGCGTCGCCCGCGCGGTAGAGCGCCACGGCCCCGTCGACCGACGGCGCCTCCGGCGCCACGGGCGGACGGATCGCCGCCGGCGGTTCGGCGAGGCGGCGCAGTTCGGCGGCGATGCGGGCGAGGTCGTCGGCCAGGGTCTCGCCGGGGCGAGGCTGGAACAGCCGCATGCTCGGGAACCACGGCCGCACGCCGGTGCCGAGTTGCGTCCAGTCCCGCCCGCCGAAGCGCCACACCGGCACCCCCAGCGCCCCGGCCAGTTCCCCCGCCGACATCGCCGGCGAGATCACCAGGTCCAGCGCCGCCGTCAGCGCCGCCGCCGCCTCGAAGTCGTCCTTCAGGTCGAGGTCCGGCCAGCGGTGGATGCGCACCCCGAACCGCCGCTCCGCGTCGGCGATCTCCGCCGCGCAGTCATCGTACTGCAGGTTGACGTACACCACCCCGGGGACCGCCAGCAGCGGACCCCACTCGTCCAGGCGCGTGTAGGCCCCCTTGCGCTCCTGCGTCATCAGCCCGCTGCGCCAGCCGATCCCCACCTTCAGCCCCGGCCCCAGCGCGTCCACCCGACGACGCCACGCCGCCGCCCGCTCCGGTTCCGCCACGAGCCAGCCGACACGCGACGGAAACTGCCCCAGCTCCGGACGCAGCACCATCGGCAGCCGTCCGGCCGCCGCCTGGACGGCGCCGGCCGGCAGGGCGACGGTTTCCCGCCCGTCCGCCGCCGTCTCGGCGCGCACGGCGGCGTTCGGGAAGGAGCGGGCGAACAGCGACACCAGACGGGGCTCGCACTCGACGACGAGACGGCCGGCCCGCGCCGCCGCGTCGCCGTAGCACGACGAGAACATCACCTCGTCGCCGATCCCCTGCTCGCGCCAGACCAGCAGGGTGCGGCCAGGCAGCGGCTCCCCGTCCCAGGCCGGAGCGGCGATCCGGCGGTCGACGTAGCCCTTGCTGCGGAAGCGCCACTGGTACCCCGCCCAACCCTCCCCGAGGTCGCCCCGCTCGAGGCCGATCAGACCGCGGTTGAAGCGGGCGACCGCCTGTCCGGGATCGACCTCCAGGGCCCACCGCAGCGCCGCCGCGGCGTCCGGGTCGTGCGTCCGCAGCCAGACCACCAGACCCAGATTGGCGAGCGCGTCGGCGTAGTCGGGCTGCAGCGCGACCGCCCGGCGATGGAGCCGTTCCGCCGCCTCCGTCCTGCCGAGGATCTGCAGCGCCAGCCCCAGGTTGGTCAGCGCCTGGACGTGGCCGGGCGACAGGCGCAGCGCGCGCCGGTGACAGACCTCGGCGTCGGCGAGACGGTCCTGGTCCTGGCGGATCGTGCCGAGGTTGGTGTAGGCGTCGGGAAAGTCCGGCTGCGCCGCGACGGCACGGCGCCGCAACGCTTCCGCCCGCGCGGGGTTCTTCCACGCCGCGTGGATGTTGCCGAGGTTGTTCAGCGGCTTGGCGTAGTCGGGGCGCACCGTCACGGCGCGCCGGAAGGCCGTGAAGGCGCGGTCGAGCCGCTTGGCGTCCTCCAGGCCGGTGCCGAGGTTGTTGAGCGCCGCGGCGTCGTCCGGCTCCAAGGCGAGGGCGCGGTGCAGGGCCGCCTCCGCCGCGTCCGGCCGCCCGAGGCCGAACAGGCAGATGCCCAGGTTGTTCAGGGCGGCGGCGAATCCCGCATCGAGCCTCAGGCAGCGGCGATAGGCCGCCGCCGCCTCGGCCGGCCGGCCGAGCGCCTGCCAGGCGCTGCCCAGGGCGAAGTGCGACCGCGGCCGGTCGGGCTCGACGGCGACGGCGGTGCGCAGGGGCGGCACCGCGTCGGCGGCGCGGCCGGCGGCCAGCCGCAGATGGCCAAGCTCCGCGGCGAGGTCGCGGTCGGCCGGGCTGTCGCCGAGCGCGCGGCGCAGGGCCAGCTCGGCGTCCGGATGCCGCAGGGCGGACAGGCACAGCGCCAGGGCGCGCCACGCCGCGGCGTGGCGCGGTGCGCGCACCACCACCTCGCCGAGATGCGGCGCCGCCAGCTCCGGCTGTCCGGCGTCGAGATAGAGTTGGGCCAGGCGGAAGCGCGCCTCGACGTGCCCGGACTGCCGCGCCAGGGCCTCGCCGTAGGCGCGTTCGGCCTCGCGGTGGCGGCCGGCGCACTGCAGCGCCAGGCCGAGCTCGTGGCAGGCGTCGGCATCGTCCGGCTTCAGCACGGCAAGGCGCCGGAACGCCGCGGCGGCCGCGGCGGGGTCGCCGCTTTCCATCCGCAGCCGGGCGACGCTCCGATGGGCCTCGGCGAAATCGGGACAGGACGCCACGGCCGCCGCGACCAGCGTCGCCGCCCTTCCGGCCCGCCCGGTCTGGTGCGCGAGGATGCCGGCGAGGTGCAGGGCGTCGGGATGCAGGGGCTCGCCGTCCAGGACGGCGGCGTAGAGCGCCTCCGCCTCCTCCAGCCGGCCGTCGCGATGCCGCGCCACGGCGTCGGCGAGCCGCGCCCCGACCACGGCCGGCGGCCGGGTCACGGCGCCGGGTCGGTCCGCTCGGCGTCACCCGCCCCGTCGGCGGCGACGCCGGCCGTCTTGAAGAGCTTCCGGCAGATCTTGAGGGCCCGGTAGTAGTTGCGCGCGTCCACCAGCTGCGCGATCTCGTCCAGCTCGCGGCCGCTGTCGGGCCGGGCGGCGCGCGTCTCCTCCAGGATGCCGGTGAAGCGCGCGAGGTTCAGCGCCGCATCTTCGGGAAAGATGTAGATGAGCTGGATGACGAAGTAGAGCTTCTTCTCGATGCAGTCGATCTGTTCTTCCTTCAGCACCTCGCGGCCGCGCAGGAAGTTGGCGGTGTTGTAGAGGAAGAAGGATCCCGGCCGATCGCCGGCGCCGATGACGGCACCGTTGATGATGACCTTTTCGTTGGGACGCAGGACGAACTTCAGAGGCATGAATGAGAACCCGGTGCGTGCTGCGGCGATGGCGGCGCTGCGGCGGCCGTGCCGGCCCCATCACACCGCGTCGCCAAAGAAAAACGGGCGGCGGATTGCGCCGCCGCCCGCCCGGGACGATCCTACCCGAAGCTGCCGGCTTAGAACAGCCGCAGGATCGACTGCTGCGACTGGTTGGCCAGCGACAGGGCGATGGAGCCCAACTGCTGCTGCGTCTGCAGGGCCAGCAGCTTGGCGCCTTCCTCGTTCTGGTCGGCCAGGGTCAGCTTGTTGGCGCCTTCCACCAGCACGTCGCTGAACTCCTTGGTGAAGTTCTCGCGGGTCGTGATGACGTTCAGGTTGGTGGACAGCGTCTGCGAGGCCGAGCGCAGGTGGTCCTTGGCGTAGTCGATGCCTTCCACCGCCTTGTCGATGTCCTCGCGGTCCGACCAGTCGTTCTGGGCGTAGTCGAGGCGCAGGCCCTGGCCACCGGAGGTCAGGTTCTGGCTGAGCACCGTGATCGAGTTGGTGTTGCGCTCGTTCAGCTGCACAGTCAGGTCGTTCGACGAGTTGGAGTCGGTCACCTGGATCGTCGTCAGGTTGGCCGCGCAGTTGGCCGAGGCCGCCTGCTGGATGGTCTTCTGATCGACGTTCACGCGCACCGTGCCGGTGTCGAACGCGAAGGCGTTCTCGCCGTCCGACAGCTTGCCGCTGCCGCGCGCCGCCGTGCCGT
>NZ_JBPJSP010000064.1:0-4909 GCF_051225715.1 Azospirillum sp. ST 5-10
CGTTCGTTCCGTTCCTCCTTTCTCTTCAGCATTCCAGACATACGCACCCCGGACCATCCGGGTCGAGGCGCACCGTAGGTGATGTCGCTGACCCAGACCTGGTTCGGCGCGGTGGGCGAGAAGTTGCGGTCCAGCAGGTTGGGAGCGATCGGCAGGGCGTGGTTGCTGTCGGTGGTGCAGACGCGGAAGGCGCGCGGACGTTGGGCTCGAATGCCATGACGGCGCATGAGGCGTTCGACGCGCCCCCGGCTGACGGTTCGGCCTTGGGCCCGCAGGGCGGCGTGAATGCGCGGGGCCCCATAGCGTTTGCGGTGCTGGTCATGGAGGCGCTGGATGTCAGCCAGCAACTGCCGGTTTGCGGTCTTGCGGGCGCTCTCCGGCCGAGACCGCCAAGCATAGTAGCCGGATGGGGACACATCCAGGGCGTCACACAAAATGCGCACCGGGAACTCGTCGCGGCAGTCCTCAATGATCCGGAACCTCATTTCAGAGGCTCCAAGAAAATGGATACAGTTTTTTTAATATGTCCCGTTCCATGCGCACGCGATCAAGCTCGCGCTTCAGTCGAGCGATTTCCGCTGACTGATCGCCGGTGGACAGGGGGGCCGCCGCCTGCTTGTTGGGGAGCTGCGGCGCCCCCCCTGTCCCGCTAACCCGCCGCCGCCCGTTGCGCAGCATCGAGGGCTGGATACCCAACTCCTTCGCCACGTGCTCCAGCGGCCGACCGCTGCTCTCCAGCAGCGCCACCGCCTCCCCTTTGAACTCGTCCGTGAAGAAGCGCCGTTTCGTCGTCATCGTCCACCTCTCCGCTCCCAGCGGGAGCTTAGCAGAGGTGTCCACAGATTCGGAGGAGGGTCATGGCCATGCTCTGCCGGTTCAACGGACACTGCAGCCGCTTCTATTCGGTCGCCGAGCACAGCGTCCACGTCTCCCGGCTCTGCCCGCCGGAGCATGCGCTTTGGGGGCTGCTCCACGATGCGGCTGAGGCTTACCTGTCCGATCTCCCCGGTCCGGTGAAGAAGCGGATGCCTGATTACTCGGCGGCCGAACGGAAGCTGCTTGCGGCGCTGGCCACCCGCTTCGGCTTGGCGGTGGAAATGCCCGAAGCCGTGAGGTTGGCCGACGGGATCACGCTCGCGAACGAACGTGACCAAGTCATGCGGCCGTCGGCGGAACCGTGGCCCGGCCTTCCCAGTCGCTGCCCGCGCGTAGTGCTCGCCTGCGACGCTCCCCCCGAAGCCAGCCTCGGATTCCAAAAAAGTACGAGGAACTTGTGATCGTACAAGGAGGTAACCGATGAGCCTTCTGCTCGAAGCACCGGATCGCCCAACGGCTGCGGGCAACCGCACAGCGCCTCCGCTCCTCGGGGTTGACGTGGGGTTCTCCGAAAAAAGGCAGACGACTGGGATCGCCTGGCGAGCCGCCGATGGCAGCGTGGCGTCGGCACGTGCGGGAAGCTCGTGGGCCAGCCGCAGGGACCGGATGCCGACGGGCTTCTCCGCGGCTCTCGCCGCGATCGACGGGCCGCTGCTGCCGGCCGGGACGGCCAGCGATGTCGTCAGGGGGTGCGAGAGCGTCTTCCAGCTTGGGGCATTCCAGCAGCGCTGCAAGCCGGGCATGAGCCATTTCGGAACCGGATTCGCTCTGCGGACGGCGGCCGCTGAGACTATGGCCCAGCTCGCCGCCGTCCTGGTCGCCGCGCCGAAGGCGTTCCGCGGCCCCAGCCTCTCGGCGGGAGCAGCGGTGGTCGAGGCGTTCCCGAATGCCTTTCTCGGCGTGATGCTGTCGAACAACCTCTACGAGCGGGTGGGCCGCGTGCGACGTGGGCGGCGCTTCGACCGGCTGTACGATGCCGCCTGCACGGAGGGAGTGCTGGCGGAGGCGGCGTCATCTTCGACGCTGATGCCCCCCGCCACCGGGAACCGCCTCGCCGAGGAGCGGGATCACGAGAAGCGGGCGGCCCTGCTCTGCCTCTTGACCGCTGCCTACGCCGCGGAGGGCACCGCCGTCACCGTCGGGGACCCGTCCGGCGGCTGGTTCTGGCTTCCGCCCTGGAGGCTGTGGGCGCCGTGGGCAAGGGAAGAGGTCGAAAGGGCCATAGAGCGCGTGCGTGCGAAGGGGTGCGGGGTCGAACTGAACCTGCGGGCATAGGTTCGAGGTCCGATCCCATCGGCTGGGTCCGTCCGCCATTACTTGCCAGGAAATTTGCCAGGAATTCACATTGAATTCTGCCAACTCGGTATTCCGGGGGCGCGGACGGCAGGGCATGATCAAGCCAGTTCGCACCCCACCCCGAGGGCAAGATCATGATGACACTGTCCAGCCACGCAGAACGCCGCTGCCAAAACCGCGGCGTTCGCCGCGATCTGGTCGCGGCCATCCTCCAGCACGCCGACGTGGACACGATCATCGGCGACGACTGCCGCCTGCTGCGCGTCCGCCGCCGCACCGCAGACGCCCTCGCGCTCGACGACCGGCTCGCCCGTTACGCGGTCATCTGGAGCGACACGAACGCCCGAATCGTCACCGTGCTGCCCGTCCACCAGGGACGGCGCGGACGGCGATACCGGAAGACGCACTGAAAGGCGCCCGGCATGAACAGCGACATCGTCAGGGCACCCGATGCCGATGACCGTCTCGCCAGGATGCGGGCCGTCAAGGAGCGGAAGCTGCACGACATCGAGCTGCTCATCAGTGAGAGCGGCGGGCTGCTCAAGCTCGGGCGCGGCGACGGCCTCGCCGCCGGCACCGCGCTGCGCTCCCTCGCGGACGCGGCCAAGGAGGCCGGCGCCCAGATTTCCGACCTCCCGGAGGGGCTGCCGCGCATCCACCACTATATGGTCCGCTCGAAGGCCGACCTGACCGACCCGAAGGTCATGAAGAGCGAACGGGAGCGCCTCTCTCTGCGGGCGAAGTGCTTCATGGACTTGGCGGAGGCGGTCGCCCGCATGGCCGGGTTCGACCCGGTGGACGCCAAGGCGTCGGTCTTCGAACGGACGTCGCTCTGGCGGAACGCGGAACTCCGGCAGCGCGGCGACGAACTCCACGAGGGCAGCTTCATGCTCGCCATGTTGATCGAAGAGATGTCGCAGCGGATCGCCCGCGACACCGGCTTGGCGGAGCTGTTCAGGCGTGCCCGGCAGGTTCCGGGGCGCTGGGACCTGCTGGACGAGACCTTCCTGCCCGGCGGCGACGCCTGCCTGCCGCAACCGGCGTACCAGGGCTGGTTCGAGGCGTGGGAAGAGGCGCCGCCCCTTCCGAGCGTGCCTCTGGTGCGGATTCCCCATGCGACCCTGCGGGCGGAGATTCTCATAGACCCGCCCGTACGGACGGACGAGGAAGGCGAGGGGACGCCGGTGGAAGCCGAGGTCCTGGTCCATAGGGAAATCCTCCTCTGCCTCGGGCCGACCACCGCCCCGGATAGGATCGGACCCATGTTCGAGTCACGGGCCCACGTCGAGGCGAGGATCGCCGGCACCGGCCCCGCTATCCCGCTGAGCCCGTCCTGCACGCTGTGGCCGATCGTCTGCGGCGATCCTGTCCGGCTCATGATCGATGGCGAGTGGCACCGGGCCGTGTTCCGCATGCCTCCTGCGTATGCCCTCGCAGAACCCGACCCGATGATGTGGAATTTCACCCCGCTCGACGCGGACCGGCAGCACGCCGAGAACTACTACGTCTCCTGGACCCCCGTCGATGCTGACCACATCGGGCTCTGGCTGGACCGATCGGCGTCGCGGGACGGGGTTCCTTGCCTGCCCGCCGGAGGGGAGGGCGAGGGGGCGACATGGTTCCCCCGTTCCCGATCGGCCCACCACGTCGAGACCGCGCTCCGGAACGGCGTCCTCGAAGGGGCTCTGAAGGATGCCGTGGCCCGGCTACGGGATGCCCTCGACCGGCGTGAACAGGAATGGCGCACCGCCGCGTCCGCAGCGACGCAAGAGCTGATCGCCAAGTGGCGCGACGACCTGAACGAAGGAGACATCGGCGATGATCGCTGAAACCGACACCCTGACCTTCGCCGACCGCACCGAGACCCGTGCCCGGCTGAACGCGAGCGCTTCACGCTACTACGTCTACGTGCTCGGCACTCCGGACGGACAGCCGTTTTACGTCGGGAAAGGATGCGGCGACCGGGCCTTCCAGCACGAAGCGGAGGCCCGAGGGACGCTGCGGCGGTCGCACAAGCTCAACCTGATCCGCAAAATCCTTCGGACGGGGGGCGAGTTGCGGTACGCGCTGGCCGCCTTCTTCGACGACGAGTCCGACGCGCACAGGCTAGAACGCGGCCTGATCCGGCGCATCGGTCGGCACGATCTAGGAACGGGGCCGCTGACGAACCAGACCGGCGGCGGCGAGGGCACCGCCAGCCCGTCGGAGGAGTCACGCCAACGTCGGCTCGCATCGCTCGGCGGCGAGGCCGACGATCCCGACCGCCGGGTCGTCAACGCATTCTTTGCCGAGATCGGAGGTCCGCAGCCGTCGGTGCCGATCAAGCCGATTGCATGGCCGAAGTTCGAGCCGCTTTACCCCAGCACAAGGCACATCACGCCGACCGAACGGATGGCGAAGGCGATCGTCGCGAGCGCTGCGGCGAACGGCATCATGCTCGAACCGGGGACCCCGATACCCCGGCGGCTCACCATTCGCGGCGGCGAGTATCTGATCGAAAACGGGTGCGGACGGGAAATGATCAAGGCGGGGCTCGTCGGATCGCCCCCGGCCGCCGTGCCCGTGCGGGATGAGGCGATGCCGCTGACCCGGTTCGGATTCAGCTACATCCGGAGTTGCTTCGGAATCCCCCGACTGGTCGAACTCGGCGTCATGGAGCCGTGAGATACCGTCACGTTGAGCAAGCCCTATTTTCAGGGGGCGAGCTTTGGTTCGAAGGGCTTTCGGGCCTTGGCGA
>NZ_JBPJSP010000065.1:0-4467 GCF_051225715.1 Azospirillum sp. ST 5-10
CATCCCTCAATTCCCCTTCTCTCAAGGGGGGCAGATCCTCGTGGCGCCAGGGGGGCAGTTTGACGTGTCGCCTGACACTCAAGCAAAATCGCCTCCGGGAAACCCGGTGCGGTTCACCCGGCCGTCAAGAACCAGCCGGCGCGGCACGCGGCAGCGAGGGCGAAGCATCGCCGCGGCCGCTTGGTGTGGTCGATGGGGATGGAATCCATGCTAATGCCGGGCAACTCGTGGAACCAGTGCGCCCAGATCGCGTGGAACGGCCCCCTCAGCGTGTCGCCACGCCGCGCCAGCGTCTCGGCCGAGAAGGCCGGCGGCCCATCGCCACCCTCACGCAGATTGCACAGGATCCCTTCAGGATCCCGGTCCCGGCGGCCGTAGCAGCGGATCAGGAACTGCTCCCGGCACTTCGCCTCGATCTCGGACGCGCTGACGAAGTCGATCTCGTACAGGATCTCGCTACCCAGCCGTTCGATGCGGCGAATCTCCCGCAGGAGCATCCCGTTGCACGATGTCGCACGGTTGCGGTGATCAAGCGGTCGGTCGTCGGTGCCGGAATAGCCGACGTAGATTGGCACCCCGTCCGGGGCGCACAGCACATAGACGTAGTGGCAGGCGCCCGCTCGCGCGCACTCCCTGCGGTGCATGGCGCGCAGCCACGGCTGGAAAACGTGTTCGGGACGCGCGGCGGTCCTGATGTGCGGAGGGTCCTCGGTCCAGATGCGCAGCCCTTCGAGGTTGGCTGCCGTGGGGTCAGGCATCGCGGCGTTTCACGTCGGTCCGGTGCCTGACCTGCTGTGCCCGGAAGTCGTCGACGACGCGCTTGGCGTCGGCCAGCCGCTGGTCCTTCGTCAGGCTGCGCTGGCCGTTGTGGTAGCCGTACACTACGTCGATCACCTCCGTGTCACCGCCCCTGGGCAGCCGGAACGTTTTGCCTTGGATGTCGTAGCCAAGGGTCTCCAGGACGGCGTCGATGCCTTTCCACAAGCCGATGACGTGGCTCGGTCGAAGGCGTCGGAGTTGGTAGGCCGTGTAGGTTTCCCAGCAGCGCTGCGTGACGGCTTCGCCGACGGTGTCGAACGGATCGGCGCTGGCAGACGCGGTTTTGCACTTCACCACGTTGATGTATGCGATCTCCTCGATGTCGAAGCCGAGGATCTGGCGGTGCGAGGCGCTGACCACCTGCTTCCACTCGAGCATCGATGTGGGCAGGAACTTCATCAGGGCGTGGAAGGCCGCAGTGTCCGGTTCCTCACCCACCTTCCGCATCAACCGTTCCATGAGCGTGTCGTTCGCCGTCTGGGTGCCGTTGGACCCGTTGCCTGGGTTGGCGCCGACGATCACCAAGCCGGCGTAGCGCGGGCCGATGTAGTCCGGGCTGGGCGGCCGCTCGGGGATCATGGTGCCGCAGTCGCGCAGGCAGGTGTCCCGGTGTGAGCAGGCAGCGACGCAGCGCACGGCGGCGTGGAACTCGGCCGTGATGGCCGGCAGGTCGGGCACCACGGTGTCTGCTCCTCAAATCGTGGTCGGCGTGTGTGTCGACACCCAGTTTGCGACATCCGCGTTCCTCCAGGGAACCACGCAGAACGGGGTGTCCCCACCGACGCACGTCTCCACCCAGGCGAACTGCTCCTCTCCGGCGTAGAGCGCCAGCACTGGGTGCTCTGGTGCTGGATTGGCACCGCTCTTGGTTCCCGTGCCGGCGCCGTAGCACAGGTGCATCTCGCCGGCGTCGCCGAGAGCCGTGCGATGATGTTTGCACAGGTCGTCGAGGACCGCGGCGACGCCGCGCGTCACTTTGGCGTCGGCTGGCGCCGTCGTGGACAGGGCGCCAACCTTTGTCCGCAGCACGCCGGCGGTGCTGGCCAGGATGTCGGTCCACACCGAGACCTTGGTGCCGTAGATGAGGCGCATATCCCCGTCCTGGATGAGCAGCCACGTGATGCCGCGGTTCACGGCATCAAGATCCCCGCCGTCGGACTTGCTGACGATGTACTTGGTCATGCTGCGCTTTTTCCGATGCCACGCGGGCGGGCGACTATAAGGGTGTTGCGCCGGTATGGCGAGAGTGCGGTGATCCCACCACCGGAAGAGGAGTGGAGCGGATCGCCGCTGTGGTCCATACTCACGCAGGCACCGCCAAGGCCGCCTCCCTTAGCCGTCTCGTAAGGTCGACTGGCCACCAGTAGTGGACCGGCCCGGCCGGGAGGATCGGGCACCGCGCCGCACGCATCAAATCGACACTCCATGCACCTGAGTGGCCCATGTACGCCGCCCAGGCCGACGCCAGCGCGTCCCATTGGTCTGAGGAGTTGATGGGGTCACCCTCCGGATGGCCAAGCGCGTCCAGCAGCCATCGGCAGATGTCCTGCTCGGGCTCCCACGTTCCTGCCTCCGGGTAGGTCGCCTTGCGGAGCGCGAAGTGCAGGGCCTTGGGATGGGTCTCGGTGATCGGGATGGCGGGCCAGCGCTCGCGCAGGCGGATGGCGGCCGCCATGCCCTGGAACAGCATGGATCCCCGCAGGCTGTTGGCCGACTGAACGGATGGAGCCCTGCACTGCCGCTCCTGGAACGCCCGCCCATGCGGTTCGGCGACCTCCCTCTTGACGGCGGACATCTGGCGGCTGATCCACTCGTCCTGTCCCCTTCGGCCGGCGACGCCGGTCTCCCAACACAACAGTGCGTCGATGCCCGCCGCCGCCGGTTCCATGCCTCCACCGGCCATCCGCATGATCCAGTCGATGGCGCCATCGACGGATCCGACGTCCCTGTTGAGCGCAAAGCGCCGCGGCCCTCCGTCGACCCATAGCAGGGCCACCGCGTTGGCACCTTTGCCGCCAGGATCGTACCCGACGTAGATCCGGCTCGAACCCATGGGGAACTCCGTAATCGAGATGTCCGCGGTCCGGCCATTGCTGCCGTCTGAGGCTCGGAGCGACGGTGCCAAAGCACCCGTCGCCCGTCAATGTGCGGCTGATCGGCCATGGCAGGTTTCCGTCGCCGGGTGTCGGGCACCGTCAACTCGTTGGCACCGACCATGATGGCTGGCGCAGTTCGATCAGGTCTGCCTGCAGCGCAAGGGAGGGGCCAAGCGTCGCGGCCGTACCGGGCTGGCCGCCTCACCCAGGGCATCAGCCGGGCAGGTTGGGGTCGACCTGCCAGATTTCGTCCACCAACTTGCCGCCCCGGTAGAGCTGGATGTAGCGGACCTTGATCTGGCTTTTGCCGGTGAGCACCAAGTTTGAACTGACCGTCGCGCCCTTGGGGTTGGCACTCTCCGCGATGTTCGTGACGCTCGCCTTCAGCGGGCCTTGTGCCTTGGCGAACTTGTCCCAGACCTCCGCCAGGGATGGGCCGCTGTAGATGCCGTCGAGGGGACCGCCCACCCAGTGTAGCGTGGCGCCCTGCGCGTAGGCGCCGGTGATGGCCGCGACATCGCCCGAGGCGATGGCCTCGATATGCTTTGTGGCCAGATCGGCGGCGGGGCCGGCAACGGCGGTGGCGGTGGACAGGGCTGCGGCGATGAAAATCGCGGGTGCGAGGAACTTCATGATGCCTTTTCCTTATGGAATGGTGTCGAATGACGGGAGAAGGACCGATGGAAGGCTCGATTATTCCCGGCCGGTTCCGCTTTTCTGACGAACCGTAGTCCTAGGAGGAAGGCAAACGCCGCCGTGTATAGGAAGGGCGGGCTCTGCCATCCTTTCACCAGCAGAATGTAATGTAGGCAACCCGCGACCCCGGCGAGGAAAACCGCCTTGTGTAGGGCCCGCCAGTGCCGTCCGCCCAGTCGGCGGACCGCCGCCTTGGCGGAGGTCGCCGCGAGCGCCGACAGGATCAGGAAAGCGACCATGCCGACCGTGATGTAGGGGCACTGGACGATGTCGGTCCACACCGCCCGCCAATCGAAGAACTGGTCGATCCCGACATAGGTCAGCAGATGCAGCAGGGCGTAGAAGAAGGCGAACAGCCCCATCATCCGCCGGAAGCGCGCCAGGGCCGCGAGCCTGTC
The DNA here is from genome assembly GCF_051225715.1 of Azospirillum sp. ST 5-10. Taxonomy (NCBI): domain Bacteria; kingdom Pseudomonadati; phylum Pseudomonadota; class Alphaproteobacteria; order Rhodospirillales; family Azospirillaceae; genus Azospirillum; species Azospirillum sp. ST 5-10. The sequence continues at coordinate 4,010 of NZ_JBPJSP010000065.1, forward strand.
ACAAGCCGCAAGGGCGTGACCGCCAATGCGACGAGCAGGAAGCGCAAGGCCCAAAGCCCGCTCTGCCGCACGGCCTCCGCCACCGGCTCCACGCCGAGCCCGCCGGTGAGGGCGAGCCAGACGGTCCAGGCCATCGGCGTGAGCGCCGCGACGAAAGCCAGCGGCTTCGTCCAGCGCGAGGCCAGCGCCGCCGAGGCGAGCGCCCGTGCTCCAGCCATCATCTCAGGCCGCCATCTCAGAAATGCGCCCGGAGGTCCATGCCGGCATAAGAGCCTATTCCAGTAGGGATCCGGTTTCGCCTGCTCTGTTGAACGTCCAGTGCATTGCGGCCCGGAGGTTTCAATGGGCAAGTTGGTTCAAGACGACGGCTGGCGGCTGCCGGGTGAGTTGTGGGAACGCATGGAGCCGCTGCTTCCGGAGCGCCCGGCGCACCCGCTGGGCTGCCATAACCCGCGGGT
>NZ_JBPJSP010000067.1:0-3248 GCF_051225715.1 Azospirillum sp. ST 5-10
GTCCGCCGCAAGCGCAAACGCTCAGGATGGTCCGACGAGTTCGCAAGATCCATCCTCGGCCAAATGCGATGACCGTGCTGGGCTGAGGCCCTCCGCTTGTTTCCGTCGCCGCCATGCGCATATCATGCGCATGGCGGCCGGGTGGGGAGGCGGACATGGATCCAGGGTACGACGTGCGGGCGCCCAAGCGTGCGGTGAACCTGTCCCTCAACGAGGATCTCGTGCGCCAAGCCCGCGAACTCACCGGCAACCTGTCGGAGCGGGTGGAGAGCCTGCTGGCGGACTACGTCGCGGCGGAGAAGAAGGCACGCGACGAGCGGGAACACCGCCTGGACGAGGTCATCGCCGCACTGAACGAGTTTGACGCGACGTACGGCTCCTTCGCCGACGATCACATCGATTTCTGATGGCCCAGTTCGACGTCCATCGCAACAAGGGCCCCCGGCGCGACGGCATTCCCTACCTCATCGTCGTCCAATCCCGTCGCTTTGACGATTCCGGACGCCGCGTCGTTATCCCGCTCCTCGACGGCGCAGCCTTACGCAGCACGGATCAGACTTTCACCCCGACCTTTTCCGTGGAGGGGAAATCCGTCGTCCTCAACCCGCTGCAGATCGCGTCCGTATCCGTGGCAACCCTCGGCGAGCATGTCGCCTCCCTCGCGTCGGAGGGCGACCGCATCATCGCCGCCATCGACCAGTTGATCACCCGAGCCTGGGGCTGAGCGCGCACGCCATGACACCGGAAGAGATCCAGGCCCGCGTGCTCCACCGCGACGGGCTCGTGCTGATCCTGGACAAGCCGGCCGGGCTGCCGGTGCACGCCGGGCCCGGCGGCGGCCCGAACCTGGAGCGCTGGTTCGACGCCCTGCGCTTCGGCCTGCCCCGCCCCCCGGCGCTGGCCCACCGGCTCGACCGCGACACTTCGGGCTGCCTCGCGCTCGGCCGCCATCCCAAGGCGCTGCGCAAGCTCGGCAAGCTGTTCTCCGACGGTCTGGCGGAGAAGACCTACTGGGCGGTGGTGGCGGGCGAGCCGCCGGCCGAGGAGGGGCGCGTCGAGGCGCCCCTGGCGAAGGTGTCGAACCGCGGCGGCGGCTGGCGCATCGTCGTCGACCCGCAGGGGCAACGCGCCGTCACCGATTACCGCGTGCTCGGCCGCGGCGACGGCTGGACCTGGCTGGAATGCCGGCCGCGCACCGGGCGCACCCACCAGATCCGCGTGCACGCCGCCCATCTCGGCTGTCCGCTGCTGGGCGACCCGCAGTACGGCGGCCCCGCCGGCCAGCCGCTGCACCTGCACGCCCGCGCGCTGCGGCTGCCGCTTCAGCCGTCCAAGCCGCCGGTGCAGGCCGAGGCGCCGGTGCCGCCGCATCTGACGGACGCGCTGCGGCGCTGTGGCTGGACGGGGTGACCCTCCCGGAACGGTGAACGCAAGGCGGCCGTCGGGTGTTTCATCGCCAGCGATCCACCGCACGGGTTCCCGCCATGGCCGCAACCGACCGCGCCCCACCCTCGCCGACGGCCCTCGAGCGGCAGTTCTGGGTCGGCGTGGCGCGCGCCTTCGGCGGCGCCATCCTGTTCTCGCTGCCGATGTTCATGACCATGGAGATGTGGTGGCTCGGCTTCACCATGGAGCGCGAGCGGCTGGCCCTGATGCTGTTCCTCGGCATCCCCCTGCTGGTCGGGCTGTCCCACTACATCGGCTTCGAGGCGACCTTCGGCTGGCTCGACGATGTGGTCGACGCCTTCGTCGCCTACGCCGTCGGCTTCGTCGCCGGCGGCTCGGTGCTGCTGCTGTTCGGGGTCATCGAGCCGGGCATGGCGGTCGACGAGATCGTCGGCAAGGTCGCCCTGCAGGCGTTGGCCGGAGCCATCGGCGCGATGCTGGCGCAGAACCAGTTCGGCCAGTCCACCCACAGCCCGTCGGCGGAGCGGAACGTCGCCAGCTATCGCGGCGAGCTGTTCGTCATGGCCGTCGGCAGCCTGTTCCTCGCCTTCAACGTGGCGCCGACCGAGGAGATGGTGCTGATCGCCTACCGGATGACGGAGTGGCATGCGGTGGCGCTGGCGGCGCTGTCGCTGCTGCTGATGCACGCCTTCGTCTACGCCGTGCGGTTCACCGGCGAGGAGCGGCGCCTGCCCGAGAAGACCCCGGCGTGGAGCCTGTTCCTGCGCTACACCGTCGCCGGCTACGCCGTCGCCCTGGCGATGAGCGTGTACGCCCTGTGGTCCTTCGGACGGCTCGACGGCCTGGCGTTGGAGCCGGCCGCCATGGCCACCGTCGTGCTGGCCTTCCCGTCGGCCATGGGCGCCGCGGCGGCCCGCCTGATCCTGTGAGCGCCCGACCATGAACGACGTCTCCCCCTCGCCGCACACCACCTCAGCGACCGGGCCGATCCCGTGGTCGGAATGGGCGGTGGCGCTGATCGGCCTGCTGCTGGTGGCCGGGGCCATCGGCTATCTGGCCTATCTCGCCGCCTTCGTGCCCGAACGCCCGGCCGACGTCGTGGCGACCGTGGAGCACGTCGGCGCGGCGAGCGCCGGCCACCGCGTCGACGTGCGGGTGGAGAACCGCGGCGGCACCACGGCCGCCGAAGTGAAGATCGAGGGCCGCCTGGCGCGCGACGGCGCGGCCGTGGAGACCAGCGACGTCACCTTCGACTTCGTGCCGCCGAATTCCGAGCGCCGGGCCACCCTGATGTTCCGCAGCGATCCGGGCGGCGTGCCCCCGGAGGTCCGCGTCATCGGGTTCCGCGAGCCGTAGGGCCGAGCGCCGTCGTCCCGGCCCCGGCGCGTCCCCGGCGCGAGCACACGCGCAAGTTTTCGCAGGCCCGGCGCAGTACGCGCGCGTTGCCTCAGCCGTTGGTTAAGGAACTTCCGTCCGATCCGAATAACACGCGGCGCTGCGCCACCGCACTCTCGGCCGAATTCGCAACAATGATCCTATGACTGCATTTGAAGCAATCTGATGCGACCCTTTTGCCGTAGAAGGCACGTTCGACGGCGCCGCTCGCGCCGACCGCCGACCACACGGAAAAGGGCAAGAGAGATGGCCGCTCACGACGCCTCCGACCACCACCGCAAGCGCCTCGACGCCTTCAGCATCACCGATCACGACGTCGCCCTGCTGCGCCGGAACGCGGAGTTCGCCGAGCACCGCCTGCCCCAGCTCCTGTCCCAGTGGCACGACGCCTTCGCCGCCTGGCCCGAGATCATGACCGCCCTGCAGAAGCCGGACGTCCACCGGGT
>NZ_JBPJSP010000068.1:0-2917 GCF_051225715.1 Azospirillum sp. ST 5-10
GAACGCGGCGACCCTCTCCCGGCCTTCAGGCCAACCATCCTATCAGGAGGTCGCCCGATGAGTGGAAGTCATACAAGCGTGGCGCTCGTGCAGCCGCCGTGCGCTTCGCGCCGGCGCACGGCGGCTCGTGCACGACGTCTTGCCGGCCGGCCCGGCGTGCCCCACAGCAAGGGGCCACCATGCCGTCCGACCTGGGAGAGCCGCCGCCGTGGACGCCACCGACACCCGCGACCCCGACACCCCCGACCGCTACGTCTCCTTCAAGGGCATCGACTGCGCGGACAACGCCGCCCGGGTGGTCGCCCGCCTGCGTCGGCACATCGACGATCCGGCCAAGACCAACGCCTTCTGGGAACGCTTCAAGGAGAAGCTGGCGGTGGCCGGCGACCCCGCCCGGCGCCAGGCCGACGGCCTGTGCCTGCTGTGCGCCAACGTCTACTACATCGCCGACCTGTTCGAGGAACAGGAGGACGAGGAGGGGCTGGCGCTGCTGCGCAAGCTGGAGGACGAGTGCTGCTGATCCGTCACCGGCCGGGTTTGGCGGTGCCCGCGGAGGGACGGCCTCCCTTCGCGCCGTTGCGGCGCGCGGCTTCGGCCTTGAGGGAAGAACGGGTGGCTCCCGCCCTGGACGCCCGCTGACGGTCCATCCATGCCTTGGTCCCGAAAAGCCTTGCGAGCAGCCCGGGCACGCTGACATCGACGTCGAGCTGCTCCCAATGCAGAAAAACTCCAGGCCGCCCAAACGGTCGCAAAGGAGGCGGCTCGTTCAGGCGGTTAAAGGCGGCCGTCTTCTTGTGTTCCGCCGGCTTCCCTGCCTTTTCGGAAGCCAACGTCTTCCGCTTTCTGCTTTTGGCTTCCCCCGGCCCGTCGGATGGTGTCGGCCAGCAGTTCCCATTGGGTGTCCGGCAGCCGGGACAAGCCGTCGGCCAAGGCTTCCCGCCACTTCGGCCCCCTCGACCACGCTTCGATCCAGGCGTCGGCGAGATCATGGTGATGCCTGTGGGCCATGGCTTCGATCAGAATCCCGGCTTGGGCCACGTCCTTGTCGGTTTTCAACCGGCCGTTCGGGTCGGCTCGCCGCCGCGCCGCGACGATCAGCTTATGCACGGCATACCGTTCCGGTGCCGGCACCCGGACCGGTACACCGCCAGCGTGAAGCAGCACCGACCGGACCGGGGTGTGGATCAGAAAATCGAGGAACCGCAGGGGCTGGGCGGCGGCTCCCCCCAGGGCCGGCATGGCGGTGGGCTTGCCCTGATGCTTGTCCTTGCCGGTGTTGGGCACCAGGAATTCCACCAGGAAACCTTTGCGGTTCCGGAACGCCGTGGCCTGCCGGGCGTCTGCCTGATGCGGCACCTCCTGGAAGCTGGCATCCACCTGACGGAGCACGCCGAGAATGGGCGGCAGGCTGTCTTCGACGGATATGGACACCGAGTGGAACTGGGCGATGTCGATGTCTCCGGTGCGGAGATGGGCGGCGGGCAGCCGGACCCCCAGCAATCCGGCGTAGCACTGGAACGCCAGCGTGCCGACCAGCACGCCGCGCAGCCGGAACACGCCGGCCTGCCACAGGGCTTCGGCGAGGTCGCCGGTGAAGGCGTCCGGCGACGGCAGCCCGGCGGCCTTCAGGGCGGACACCATCCGCCGCCGCTCGGTGAAGTCCGCCTTCAGGTCGCGGAACCGCTCGACGCGGGCGGCGATGTCCGGGTCCTCGGCGGGGCCGACGTAGCGGCTGTAGCGGTGGCCGTCCTCATACCCCTGGAAGTACCAGTATCCCCGACCCTTTCGCTCCTTTTTCGAGAAGCTGCCGGTGGTGGGGAATGCCGCGTCGAACTCGGCGTCCAGGCACCGCTGCTCCAGGTCGGCGAACATGGTCTGTATGGCCAGCCCGAGTTCCCGCACAAGCCCCTCCACCTCGGTTGCCTTCAAATTCGGATTTTACAGGCAACCGATGGGCTGGACAACGTCGGGTGTCTCCATCAGGCTCGGTCGAGCGGTACATCACGACGGCCCGGTGACCGAACCGCACGCCCACCGGCATCGCCATGGGCGTCCGCGGCACGTCATGCCCATGTCCTCGATGGCCACCACGTCCGCACACACTGAGGCGTGGGCCGAACCAACAGCAGGAGTCCGCATGGGAAGCGTTGCCGACAAGATCGCCCGGAAGGTGGCGACCCAGATCCGGTCGAACGTCATCGATCCGTCCGCGTTTCGGGCGAGCCGGGAACTTGCCGTCGAGGCCGGCCTCGACGGCGGCCGGTTCAAGGATCTTGTCGAGCAGGGCTACGACCCTGAACCGCGCCGGGATTCCCGGAGGCCGATTTGGTTGAGTTACGCCGCCATGGCGACGTCCTCGGCTTGGGCATAGTAGCGCGCCTCGGCCTCGGCGGGCGGAATGTTGCCGATGGGTTCGAGGAGACGCCGGTGATTGAACCAGTCCACCCATTCCAGGGTGGCGAACTCGACGGCGTCCATGGTGCGCCAGGGTCCGCGGCGCCGGATCACCTCGGTCTTGTAGAGGCCGTTGATGGTCTCCGCCAAGGCGTTGTAGCTGCGCTGGCCCTTCGGGCTCGTAGCTGTCGCCGACGCTGCCCACGGAGGGTTCGACGTCGGCGTCGGTGAGACGCTCGGTGTAGCGAATGGCAACGTATTGCGAGCCGCGGTCGCTATGGTGAATGAGGCCGCTGCCCTTGGCCGGCCGGCGCTCGTGCAGCGCCTGCTCCAGAGCATCCAGCACGAAGCCGGCGTGGGCGGTGCGTGACACCCGCCAGCCCACGATCCGGCGGGCGAAGGTGTCGATGACGAAGGCCACGTAGACGAAACCCTGCCACGTCGCGAGTGGAGTAGGAAGCGCTGAAGCGCTTCCCCTCCCCGAACCGTACGTGCACCTTTCAGTGCATACGGCTCTCCATTC
>NZ_JBPJSP010000069.1:0-2877 GCF_051225715.1 Azospirillum sp. ST 5-10
ACGTGCTGTACGGCAACAAGGCGGCGGACACGCTGTTCGGCGGGCAGGCGGACGACACGCTGTTCGGCGGCCAGGACAACGACGCGCTCTACGGCGGCATGGGCGACGACGCGCTGGACGGCAACCAGGGAGCGGACACCCTGTGGGGCGGCGCCGGCGCCGACCGCTTCGTCATCCGCCATCCCGCGGAAGGCGGCGACGTGATCGCCGACTTCGAGACCGGGCTGGATCACATCGTCATCGTCGGTCCGAACTTCGGCACCATCGCGGCGGGCCCCCTGTCGGCCGGCCACTTCGCGCTGGACCGTCCGGGCGACGCGGACGACTGGTTCGTCTTCGACAGCAGGACCGGCGTTCTGTCGTTCGACGCCGACGGCACCGGTGCGGGGGCGGCGGTGGCGATCGCCGCCCTCGACGTGCGCACGCTGAGCAACACCGACATCCTGGTCGTCGGGCACGGCGGCTGAGATGGACGGGACACCGTGCCCACCGACGCTGGCCGATGCGCTGAGCCATCATGAGGCCGGACGCCGGGCGGAGGCCCGGGCGCTGTATCGCCGCGTGCTGGCGCAGGTTCCGGCCGACGCCGACGCGTGGCACCTCCTCGGCGTGCTGCACGCCGAGGAGGGCGACCACGAGGCCTGCGAAACCTTCATCCGCCTGGCGCTGACCATCGTCGAGGTTCCCGAGTTCCACCACAACCGCGCCATGTCGCTGATCGCGCGGTGCCGGTTCGACGATGCCGCCGCGGCCTTCGACGCCTGCATTCGCCTGAACCCGGACCACGCCGACGCCCGGTTCCAGCTGGGAAACCTCTATCGGATGCAGCGGCGGCCGAACGAGTCCATCGCCGCGTACCGCCATGCCATCGCCATCCGGCCGGATTTCGCGGAGGCCCATGCCAACCTCGGTGTCATCCTGCAGGAGGCCGGCCTGCCGGACCTGGCGATCGCGTCCTTTTGCGCCGCGATCCAGCACAAGCCGAACCATGCCGAGGCGCACAACAACCTCGGCCACGCACTGCAGATCCAGGGTCTTCTGAGCCAGGCCGCCGCGTCCCTCAGCGTCGCCATAGGCTTCCAGCCGGATTTCGCCGCAGCCTGGTCGAACCTGGGCAACGTGTTCAAGGAGCAGGGCCAGCCCGACCGGGCCATCGCCGCCTACCGCACCGCCCTGTCCCACCGTCCGGGCTACGCGGCGGCCCACAGCAACCTCCTCATGGCACAGCACTACGCCACGGAGTGCACGAACGCCGACATCCTCGCCGCGGCGCGCGCCTGGGGAGCACGCCATGTCGGCCCGGCGGGGGCGCGCCCTCCCGCCGCCCCGCCGACGCCCGGGCGGCCGCTGCGGATCGGCTATGTGTCGGGCGACTTCAACAGCCACCCCGTGGGCTATTTCCTGGAAAGCGTCCTGGGCGCGCACGACCGGTCGCGGGTGACGGTCGTCGCCTACGCCAACAACAGCCGGAGCGACGGGCTGACCGACCGGCTGCGCGCGCGGACGGACGCCTGGCGTGAGATCGTCGGGGTCGGCGACGACGCGGTGGAGGCCCTCGTCCACCGGGACGGGATCGACGTGCTGGTCGACCTGTCCGGCCACACCGCCGGCAACCGCCTGACCCTGTTCGCCCGGCGGCCGGCGCCGGTGCAGGTGACCTGGCTCGGCTACTTCGGCACGACCGGCCTGCCGGCCATGGATTGGATCCTGGCCGACCGTTACGTGATTCCGCCGGGAGAAGAGCGGTATTTCACGGAATCGGTCCGGCGCCTGCCGAACAGCTATCTCTGCTTCACGCCGCCGACGGACGATGTGCCCGTCGGACCGCCACCGCTGCTCGCCTCCGAGTCCGTCACCTTCGGGTGCTTCAGCAACCGGGCCAAGATCAGCCCGGCGACCGTGGAGCTGTGGGCGCACCTGCTGACGTCGCTGCCGCGGGCGCGCCTGCTGCTGAAGACCCGGCCGTTCGCCGACGCCGGCGTACGCCAGGCCCTGCGCGAACGCTTCGCCGCCCACGGCATCGGCGCGAACCGTCTGCGGATGGAGGGGGAGTCGCCCCGGTCGGACTATCTGTCCGCGTACGGCCGCATCGACGCCGCGCTCGACCCGACGCCCTTCGCGGGCGGAACGACGACGGCGGAAAGCCTGTGGATGGGGGTGCCGGTCCTGACCCTGCGCGGCGACCGGTGGGCCGGACGCATCAGCGAGAGCATCCTTGCGACGGTCGGCCTGGCCGACCGGCTGGTGGCCGACGACCCCGCCGACTACGTCGCCAAGGCGGCCGCCCTGGTGGAGGATGCCGCCGGCCTTGCGGACCTGCGCGCGACCCTGCGCGCGAGGGTCCAGGGATCGCCGCTGTGCGACGCTCCGGCGTTCGCCCGCTCGCTGGAGACGGCCTATTCGGCCATGTGGCAGGCGAGGCGCCAGAGCTAGCGCGGCTTCGGCGGTCGGGGCGCGGGACGGCCACCCGCCTCACCCTCGAGGCCGACGGACTCGGCGATTGCCCCGCCTCCGCATCGGCCCCCTCTGCCGAGTTGTCGGGCAGGCTGGGCATCGGGCTGCGCCATCCGGCGTCCACCCTCGCCGGGAAAGCTTATAAAACCGAACGCCCCGGAGGTTTGGTCCGGGGCGTTCGTTTGGGACTCTGTTGCGGGGGCACGCAATGGCCGATACCGACACCCGCTGAAGATCCCTGTTCGAAGTCGATATGGTCCATTCTCTGGTCCAACAATAGGGGCTCGGTGGATCGCCTCTTGGTCCGGAATGGTGCAAGCTATGCGGGTGTCTGTGACAGAAGCTAAGAGCCTATTCCAGTAGGGCGACGAACTCCCAGACGGTGACGGCACACACGATGTGGAGCATGGCCTCGTAGGTGCG